>CAYZMR010000543.1:0-2470 GCA_964479515.1 uncultured Hyphomicrobiales bacterium | reverse complement strand
GGCCGGGACGTACCAGTTGTCGATGCCGGTGCGCCGGATCCAGCGATAGCCGCGCCCCGTCAGGTGGCGGTGCAGGCGGGTGTGCGTGAGCAGGTCCTCGATCACGAGCAGGCGCGGGCGCCAGCGCTCGAGCGAAAAACCGTCGAGCACCTGCAACTCATGTCCCTCGACGTCGATCGAGACGAAATCGATCGTCGAGGCGCCCGCCTCGATCAGGATATCGTCGAGCGTCGTGACCGGCACGCTGATCGTGCCGTGCGGCTTCACCTCGCCGGAATTGAGCTTCTGGTCGAACGAGGACTGCGGGCCCGCGAGATGGAGCGTGAGCCACGACCCCGCGGCGGCGCGCGACGAGCACGCGACCGCGAACACTTTCGCCGAGCGCTCGCGCCGCAGGGCGTCGGCCAAGTCCGGCTGCGGCTCGACCAGCACGCCGGTCCAGCCGCGCTGCTCCATCGCGAAGGTCTGCGAGATCCAGCGCGGATCGTTGGCGCCGACCTCGACGAAGAAGCCGCGCTCGGTGCCGGCGAAGAAGGCGCGCTTCAAGTCCTCGTCGGCGGCTTGCGGAAAGACCGTCCTCACGGGTCACGCCGCCACATAAACGGCCTGCTGCGTCACCACGAAGTCGACCCGCCCGTCCTGGAGCGCCTGCATGCATTCCTCGGGCCGGTTGACGATCGGCTCCTCGTGCACGTTGAAGCTCGTGTTGATGAGCACCGGCAGGCCGGTCTGGTCGCGGAAGCGCCTGAGAATCGCGGCGAACAGCGGGTTTGTCTCATCGCGCACGATCTGCGGTCGCGCGGTGCCGTCCACATGGACGACGGCCGGGATGCGGGCGCGCCATTCCGGCTTCACCGCGCAGGTGATGGTCATGAAACGCGCCGCGTAGCGATTCACATCCGTGATCTCGAACACGCGCGCGGCATCTTCCTCCAGCACGAACGGCGCGAACGGCATGAACTCGGAGCGGTCGAGCCGCTTGTTGAGATTGTCGTTGATCGCGTGATCGTGCGGGCTCGCGATGATCGAGCGGGCGCCGAGCGCACGCGGGCCGAATTCCATGCGGCCGGTATAGATCGCGCCCGCCTTGCCGGCGCGGATCAGGTCGGTCGCGACCTCGACGTTCCGCCCGGCGAGCCGCCGCATGCCAGCGGAGTTGAGCGTATCGTCGATGCGGCCGTCATAGTCGCGGCCGAGATAGACGTCGTCGAGCCGGTGCCGGTGGCGCAGCCAGGTCTCCAGCCCGTCGCGCTTCTGCAGGAACGCGAGCCCGGCGCCGACCGGCAGGCCGTCGTCGCCCATGGCGGGAAACACGAACACCTCGTCGACAGGCAGGCTCTCGGCGAGCAGCCGGTTGAGCCGGACATTGGCGAACAGCCCACCGGCGAGCGCGAGCTTCCGTGCGCCGCTGCGCGCGAGCCAGAACTTCACCGATTGCAGCGTCAAGTCCTCGGCGACCTTCTGGATCGAGGCCGCGATCGTCTCGCGGTCTTTGCCCTGGCAGATGGCGAGAAATTTCGCGCGCATCTCTTCCCAATTGCGGAAGTCGGTCTCGATCAGCCCGTCCTCCGTGAAGCGGAACTGCGCCGCCATCTCGTCGGCGAGCTTCGGCTCGCCATAGGCGGCCAAGCCGGTCAGCTTGCCCTCGTGGCGCAGCATCTTGAAGCCGGCGGCGACCGTCGCATAGCCGTAGGCGCTGCCGATCCCGGCTTCGCTCACGCGCTGCGTCAGCCAGCGGTCGTCGCCGAAGTGACAGTCGAGCTTGCCGTCGCGCAGCGTGCGCATCGAATAGCTGACATTGTCGCCGATGCCGTCGGACGTATAGACGAGCGCGTCGGTCCAGTCGGTGTAGAACAGCGCGGCGAGCGCATGCGACTCGTGGTGATTGGCGAAGTGGATTTTCGTATCGGGCCGGAACGCGTTGTCGCGCAGGAAGCGCTCGGCGTGGAAGATCGACAGCGTGTCGGCGGTGCCGAGGCGGCGGCTCAGGATCGCGAGATCGCGATAGTCGCGCCCGGTACCGCGCGCGCGCTCGAGCGAATAGCGCAGCTCGCGCCACCGCGGCACGCGCAGGTGATAGGTCGGGTGAAAGCCCCGAGTCAGCGCGATCGCGTCGACCTCGTTGCGGTTCCAGCCGGCGATGCGCAGCACCTCGTCGATGCCGAGCCACGGCACGGATTGCCCGTAGCCTTTGATGCGCGTGAGGCGTTCCTCGGAGACGGCGGCGACCAGCGTGTAGTCGTCGAACGCCGCCGCGGAGGCGTCATGGATGCCGGCATGGAGCGCGAGGATTCGCATCAGCCGCGCGCCCACGCGGGCGCCGCGTCGCCCGGCCGCATGATGCCGAGATAGAACATGTGCGAGCGTTCCGTGCGCTGCGCGGAGGCGTCCTGGACGAACACGACCTTCAATCCCGCCTCGGCGATCATCGCGGTGAACGTGTCCGGCGTGGAGCCCGCGTTATTCTCCT
>CAYZMR010000542.1:0-2473 GCA_964479515.1 uncultured Hyphomicrobiales bacterium | reverse complement strand
AGCGACAAGAACTTCGATTTTCCGTTGGTGGCGTTGGCGATGAAGGTCGCCTTGTCCTCGACGCGGGCATCGGAGTGGCTGTAGCTGAGCTCGGCCGCGCAGAGGGCGTCGAGCGCCTTGGCGTCGGCCGCGACCTGAGCGGCGCGGAACGCCTCCACGTTCTTCGCGACCGCATCTTCATCCGCCGAAGCCGCTAACGCGGGGGCGATGCCGAGGAGCCCAATCGCAAGAGCCGGCAACGCCAACCGACGACGATCGATATTCATCGCTTCCTCCCGTTTTTTGGTATTGCCGGGGGAGTTTTGCAGTCACGGTCCCTTTTGTCGAGCAAACGCCGCCCGCGAAAGGTCACGCATCATGCTGCACCTGCGAAGGTTTCGGTCGACCGGCGGGATGCTGGCGCCCGCTATCAGCGCGCTCGAGGACTGGAACCGTTGCGGCAATGAGCGGAGAGCTTACGCCGCGCTCGCCTTCGGCGCCGCGCCCGGCCACAGCTTCGGCGCGGTGCGTGCATATTGCTTCGGGCGCTTCACGTCGGCGCCGAGCTCTTTCGCCGCGTGCCAGCCCCAATGCGGATCGTCGAGCACGCCGCGCGCGAGCGCGACCTGGTCGGCCTTGCCGTCCGCGATGATCGCCTCGGCCTGGCGCGCCTCGGTAATCAGCCCGACCGCGCGCGTCACGATGCCGGTCTCCTTCTTGATCCGTTCCGCGAGCGGCACGTTGAAGCCCGCATCCAGCGGCAGGCGCGCGGCGCCATTCACGCCGCCCGAGGAGACGCACACGAATTCGAGCCCCGCCTCCTTCATGGTACGCACCCAGGTCACGGAGTCTTCGATGGTGAGCCCGCCGTCGAGCCAGTCGACCGCCGAGATGCGCGCGCCGAGCGGCACGCCCTTCGGCACCACCGCGCGCACGTCACGCAGCACTTCCAGGCCGAAACGCATGCGGCCCTGCAGGTCGCCGCCATATTCGTCGTTGCGCTTGTTCGAGATCGGCGACGTGAAGGCGTGGATCAGGTAGCCGTGCGCCATGTGCAGCTCGATCGCGTCGAAGCCGATGCGCAGCGCGCGCTTGGTCGCTTCGACGAAGCCCTCGCGTACCGCCTTCATGTCCTCCTCGGTCATCTGGCGCGGCGTGTGCCAGCCCTCGCCGAACGGGATCGGCGACGGCGCGATCGTCTCCCACGGGTCCTCGCCGGCATGAAGCGCGCGCGCCCCTTCCCACGGCCGCGACGACGACGCCTTGCGCCCCGCATGCGCGAGCTGGATGCCGAACTTCGCGGTGCCGATGCGCTTGCAATGCGCGATCACGCGCGCGAGGCCGGCCTCGCAATGGTCGGAATAAAGCCCGAGGCAGCCATGCGTGATGCGGCCGCGCCGTTCAACATCCGTCATCTCGACCACGACCAGCGCGGCGCCGGAATTCGCCATCATGCCGAGATGCGTCATGTGCCAGTCGCTCGCGACGCCGTCATCGGCCGAGTACTGGCACATGGGGGCAACGACGATGCGGTTGTCGAGTTCGAGATTGCCGAGCTGGAGCGGCGAGAACAGGGCGCTGGTCATGGAGGGGGCTCTTTTTGGAGGTCGTTCGGAGGGCTCGCGATATATAGCAACGCGCGTAGGGTGGGCAAAGCTTGCGCGCGCGACAGCAAGCGCAAGCGTGCCCACGCGTTATTGCATGCGGCGCATCTCAAACTGACCCGCGCGGGCACGGCGCGCTTCGCGCGCCTTTGCCCACCCTACGTCAGCCGCGCCACCGCGAGCGCGAGCGACTGCGCGCGCGGCACCATCGAGTCGACCATCAGGTATTCCTCCGGCGTGTGCGCCTTGGCGCCGATCGGCCCGACCGCGCAGACCGTCGGCGTGCCCACGCCCGAGGTGAATCCTGAGTCCGCGCAACCGCCCGAGAACTCGCCTTCGACCTTGAGATCGAGGTCCTTGGCGCACATGGCGTAGTGATCGAACAGGCGCTTGCTGTCGGGAGACTGCACCAGCGGCTTGAATTCGCCCGCGATCTCGAAGCTGGCGCGCGTGCCTGGCACATTCGCGGTCGCGACGATGCGCTCGATCTTGCCCATCGCGTCATCGCGATCCGGCGGGTTGATGTAGCGCAGGTCGATCTCGCATTTGGCCCAGGGCGCGATCGTGTTGACGGTCTGCCCGCCGGAAATGAGCCCGACATTGACGGTCGTGCCCTTGGTCAGGTCCGTGATCGCGTGCAGCGCGACGATCTTGCGTGCGAGCTCCTCGATCGCCGAGATGCCTTCGGCGTAATTTCCACCCGAATGCGCCGCCTTGCCGATGACTTCCATCTTCATGAACACGCCGCCCTTGCGACCGCTCACCACATTGCCGCTCGGCCGCCCCGGCTCGGAATTGAACACAGCCCGCGCGCGCCGCGCCTCCGCCTCGATGATCGGCCGGCACGCCGGCGAGCCGATCTCCTCGTCCGAGGTGAACAGGCCGACCAG
>CAYZMR010000541.1:0-2481 GCA_964479515.1 uncultured Hyphomicrobiales bacterium | reverse complement strand
CGCGCATTTCCTTGCCGGTCTTGAAGAACGGCACGGACTTGCGGTCGACCGACACATGCGCGCCGGTGCGCGGGTTGCGGCCGGTGCGCGCGGGGCGGTGCTTGACCGAGAATGCGCCGAAGCCGCGCAGCTCGACGCGGTCGCCGCGCGCGAGCGCCGCCGTGATTTCGTTGAGGATCGCGTTGACGATGTTCTCGACATCACGCTGATAGAGGTGCGGGTTCTGCCCGGCGATGCGCTGCACGAGCTCGGACTTGATCATCGACATCGCTGCCCCTTCGCCACTGTCCACTTAACTTCACCGCGTCGGCCCAGCCATCCTCGACCGCGGCGCCGCTCTCCTTAGTCCGCGACGGGAGGGTGCCAAAGGGCCAGTAGACCGTCAAGGTTGAGGCGCTCCATTGCCTGGACGCTGCCCCAGTCGGTGAATCGCCGCGCCAGCGGTCCGAGTCCGACCGCCTCGAGCGCGGCACCGACCGCGAGATGCAAGATCGACAGGTCGCTAAAGCGCGACCGCAGCTCCCAGTCGCGCACCGGCGTGTCCGCCTTGATGCCCTTCTCCTTGACCAGCCAGTCGATCGCGGTCTGCTCGTTGCCGAGCTCGTCGACGAGCTTGAGCTCCAGCCCCTGGCGGCCGGTGAACACGCGGCCGTCGGTCACGCGCGCCAACAGCGCGTCGTCCATGTGGCGGCGGTCACGCACCATGTCATGGAACCAGGCGTAGGAATCCTTCACCAGGTCCTCGATCGCGGCGCGCGCCTCCGGGCTGGTCGGCTCGAAGCCGTTCGGCGCCGCCTTGAGCGGCGAGGACTTGATCTCTTCGACCTTCACGCCGACGGTCTTCAGCAGGTCGGTGAAGTTCGGATACTGGAACAGCACGCCGATCGATCCGACCAGCGAAGTCTCCTGCGCCACGATGTGGTCGGAGCTCATCGCCGCGATGTAGCCGCCGGACGCCGCGAGGCCGTCGACCACCACGACGAGCGGCTTTGCGGCCGCGACCCGGCGCAGCGACTCGTGCAGCTGCTCGGAGCCGGCCGTGGTGCCGCCGGGGCTGTCGACATGCACGATGACGGCCTTGACGTTCGACTTGGCGAGCCGCGCGAGCTGCTCGACGCGCTCCTGGTCGTTGCGGATCAGGCCCGTGATGGTCACGCGCGCGATGGTGTCGCTGCCGGCGGTCATCAGGTTGCCGCGCCGCGCGACCGTGGCGGTGACCGCGACGATCGCCGCGATGGCGATCAGCACGGCGGCGACGCGCCAGAAGGTGAGCTTGCGCCGCATGCGGCGGCGATCGACGATCACGTCGGCATCGAGCGACATGAGCTTCTCCGCTTGGTTTTTCGAGTCGGCGCCGACATTGGCCCCGCCGGCAGACAGCGTCAATGGCGCTCGGCAGGCCGCCGCGATCGTGGCGAATGAAGTTTGAAGTCGCGTGTCCCGGGCGCAGCGCAGCATGAAATGGTGCGCTGCTGAACCGGGACCCGGGTTGTTTCTAGAAAAACCGGGACCCAGGCGCGTCGCACCACCAGCGTGCTGCGACGCGCCTGGGGAACCCTTAGTCTTCCTTCTTCTCGCGCTGCTTGAGCGCGGTACCGAGGATATCGCCGAGCGTCGCGCCGGAATCGGACGAACCGTACTGCGCGATCGCCTCCTTTTCCTCGGCAACCTCGAGTGCCTTGATCGACACGCCGACCTTGCGGGCCTTCTTGTCGAACTGGGTGACGCGCGCGTCCACCTTCTGGCCGACCGCGAAGCGCTCGGGGCGCTGCTCGGAGCGGTCGCGGGCAAGCTCGTTGCGCTTGATGAAGGCGGTGAACTCGGTGCCGACGATCTTCACGTCGATGCCGCTTTCCTTCACCTCGGTCACTTCCGTGGTGACGACCGCGCCGCGCTTCAAGTCGCCCGGCTCGGCGAACGGATCGGCCTCGAGTTGCTTAATCCCGAGAGAAATACGCTCCTTCTCGACGTCGACGTCGAGAACCTGCGCCTTCACCTTGTCGCCCTTCTTGTATTCCTCGATCACCTGCTCGCCCGGACGCTTCCAGTCGAGATCGGAGAGGTGGACCATGCCGTCGACGTCGCCGTCGAGGCCGAGGAACAGGCCGAACTCGGTCTTGTTCTTGACCTCGCCTTCGACTTCGGTGCCAACCGGATACTTCTCGACGAACAGCTCCCACGGGTTGCGCATGGTCTGCTTGAGGCCGAGCGAGATGCGGCGCTTGACCGGATCGACCTCGAGCACCTGCACCTCCACTTCCTGCGACGTGGAGACGATCTTGCCCGGGTGCACGTTCTTCTTGGTCCAGGACATTTCCGAGACGTGGATCAGGCCCTCGATGCCGGGCTCCAGTTCCACGAACGCGCCGTAGTCGGTGATGTTGGTGACGCGGCCCTTGAGCTTGGCGCCGACCGGGAACTTGGCCTCGATGCCCTGCCACGGATCGTCGAGCAATTGCTTCATGCCGAGCGAAATTCGGT
>CAYZMR010000540.1:0-2486 GCA_964479515.1 uncultured Hyphomicrobiales bacterium | reverse complement strand
CCGCTGTGACCGGTGCCGAGGTCGTCGATGCCGACCCGCACGCCGAGCCCCTGCAGCGCCGCGATCACGCGCCGCGCCATCGAAAGGTCCTCGAGCGGCTGGCGCTCGGTGACTTCGAGCAGGACCTGGTTGAGTGCGATCGGTGAAGCACTGACGATCTTGCGAACGTCCTCAACCACCGTCTCGTCGTTGAAGTGGCGCGCCGCGAGATTGAAGCCGATGTTGAAATGCGGGCGGCTTCCGATCGCCTGGCCCGCCTCCGCGCAGACGCGGCGCATCAGCACGCGGGTCACCTCGACGATCAGGCCGGTCGATTCCGCCAGCGGAATGAACTGGACCGGCGGCACCAGGCTCCCGTTCGGCTTGCGCCAGCGGATCAGCACCTCGGCGGCGACCACGCGCGCGGTCGAAAGGTCCACGATCGGCTGGTAGTAGGGCACGAACTCGTTGTTCTCGATCGCGCGTTCAAGATCGGCGATCGGATTGCCGCGCGGGCGCCAGGGCCGGAACGCGGCAAGTGCGAGAATGAGGGCGGCGGCGGAACCGGTTCCGACCGTTCCGATCATGACCAGGTCGGAGTGGTTGGCGAGCAGGCGCCCGCGCGGCGTCGACACCGTGACGGCGATGCCGAAGCGCTCGGAACGCTGCGTCGCGGTCACGCGCTCATCGTCGTTCGGCGCCGCCCCGGGCGCGGCACCGCGCTCGCCGATCAGCGTGCCGTCAGCCGCGTCGATCCGGGCGCGCATCAGCACCGGCCCGCCGTTCCAGGAGGTGCGCGGCAGGAACAGGTCGGCCGGTATCAGCACCGCAAGGCCCGCGCCCTGCGGTCCGCGCATGTCGCGCACGCGCACGACGTGCTCGGCGCGCTCGCCGAGCTGCAGCACTTCGATGACGACGGCCGGATAGGCGCTTGCGATCGGCGCTGAAATCACGTGCCGTTCGCCGAGCGGAATGCCGAGATTGGTGCATTGGGTGCTGCCGTCCGCGGTGAGCACCGATATTTCCTTGACCGGGGCGACCGAGAACAGCGTGTTATTCATCAGGCCGAGGTCGGCCGCCGCGCACGAGCGCACGCCGCGGCTCATCAGGTCGTCAAGCGCCTCGACCGCAGCGCCGAGCCGTGTGTCGGCCAGCGCGATCACGCGCCTGGCGGAGACGTCGAGGTCGGCGGTGACCTCCCGTTCGACGTAGCTCGACAGCCACGAATGCACCGCGACGGCAGGTATGCCCGCCACAACGAGCCCGATGACGATCGCAAAGAGCTTCCGGTGCCTCGGCACGCTCACGGCCAGACTGTCCCCCGCCAGCGAAGCCTGACGGCCCGGCGTTAAGGCCGGCTGAACTGCTTGCCCGGTCGGCCGCGCGCCGTGGTTCTTCGTGCTCCGGTGTCGGCCAAACATGGTTAGCAACCGGTTAATTCGCCTGAACGGCGACGCACCGGAACGGGGGTCATCCGGGTTGAATTCTCGCTACAATCTTGCGCAGTGGTATTAAGGGCCGATTACGCGGAAATATTTTTTTCGCGCGAAAATCGGCAATCCGGGCATCGGGCCGTTAACCCGGTGTTGACGCGTTCGGCCTGCACGGACCCTTCGGCGACAAGCGGAACATGACATGGACGCGCTCTTCATCGGCCAGACCTATATCGACGTCACCTTCCTGGTCGATCGCATTCCGACCGGCGACGAGAAGGTGGTCGCGCGCGACTACGCGGTCAGCTTCGGCGGCAACGCGGTCTCGGCCGCGTTCTGCTGTGCCAAACTCGGCGTGGTGCCGGACCTGATGACATCGCTGGCCGACGACTGGCTCGCGCGCATGTTCCTCGACATGGCGGCGAAATACGGCGTGCCGGTGCATGGGCGCAAGGTGAAGGAGTCTTCGCTCTCCTTCGTGATGCCGAACCACGGCATGCGCGCGATCATCCGCTGCCGCGACGACCATTACCTGCATCCCGTGCCGCCGCTCGACCTGACCGGCTGCCGCGCGCTGCTTCTCGACGGCCACCAGGCTGACGCCGCGATCCACTACGCCAAGCTCTGCCGGCAGGCCGGCATCCTGACGTCGCTCGACGGTGGAGGAATGCGGTCCAACACCATGGAGCTGCTCGAATTCATCGACGTGGCGATCTGCTCACAGCGGCTGTGCGAGCAACTCGGCATGAACCCGAATGCGCTGTGCCAGTTCCTGCACGCCAAGGGCTGTCGCATCGGCGGCGTCACGCTCGGCGAGCAAGGGCTCGTCTGGTTCGACGAGAAGGGCACCATGCGCCATATGCCGGCGCTCGCGGTGCCGCCGAACCAGGTGCTCGACACCAACGGTGCCGGCGACATCTTCCACGGCGCCTACATGTATTCCTACCTGACGGCGCCGGAGCAGCCGTGGGAGGCGCATTTCCGCTTCGCGCGCGCGGCCTCGGCGCATTCGGTGCGCTATCTCGGCATCGAGGCCTCGCTGCCGAGCCGCGCCGACATCGCGGCGGCGGAAAG
>CAYZMR010000539.1:0-2487 GCA_964479515.1 uncultured Hyphomicrobiales bacterium | reverse complement strand
GCGACGAGCACGGCGAGCAGCGCCGCCACGGCGTGCGGTACGCGATACGCGCCGGCGTCTTTGTTTGGTCGCGTTTTCTGCGGCGAACCGGTACCCACTTCGCCGGAAAACGCTCCCAGCGTGCCCACGGCACGCCGGCTTGAACTTATCCACATCGCCGTCCCTACGGCGCGGCGCGGACGGTCATGCCGTCACATGTCGTCCGGGGATCGGCCCCCGGCGTCGCCGACCGATGGAACTCCGTAGCGCCAATCGCCGCAGCGGTCCAGCAGGGATGCCGACCGCTAGGGAACAATCGCGATGGCGTTGACGTGGCGACCATAATCCGGCTCGGCGCGATGCGTCGTGCGGCGGTAGCTGAAGAAGCGCGCCGGGTCCGCATAGGTGCAAAGCCGCAGGTCCTCGAAGGCGCCGATGCCGGCGCGTTCGAGCCGCGCCGCGACGTAGCCGGGCAGGTCGAACATGGCGTGGCCGGGCTTTTGCGAGGGCACGAAGTACCGTGCGTTGCCCGGATCGGCCGCATTGAAGCGCGCGACAAATTCCGGGCCGACCTCGTAGTTCGGCTGGCGGATCACCGGGCCGAGCGCGGCGCGGATGCGCGCGCGCCGCGCGCCCAGCGTCTCCATCGCGGCGATCGTTGCTTCGAGCACGCCGCCGAGCGCGCCCTTCCAGCCCGAATGCGCCGCGCCGACGACGCCCGCCTCGCCGTCCGCGAACAGCAGCGGGCCGCAGTCCGCCGTCAGCACGCCGACCGCAAGCCCTGGCGCGCGCGTCACGATGGCGTCGGCTTCCGGCGTCGTCTCGCGCGTCCAGGGCGCTTGCGCGACGGCCACGTTGGGCGAGTGGATCTGATAGCAGGTGAGGAAACGGCTCGGCGCGACACGGAGCGCCGCGGCCATGCGGTCGCGGTTCTCAGCAACCTTCTCCGGCGCGTCCTTTGAGCCGAGGCCGCCATTGAGGCTCGCATAGATGCCGTCCGAGACCCCGCCTTCGCGGGTGAAGAACGCATGGCGAATGCCCGGGAGCGCGGCGAGGGAAGGGGCCTGGATCATGCGGCCGACATGGCGCGTCGCGCGCTAGCTGTCAAATCCCGGCACCGCGCCGAGTTTCGGATCGGCGACGCCCAGGACCTTGAACAGCGTCCCCATGGCGTCCGCGCCGATCAGACGTTTGACGGCGCTCCCGATGTCGGCGGCTTGCCGCGGCGCCGCACCGGCCTTGAGCCGTTGGGCGCGCTGCTCGATGCCGAGGCGGCGCAGGAACGTGCCTTGCGCCACCGGCCCCTGGACGCGCGCGCCGGCGCGCTCCGCCACGCGCGCGAGCGCGGCGAAATCGACATGCGCCGTGAGGTCGGCGAGGCCGGGCTCGGCAAGCGGATTGACGTAGCGGTGCCCGCGCACGGCCTGCAGCGTGTCGCCGGCCGCGCTCGCGGTGTGGCCATAGTCGATGATGAGTGCGGCGCCGCCGTCGCGGACCAGACGGCGCGCGAGCTCCAGCGCAATGTGATCGTCGCGCCATTCATAGATCGCGCCGAGCGGCGCGTCGTGCAGCGGCTGCGGCAGCGCGGTCTCGAAGTCCGGGATCGGATCGGGCGAGACCCTGAAGGCGAGACGGTCGTTCGTCAGTCCGACCATGCGCAGGTGCCAGCCGTTGCGTCCCTTGATCGCTTGGTGCACCGGCAGCGCGTCGAAGAACTCGTTGGCGATGACGATCGCCGGACCCGGCGGCACCTCGCCGAGATCGCGATGCCAGGTGAGCGGAATATCGAGCCCGGGCAGCGTTTCGCGCTGGCGCGCGATCAATCTGGGGCTGGTCTCGACCAGATGCACCGCGAGCGCGGCGCGAAACGCCGGAACGACGGTCGTGGCGCGCAATGCGTCGGCCATTAGGGTCCCGCGGCCGGGGCCAAGCTCGATCAGCCGCAGCGGCGCGGGCGTGCCCATCGCATGCCAGATCGCTGCCGCCCACAACCCGATCAGCTCGCCGAACATCTGGCTGATCTCGGGCGCGGTGATGAAGTCGCCACCGCTCCCGAGCGGGTCGCGCGCCACGTAATAGCCGTGGAGCGGATGACCGAGGCAGAGCGCGACGTAGCGCGCGATATCGAGCGGGCCGTCGATTGCGATGATGCGGCGGAGTTCGGTTTCGAGCGGCGTCATGCGGCTTGCGCGGCGCCGAGGGGCGGCCGGCGCAGCGCAATGATGACCAAAACGACGCCAAATAGGAACAGGGGAACGGAGAGCACCATGCCCATGGTCAAGCCGCCCCACAGGAAGCCGAGCTGCGCGTCGGGCTCGCGGAACAGCTCGGAGAAGCTGCGCGCGATGGCATAACCGATCGCGAACGCGCCGATCACGAGGCCGGGCCGCCTGAGCGCGCCGGCGCGCACCAGCAGGAATAGCGCGGCGAACAGGAGCAGGCCCTCGAGCGAGGCCTCGTAGAGCTGGCTCGGATGGCGCGGCAGCGGCCCGCCGGTCGGAAACACCA
>CAYZMR010000538.1:0-2503 GCA_964479515.1 uncultured Hyphomicrobiales bacterium | reverse complement strand
GAAGATCTCGACGTCGCGCGCCGCGCGATTGAGCCGTTCCCAGGCATCCGCGACCGCCAGGAGGCTTCCGCTCCGCGTGGCGCCGGCATCAAGCCGTGCGCTCAGCCAATCGCGCACCGTGTCGACGAAGGCGGTAAACGCGCCCTCGTCGGCGCGCCCGAGCGTATCGCCGAGCGCGTGCAGCGCGCGCGGGTCGACCGCCGGCAATTTGGCAAGCATCGCGCCGACCTGCTCGCGCACCTCGAGCGCCTTGCCGCCAAGGAGCTCGATCGCGCGCGCGACGCTGCCGTCGGCCGCCGCCGCCGCGCGTTCGAGATCGCCCCCGCTCGCCTCGCGCCCGACCGCGGCGGAAACCGCCCATGCGACGTCTTCCGCCGACAAGGGCCGCAACATGAGCCGCCGGCAGCGCGAGCGGATGGTCGGCAGCAGCCGACCGGGCGCGTGGCTCACGACGATCAGCAGCGCCTGCTTGGGCGGCTCTTCGAGGATCTTCAACAGCGCGTTGGCGCCGGCGGCGTTCAGTTCCTCGGCCGAATCCACGATGCAGACGCGCCAGCCCCCTTCCCCGGCGGTCGAGCCGAAGAAGCTGACGGTGCGGCGCACGTCGTCGACCGCGATCTGCGTGCGCAGCTTGCCGCTCTCGCCGACCGTGCGCTCCAGGACCAGCAGGTCGGTGTGCGCCTGCGCGGCGATCCGGCGCAGCACCGCGTTGTCGGGCGGCAGCGCGAGCGACGCGGCGCTCTGTACGTCCTTGCTCGCCTGGTCGGGATGCGCGAGCACGAAGCGCGCCATGCGATAGGCAAGCGTCGCCTTGCCGATGCCGCGCGGGCCGCCGATGAGCCAGGCATGCGGCAGGCGTCCGCCCCGATAGGCATCGAGAAAGGCCGCTTCGGCCTCGGCGTGCCCGTAGAGCGTCGTGGTTTCGCGCGGAGGCGGCGGCTCGAGCGCGTCTGCGCCGTCGCGCGGGCTCACGAGGCGTCCTTGATCATCGCCGGCGCGGCGGTCGGATGCAGACGCGCCTCGACGACGCCCCAGACCGCGCTGGCGACGCTCGCCGGATCGCCCGACGCGTCGATCGGCACGCAGCGCTCGGGCTCGCGCTCGGCAAGCTCCAGATAGGCCTCGCGCAGCTTCTTGTGGAAATCGAACGCCTCGGCTTCGAAGCGGTCGGCCTCGGCGCCGCCGCGGCGCTTGGCGACGCGCTCGAGGCCCTGCGTCGCCGGTACGTCGAGCACGATGGTGAGATCGGGCTTCACGTCCCCGACGGTGACTTTCTCCAGGCCCGCGATCAGCCGTTTGTCGACGTTCCCCAACACGCCCTGATAGATGCGCGTCGAATCCGCGAAGCGGTCGCTGATCACCCAGGCGCCGCGCGCGAGCGCCGGCGCGATGGTCTGGCGGATGTGGTCGGCGCGGGCGGCGGCGAACAGAATCGCCTCGGCGTGCGGCCCGAGCGGCTTCGCGGCGCCCGAGAGCAGGACGTGGCGGATCGCCTCGGCGCCGACCGAGCCGCCGGGTTCGCGGCTCACCACGACGTCGAGGCCGAGCGCGCGCAGGCGTTTGGCAAGCGCCGCGACCTGCGTCGACTTGCCGGCGCCCTCGCCGCCTTCGAAGGTGATGAAGCGTCCGCGGTTGATGCCGGATTGATAGGTCACAGCCGATCGACGCCGGCGCGGAACACGTTGATGACAAGCTCGCCGACCGCGTCGAAGGCGCGCTGCGGAAGGTTGCCCTCGCCGACATCCTCGGCTGCCTGCAGCGGAACCTCGAGCACGACCGCCTCTCCGCGCGAGACCTTGAGCGTGCCGATCGGCTGGCCCTTGGTGACGGGCGCGCGCACGGGTCCCGAATAGACGACCTTGGCGCTCAGCTTCTCCCCGGCGTTGCGCGGGACCAGGAGCCGGATCGCCTCAGTGCCGACCAGCGGCACGCGGCCGCGCGCGCCGCCGAAGAGCTTCGCCTCGCCGACGGTCTCGCCCGCGGCGAACAGCGGCCGCGCCTCGAAGCTGCGGAACCCCCATTCAAGGAGTTTGCGCGACTCGTCGGCGCGCTCCTTCATGCTCTTGAAGCCGTTGACGACGACAATCAGGCGCAGGCCGTTCTGGACCGCGGACCCGATCAGCCCGTAGCCGGCTTCCTTGGTGAAGCCGGTCTTCATGCCGTCGGCGCCGATGCCCATGGCGAGCAGCGGATTGCGGTTCTGCTGGCGCACCTTGTTCCAGGTGATCTCGCGCTCGGAATAGATCTTGTAGAGCTCCGGATAGGTCCGCTGGACGTACTGCGCGAGCTTGGCAAGCTCGCGCATGGTCATGAGGTGTTCGGGATCGTGCAGGCCGGTCGGATTGGTGAAGTGCGACTGCGTCAGGCCGAGCTCCTTGGCGCGCTTGTTCATCATCTCGGCGAAGGCGTCCTCGCTGCCGGCGAGGCCTTCGGCGAGCGCGATGCAGGCGTCGTTTCCGGACGCGATCATCACGCCGCGCAGCAGGTCCTCGACCCTGACCCT
>CAYZMR010000537.1:0-2510 GCA_964479515.1 uncultured Hyphomicrobiales bacterium | reverse complement strand
AGTACGTCGTTGTCGCGGCCGGCGGCAACGTGCAGCTCGACTACAAGCGCGGCAATAGCATCATCGCGTTCACGCTGGACTGAGCCGCGCGGGGAGCCGGCAACCGAGCCGGTCTCGAATGTGCTAAGGGACGGGGCCGCAGGGTCCCGTCTCTCGTTTTGGGGGCCGTCGTTTGCAAGCTCGTGGGTGCGGTCAATGCGGAAACGGCTGTCTTTGATGCTAACGGCGCTTGCGGGCGCGGCGCTACTCGCTCCCGGGGCGCCAACGGCGCGCGCCGACACGATCGAGGACAAGGCCGCCTTGTGCTCCGGATGTCATGGCGAAGACGGCGTCCCGCAGGAGAAAACGACGCCCGTCATCTGGGGTCAGTATCAGGGCTACCTCTACCTGCAACTGCGCGACTACAAGCGCGGCGACCGCAAGAACGACGTGATGCAGTCCGTCGTCGACGTGCTCGAGCGCGACGACATGCTGGCGCTCGCGGACTACTTCTCGAAGAAGAAATGGCCATACATCGACCAGCCGGCCGCGCCGGCGGATGTCGTCGCCAAGGCCCAGCGCGCCAACGGATCGGTCGGCTGCACGGGCTGCCATCAGGCGAGTTACCTGGGCGAGGGGACGCAGCCGCGCCTCGCCGGCCAATTGAAGGAATACATGCTGCAGACGATGCTGGATTTCCGCACCGGCGCGCGCGGCAACAATCCCGGCATGTCCGACCTGATGAAGGCGACGTCCGAGGACGACATCCACGCGATGGCGGACTATCTCTCGGGCTTGCGATAGAATTATTGCGTGACGCTGAGCTTCTCGCGGATCGCGGTGCTCGTCGTGATGTCGCCCGCGGTCTTTCCGGCCTTGTCCTTGCGCGACCGGTCGGCACCGCGCCGCAGCAGCAACTCGACGATACCGGCATGATCGAGCTCGGCCGCCGTCATCAGCGCGGTGCGCCCGCGGTTGTCCGTCGCGTCGATCGCGGCGCCGCGATCGAGCACGAGATTGACGACGCTTTCCGCGTCGAGCGCGCCGGCGCCCTCGGCATAGCCGGCAGCCCACATCAGCACGGTCAGATCGTTGCCGTAGCGAGCATTGACGTCGATGCCGGTGTCGAGCAGCCGCCGCACGACCGGCGTGAATCCGAGCGCCGCCGCATAGACGATCGGTGTCTTGCCGCTGTTGTCCAAGGCATTCGGGTTGACGCCCTGTGCGAGCAGGACTTCGACGATCCGATCATTTCCCTTGAAGGCTGCCGCCGCGAGTGGCGTAACCTCGCCGCGTCCCGCCAATTTCGGGTCCGCGCCTTTTTCCAAGAGCCGTCGCACGACCGCGAGGCGATCGTTCTCGGCCGCAAGATAAAGCGCGGTCGAGCCCGCGAGGTTGCGCGCGTTGATCGGCGCGCCCTTTTCGAGCAGCAGATCGACCAGCGCCAGGTGCCCGGAGCGCGCCGCCGAGGAGAGCGGCATCGCACCGAGCCGGTCGCGCGCCTCGACCGCCGCGCCCGCGGCGAGAAGCGCCTGCGCGAGCGGCTCGCAACCCTTGTCGGCGGCGGCGAACAGCGTGGAGTTGAGCTGGATCGAGCTGATCTCGGACTTGATAAGCTCGTACCGGCGTTCGATCTCGCGACACGCCGCCGAATCGGCACCGCGCGCCGGAAGCGCGCCTGTCAGGCATGCGGCGACGGCCCCAAGCGCTGCGGTGGCACTCAACAGATGCGCTGCGCGTCTTCGCATGATGGCGTTGCGTCCTCCGGCTTTCTTCTGGCGCGTGGCCCATGACGAGGCCTTGAGGAGATTATGCCAGATTGGCCGTGGTTCAAACCGGAAATCCAAGTATTGTAAGCGAGTTAGCCGTGATGGCGCCGCGCCGGAGAAGCGCCTTGGTTCGATGTCTAGCGACCTTTGCGATGATGTTCGCCGTCACGGCGCGCGCGGGCGCGGCCGAGCCGCTCGAGATCAAGATCGGCTATCTGCGCGGTCCCGAAAGCAAGGCCGCGATCTCGCTCCTCGACGTGCCGCCCGAGGACGACGGGATCGCGGGGGCGCGGCTCGCGATTGCGGACAACAACACGACTGGCAAATTTCTCAACCAGCGTTTCGTGATCGAGGACGTGAGACTGAAGGACGGCGACGATCCCGCAGCTGCCGTCGCGGCGCTCGCCGCACGCGGCGTCTCGATCGTGATCGCCGACCTTCCGGCCGACGCCTTGCTCAAGGCCGCCGACGCCGGGCACGAGCTCCTGTTCTTCAACGCGGGTGCGACCGACGATCGCCTGCGCGAGGAGGATTGCCGCGCCAACGTCATCCACACCGCGCCGACGCGCTCGATGCTCGCCGACGGCCTCGCGCAATATCTCGTATGGAAGAAGTGGCGCCGCTGGCTGCTCGTCACCGGCTCGCATCCAAACGACAAGCTCTACGCCGATGCGCTGCGTCGCGCGGCTGGTCGCTTCGGCGGCAAGATCGTGCAGGAGCGCGTGTTCGAGGACACCGGCGGCGCGCGCCGCACCGACAGCG
>CAYZMR010000536.1:0-2516 GCA_964479515.1 uncultured Hyphomicrobiales bacterium | reverse complement strand
CTGCTCGATCTCGCCGGCCTGGCGCTGCCCGCAACGATGCGTCCCGACGGCGTCCCGTTCGGCATCACGCTGCTCGCGCCGGCCGGCAACGATGCCATGCTCGCCTCGCTCGGCCGCGTATTTCATCACGATACCGCGCTTCCGCTCGGCGCGCTCGGCGTGGCACAGCCGCCGCTCGCGCCGCTGTCGTCGGCGGTCGCCAAGGACGAGATCGCGCTCGCGGTCGTCGGCGCGCATCTCTCCGGCATGCCGCTCAACGGCGAACTGAAAGGCTTCGGCGCGCGCTTCCTGGAAAGCGCCGGGACGGCGCCCGACTATCGGCTGTTCGCGCTCGCCGGCACGAACCCGGCCAAGCCCGGATTGCTGCGCATCGCGCCGGGCACCGGCGCAGCCGTCGCGCTCGAGATCTGGGCGCTGCCGGCGGACGGCTTCGGACGGTTCGTTGCGTGCATTCCGCCGCCACTCTCGATCGGCACGATCACCCTCGCCGACGGCCGCACCGTGAAAGGCTTCCTGGTCGAGGCCGAAGGCGTCAACGGCGCGCGCGATGTCTCGAGCTTCGGCGGCTGGCGCGCATTTGTGGATGCTGGTCATTCCGGAAGCCGCGAAGCGGCTATCCGGAATCCATAATCACCGATCATGCGATCGCGACGACGCGAGAGACTTGTGGTTATGGGTCCCGGCTCTCGCTGCGCTCGGCCGCGATGACAACCGGAGTCTACAATCCCTCCGCATACATCCAATATGCGTCGCACACCGTCTTGATGTGCGCGCGCATCGCGGCCGTCGCGCCGTCGTGGTCGCCGCGCAGGATCGCCACCACGATGCGGTCATGCTCGACATGCGATTTCGCGAGCCGGCCGAGATTGCGGAACTGCGCGCGGCGGAACGGCGAGACGCGCGTGCGTGTCGCGAGCGTCATCTCTGCCAGATAGGTGTTGTGCGTGCCCGCATAGATCACCGCGTGGAACGCCTCGTTCACCTCGTGATAGCGCTGCGGATCGCCGGAATGGATGAGCGCGCGCAGCTCCTCGTGTGCGGCCTCGAGCTCGTGGCGTTCACCGACCGTCATGCGCTCGGCGGCGAGGCCCGCGCACAGCGCTTCGAGCTCGGCCATCACCTCGAACATCGCGGCGAGCCGCTCCGGCGTCGGCCGCGCCACCACCGCGGCGCGGTGCGCGTAGGTCTCGACCAGCCCGCTCGATGCCAGCAGCCGGATCGCCTCGCGCACCGGGGTGCGCGACACCGCGAAGCGGCTCGCGAGCTCGGTCTCGTCGAGCGTGGTGCCGGGCAGCAGCGTGCCGCGCACGATCTCGTCGGCGAGTTGCAGGCGCAGCGTCTCGGCAAGCGTCTGCCGCCCGGTCGCGGCGGGCTCGGCCGTGCGCGGGAGGACGATGCTGCTCATGCGGTTTTCGGCTCGTCGATCAGGCTGACATGCGCCGCGACAACGCGCCAGCCTTCGGGAAAGCGCGCCCAGGTCTGCATCTGCCGCCCGACCTTGCCGGGCGTCGTCGTGCGATGGAACAGCGTCGAGGCGACCGCGAAGTCGCGGCCATAGGTCGTGATCACGGTCCTGGAGATCGTGCGTGCGAGCCCAACCGGCGAACGTGCCGCGCGAAATCCAGCGATCGCGCCGTAGCCGTAAAGGTTCTCGCCGATACCATAGCGGATGGTCTGCGGCGCGTCGTGAAACACGGCGTCGAGCGCCGCGACGTCGTTGCCGGTCAGCGCGGTCTCGTAGCGATCGAACGCGGCCTTCACCTCGGCGACGACCTCTGGAAGGTCGATCTCCATGCGCTTTCCCCTCAGAGCGACGGCCGCGGCGCGACGCACACGCCCGCCTGCTCCAGCGCATAGGCGATTCGCAGCGCGATGTCCTCGCGCCAGGGCGCCGCGATGACCTGCACGCCGATCGGCAGCGGCGACAGCGGCACGGGCACCGCGACCACCGGCAGTCCGATGAACGAGATCGGCTGCGTATAGAGGCCGAGGTTCGGCCGCAGCGGCATCTCGACCCCGTCGAGCCAGAAGGTCTGCTGCCCGATCGCCGGCGCCGTGCAGGGCGTGGCCGGCGCGAGGATCGCGTCGACCTGATCGAACAGCGGCAGCACTTGCGCGCGATACCAGCGGCGGAATTTCTGCGCCTGCGTCACGAACGCGGCCGGAATCATGGCGCCCGCGATCAGGCGGTCGCGTACCGCCGGGTCGTAGTCGTGCGCATTTGTGCGCAGGCGGTCGAGGTGCAGCGCGGCGCCTTCCGCGGCCGTGATGATGTAGGCGGCCGCGCGCGCGCGTCCGGCTTCCGGGATCTCGATGTCGGCATTGGCGCCGAGCGCGGCCGCGACGCGCTCGACCGCGACGCACGCTTCGGGCGACGCGCCCTTCTTGAAGTAGCCGCCCGCGACCGCGATGCGCAGGTCGTCGGTGCCGCGCGCGAGCGCGGCTGCGGTCGGCTCGACCGGACGGTCCGTGCACACCGGGTCCTCGGCGTCCGGCCCCTGCATCGCGTCGTAGGC
>CAYZMR010000535.1:0-2523 GCA_964479515.1 uncultured Hyphomicrobiales bacterium | reverse complement strand
CGACCTCACGTTCGTGCCCGGCGCCGTCGCGGCGGTGAAGCGCATCAACGATCTTGGCCGCTTCGCGTTCCTGGTCACCAATCAGGGCGGCATTGCGAAGGGGCACTTTACCGAGAACGACATGCACGCGTTCAATGCGCAGATGCAGCGCGAGTTGCGCGCGGCCGGCGCGCATTTCGATGATATCCGATACTGCCCAGATCATCCTGACGGGGCAGTCGCGCCCTACAACCGCATCTCGGATTGGCGCAAACCGGGACCGGGCATGCTGCTTGATCTGATGCGGGCCTGGCCCGTCACGCAAGCCGATAGTCTCGTGGTTGGCGACAAGAATAGCGACATCGAGGCCGCTCGCGCGGCCGGACTGCGAGGCCTCTTGTACCGCGGTGGCGACCTTGATGAGTTTCTAGCGCCGCACCTCAGCATTGCGGAACCTCGTGCGGAAGTGTTGTGCGGATCGCCGAACGACCGGGAGCTTTGAAAACGGGCGAACGGAAGCGGCGACGCCTCGGAACGCGTTTTACCGCGATCAATATGAGCGGCGCCACAAGACGCTCAGATCCTGTCGGACGCCTTCGCCGATGGCGGCGATCCCGTATCCTTGGGATCGTCGACGACCTCACGCGCGTATGCGCAGCGCTGATTGCCGATACCGCTGTGAAGCTTTGAAGACATGCGGACTGGCATAGGTGCTTGGCTGCGCCTAAGCTGCGCTCAGGACGCGGTCGAGACTGGATTGAGTTGCCTTAAGGCACCGTCGAGTTAGGGTATCGAGCGGAGCCCCTGAGCTTGAGCTCGGCAATAAGCTAGAGGTAGTACGTGAAAGCGGACGATGAACCGGGCCCGCCCAAGGGAGCCGGAGCGAAGCGAAAATGCATTGTCGTCGCGGGCATGCATCGATCGGGCACGAGTGCGTTGACGCGCGTGTTAAGTTTGCTTGGAGCAAGGCTTCCCGAGCACGTAATGGTCGAGAATTCAAGCAATGTGAAGGGCTACTGGGAGCCGGAACGGCTTGTGGCGGTTCACGACAAGATGCTGGCTGAAGCTGGCAGCCGATGGGAAGATTGGCGTGCCTTTCCGCTGACGACGCTTGGGACAGAAAGGCTTGCTTACTACAAGGAGGAGATGGCTCGCATCGTGTTGGAGGAATACACGGATGCGCCGCTTTTCGTCATCAAGGATCCGCGCGTTTGTCGGCTCATGCCGCTCTGGCGCGAGATATTGGACAATGTCGGCGTAGAGCTTCTTCTCGCCATTCCATTCCGCAACCCGATTGAGGTCGCGCGTTCCCTTAAGGAGCGAGACGACTTCCTATACACGCAGTCGTATCTGCTATGGCTTCGCGATGTTCTCGAGGTTGAGTATGAAACGCGCGGCACACCAAGGGTGTTCGTGCGCTACGACGAGCTGTTGCGGCGCCCCGTTCAGACGGCATCACACGTCATGTCGCAACTTATGGAAAGTTGGCCAGAACCCGACGAGCAGGCCAAACAGGAAATCGAATCCTTCATCGAGCCCAAACTGCGCCACCACGTCGCCACAGAGGAGGACGTGCGTCAGCTGACGGAATTTTCTCCCTGGATGTGGGAAACATATGATGCCTGTGCAACGCTTGTGCATAGTCCGAGCGACGAGAAGGCTCAACATCGCCTCGATCTGGTTCGCGCCGCTTTTGATCCGATCTGTGAATCGTTTGCACCGCTTTTCGCGTCGCTCCAAGCCGCAGTGAAAGAGCGCGACGCGAAGATCGTCGTGCGGGATGAGATGCTGTCCGCGCGCGAGATCGTGCTCGGCGAACGAGACGAAAGGATTGCAACGCTCGGTCAAACGTTGGCGGCATTCAAGACGGCGCTGAGCGAACGCGACAAGAAATTAGCAATGTGTGGAGAGACGTTGAAGGTGCAAGAAACGGCTCTGAACCAAGGGAACGAAAAGATAGCGACGCTCGATCGGACGCTGGCGGCATGCAAGACGGCGCTGAGCGAGCGCGACAAGAAAATAGCGATGTATGATGAGACATTGAAGACGCGAGAAGCAGTTCTGAACCGGCGGAACGAAAAGATAGCAACGCTCGATCAGGCGCTGACGGCGTGCAAGACGGCACTGAACGAACGGGACAAGAAGATAGAAATGTCTAACGAGACATTGATGGCACGCGAGGCGGCTCTGAACGAACGGGACGAGAGGATCGCTTCGATCGATCAGATGTTGGCGGACAACATGACAAGATTGACGCAGTGCGAGGCCGCCATTGGTGCGCTGCACGCGTCGAAATCCTGGCGCTTCACCGCCCCTTTGCGCGCGCTAAGAAAGCTCGTTGCGCGGCAATGAAGCGGCCATGGTGACCGGCTGACGACGCGTTAACGGGCGGAAGCAGAACCGGGTAGGCAGACCAAGCATAAGGAAGAGTGCGTCTCGATGACGCTGCGGCTATCTCGTTCTGCCAAAAGGAGTTTGCGCCATCTTGCCGTGATGCCCTTGCGTCATGGCCAAGTTCATCATAAAAAAGCCTTACAACCAGCC
>CAYZMR010000534.1:0-2528 GCA_964479515.1 uncultured Hyphomicrobiales bacterium | reverse complement strand
CGGCACGCCGATGGTGATCGAGCAGATCAAGAACCAGCTCGACCGGCTGGTGCCGGTGCATCGCGTGCATGACCTGACCGTCGAGGGCCCCGCGATCGAGCGCGAGCTCGCGATGGTGAAGGTGCGCGGCAAGGGCGAGAACCGGGTCGAGGCGCTCCGCCTCGCCGACGCGTTCCGCGCGCGCGTGATCGACGCCGGCACCGAAAGCTTCATCTTCGAGATCACCGGCGCGAGCGACAAGATCGAGAGCTTCATCAACCTGATGCTGCCGCTCGGCCTGGTCGAGGTCTCGCGCACGGGGGTCGTGGCGATCAGCCGCGGCCCCGAGGGGATGTAGGCGGCAGGTCGCGCGAACAACCGCGCCGGAAAGCCAACAATGCGCTTCGGTCTGTTTTGCACGGCGCAAGCCGACAACGGCGATCTTGGCCCGGAAGCCGGCCAGGGTTTTCGCGACTACCTCGACTTCAACGTCGAGGGCGAGGCGCTTGGGCTTCATTCGAGCTTCCTGGTCGAGCACCATTTCACCGGCTGGAATCAGGTCTCGGCGACACTCACGCTGCTCACGTGCCTCGCCATGAGAACGACAACGCTGCGGCTTGGCACCGCCGTGATGGTGTTGCCGTGGCACCATCCGGTCTTGCTCGCCGAGCAGGCGGCGACACTCGACCTGATCTCCGGTGGCCGGCTCGATTTCGGTGTCGGCAAGGGTTACCGGCACAGCGAATTCAAGGGCTTCGGTATTCCGCAGGGGGAGGCCGAAGCACGTTTTGAAGAGGCGATCGAGGTCATCCAGCGCGCGTGGACCTCGCGTGCGCGCTTTTCCCATCACGGGCGGTTCTGGCATTTCGAGGATATCGTGGTCGAGCCGCCGCCAGCGCAGCGTCCGCATCCGCCGATCTGGGTCGCGGGCGGCAGCGCGTCGTCGATCCGCCGCGCCGCGGCGCGCTCCTTCAATCTCATTCTCGATCAGTATGCGGCACCCGACGCCATCGGCGAGCGCATCGCGCTCTATCGCGCCGCGCGCGAGGCGAGTGGGCATCGGTTCGATCCGATGCAGGTGGCGGTGGCGCGACAAGTCTACGTCGCGAAGGACGCGGCCGACAGGGACGCCGCGCTGGGGCGGCTCGCCAAGTTCACGCAACGCACGGTCGCGGTGTCGCGCGCGCCCGGCGGCAAGGCGGGTTCGCACGTGCTCGCGTACGCGGACAAGGCCGGTGAGACCGAGGCCAACGCCCTTTACGGAACGCCGGATGAGATCTGCGACAAGCTCCACGCCCTGAACAGGGCTGGCGCCGAGTATGTGCTGCTGACGATCGCCGGCGGCGCGAAGGACCAGCTGCGACGTTTCGCGCGCGACATCATGCCGGAGTTCTCCAGCGCGCGATCATCGGCGCCGCAACTTGCGGCGGTGTCGACATGAGCTGGAGCGAGAGATTGGGATCAAGCCAACGCGCCGGCGGGGATGTAAGCACCTTTACAAGTGTACGGTAATGCCGTACACTTGGTCATGCGTTTCGTTAGCTTTCGGCACAAAGGCTTGGAGCGTTTCTGGCGGGATGACGACGCAAAAGGTCTGCCGCGACAACAGGTGGAAAAACTCCGCGCCATGCTGACGGCGATCGAGGAAGCAGACGGGATTCACGAGATAGCGTTGTTCTCCGGATGGCGTCTTCATGCGCTCAAGGGCGCCCGCAAGGGAACGTGGAGCATGACGGTGACGCGCAACTATCGGCTTACTTTCAAGCTGAAGGACAAGGCTGTCGAGGACGTTGATCTTGAGGACTATCACTAGGGAATTGGTTATGCCGATGAAGAATCCATCCCATGCCGGCGCAGTGATCTACTGGGGCGTGCTTGAGCCGCTCGATCTGTCGATCTCCAGGGCCGCCGAAATTCTGGGGGTGCGCCGCGCGACCCTGTCGGCGGTCGTGAATGGCAGGGCATCGTTGTCGGCTGACCTTGCGCTCAGGGTCGAGAAGGCGTTCGGCCCGACAGTCGATCATTTGCTGCGTATTCAGGCGGCCTACGATGCCGCGCAGGTCCGGAAGCGTTCAAAGGCGATCAAGATCAAGCGCTACGTCGCCAAAGCGGCATGACAAGGCGGTGGTTGCGGCCAAGGTCTGGAGGCCGTCCCGCCGGACTTGTCCCGGCCGCCCATTGAACCTAGAAGCACGTCACACAAAAGCAATCGGCCCAAGGGCTAAGTAGGGGTAAGACCACCATGCGCGTTTACTACGACCGCGACGCCGACCTGAACCTGATCAAGGGCAAGAAGGTCGCCATCATCGGCTACGGCAGCCAGGGCCATGCCCATGCGCTCAATCTGCGCGACTCCGGCGTCAAGGACGTCGCGGTCGCGCTGCGCAAGACCTCCGCGGGCGTGAAGAAGGCCGAGGCCGAGAGGCTGCCCGTCATGGAGGTGGCCGAGGCCGCCAAGTGGGCCGACGTGATGATGATGCTGACGCCCGACGAACTGCAGGCCGAGATCTACAACAGCCAGCTCGCCGCCAATATGAAGCAGGGCTCGG
>CAYZMR010000533.1:0-2533 GCA_964479515.1 uncultured Hyphomicrobiales bacterium | reverse complement strand
ACCGCCGGGCCGTCCGCCATCGGATCGGTGAACGGCATGCCGAGCTCGATCACGTCGGCGCCGGCCGCGGGCAGCGCCTTGACGATCGCGAGCGATGCCTCGGCATCGGGATCGCCGGCCATCAGGAAGGTCACCAGCGCGGCGCGGCCTTCCGCCTTCAGCGCGGCGAAGCATTTGTCGATGCGGGTGCTCATGCGAAGGCAGGACTCACAGCCGCCCGCCGAGATGCCGTGCGACGCTCTCCAGATCCTTGTCGCCGCGGCCGGAGAGATTGACCACCATCAGGTGATCCTTCGGCTTTTGCGGCGCGAGTTCGGCGACGCGCGCGAGCGCGTGCGCGGGCTCGAGCGCCGGGATGATGCCTTCGAGCCGCGAGCAGAGCTGAAAGGCGGCAAGCGCCTCGTCGTCGGTCGCGGAGAGGAATTTCACGCGGCCCATGTCGTTGAGCCAGGCGTGCTCCGGCCCGATGCCGGGGTAATCGAGGCCGGCCGAGATCGAGTGCGCCTCTTGGATTTGCCCGTCGGCGTCCATCAGCAGATAGGTGCGGTTGCCGTGCAGCACGCCGGGCCGTCCGCCCGCGATCGAGGCCGCGTGCAACCCGCTGCCGAGGCCGTGGCCCGCGGCTTCCACGCCGTAGATCTCGATTCCGCTGTCGTCGAGGAAGGGATGGAACAGCCCCATGGCGTTCGAGCCGCCACCGATGCAGGCGATCAGCGAGTCCGGCAGGCGGCCTTCGGCATCCAACATCTGTGCGCGCGTCTCGATGCCGATGATGGATTGGAAATCGCGCACCATCGCGGGATAGGGATGCGGGCCCGCGACCGTACCGATGCAGTAGAACGTGTCAGAGACGTTGGTGACCCAGTCGCGCAGCGCCTCGTTCATCGCGTCCTTCAGTGTCTTTGCGCCGGACACGACCGGGCGCACCTCGGCGCCGAGCGCCCGCATACGCAGCACGTTCGGCTGCTGGCGTTCGACGTCGACCGCGCCCATGTAGACGATACAGGTGAGGCCGAATTTCGCGCACAGCGTCGCGGTCGCGACGCCGTGCATCCCGGCGCCGGTCTCGGCGATCACGCGCGGCTTCCCCATGCGCTTCGCCAGGAGAATCTGGCCGAGCACGTTGTTCACCTTGTGCGCACCGGTGTGATTCAGGTCCTCGCGCTTGAAGTAGATTTTCGCGCCACCAGCGCCGCCCTTGGCGGCGGAAACGTCACGAAGATGCTCGGTGAGACGCTCGGCGAAATAGAGCGGCGACGGGCGCCCGACATAGTTCTTCAGGTAGCCGTCCATCTGCGCCTTGAACGCCGGATCGACCTTGGCGTCGTTGTAGGCCTTCTCCAGTTCGAGGATAAGCGGCATCAGCGTCTCGGCGACGAAACGGCCGCCATAGATGCCGAAATGCCCGCGCTCGTCCGGGCCGGTGCGGAAGGAATTGGGCTGCTGGATGGTCATGCGGTACTCGCAACTCGTGGCGCGCTCTGCGGCAGGGCGGCATCGCGCGCGGCACGAATGAAAGCGCGTATCCTATCAGGATCCTTCTCGCCGGGCGCTCGCTCGACGCCCGACGAGACGTCGACGCCGGGAGCGCGCGTGACGCGCAGCGCCTCGGCGACATTGCCGGGATCGAGCCCGCCCGACAGCAGATAAGGGATCGGCAACTGACGATCTTCGAGCAACCGCCAATCGAATGGCTTTCCGAGGCCGCCCGGCCGGGTCGCATCACGCGGCGGCCGCGCGTCGAAGAGAAGACGGTCGGCGGTGCGTGCGTAATTCGCAATCGCCGCGAGATCGGCCTCGGTTTCGATCGCGAGCGCCTTCATCACCGGCAGTCCGAAGCGCTGCTTGACGGCGCCGACACGCTCGGGCGTTTCATGCCCATGCAGCTGCAGCAGGTCAGGCTTCAGCGCGTCGATGATCTGCGCCAGCACCAGATCGTCGGCGTCGACCGTATTCGCGACCTTCCTGGCGCGGCCGTTCACGCGCGCGCTCAAGCCGCGCGCGGTCTCCAGCGACACGTTGCGCGGGCTCGGACGGAAAAACACGAAACCCACCATGTCGGCGCCCGCGTCGAGCGCGGCGTCGAGCGTGTCGGGGGTCGAGAGCCCGCAGATTTTGACCAGTAAACTCATGGCGGGCGGGTTCTAGCGCGGTTTGCGCCGGGGTCCAAATCAGCCTGATTCACCCAAAATCCGCCACACCAGCATCGCGGCCGCCAGATCCTCCAGCGCCGTCCCGACCGACTTGAACAGCGTGATCTGCGCGGCCGAGGTGCGCCCCTTCGCCTCGCCGCGGCACAGCTCGAACAGGTCGCCGCGGATTAAGTCCTTCTTCAGCACGCCCTTTTTCAGAGGCTGCACGATGTCACCCGCCTCCTTCAGCGCAGTGCGGGTGTCGACGTAGACGCGCGCGCGCTTCACCGCGTCGTCGTCCGCCTCGCGCATTTTCGGCGTGAAGCCGCCGACGAGATCGAGATGGGCGCCTTTCTTGAGCCACTTGCCGCGCACGAGCGGCGCGGCCGAGAGCGTCGCGC
>CAYZMR010000532.1:0-2534 GCA_964479515.1 uncultured Hyphomicrobiales bacterium | reverse complement strand
GCGCGCATGAACGCCGCGAACTCCTCGCGCGTCGAGCCGATCGGGCGCGCGCCCTGCGCGGCAAGCTTCGCCTTCATGGCATCCGACTTGATGAAGCTCACGATCTCCTTGTTGAGCCGGTCGACGATCGCGTCCGGCGTGCCGCGCGGCGCGATGACGCCAAACCATAGCTCGGCGTCATAGCCGGGCACGCCTGATTCCGAGATCGAGGGCACGTTCGGCCAGACATCGGTGCGCTCGCGCGAGGTGACGGCGAGTGCCTTGAGCTGCTTCGCCTCCACCTGCGGCATGACCTGCAGCACGCTGAGCACCGCGATCGGCACGTGCCCTCCCATCACGTCGGTCAAGGCCGGCGCGCCGCCGCGATACGGCACATGCACGAACTTCGTGCCGGTCAAGTGCGCCAGCAGTTCAAGCGAGAGCTGCTGGATCGAGGCGACGCCCGGCGTTCCATACGAGATGGTCGCGGGATTTGCCTTGGCGGCGGCGACGAGCGCCTTGATGTCGGACGGTCCGAAATTCGGGTTTGCGACGATCGCCAGCGGCGAGGACGCGACCAGGCTGATCGGCGTCACGTCCTTGAGGGGATCGAAGCCGATACCGGGATAGAGGAACGCGTTGGTGATGTGCCCCGAGACCACCATCATCAGCGTCTGTCCGTCCGGCTTGGCGGCGACGAGCGCGGCGGTCGTAATCGAGCCGTTCGCGCCGGGCCGGTTCTCGATGATGACCGGCACCCCGAGTACTTTCTCGAGGTGGGCGCCGACGTCGCGCGAGATCAGGTCGGCGGTGCCGCCGGCCGCGAACCCGATGAGCCAGTGGATCGGGCCCGACGGATAGGTCTGCGCGCAGGCGCTGCCCGCGGCGCGAAGCACAAGCACGAGACCCAAAGCAATCGCGATGCCGCGCCGGCGCATGCGTCCCCTCCCCCGATAGCGTTGCTTCGATCCTTGCAGATTTCGGCAAGGTCGGCCACATGGGGAGACGGCAATGCAAGAGAAGGCGATCGATGGCCGAGGATATCCGCTTCGACAGGACGTTCGATCTCGCGCCGGGCCAGCCCGAGGAGGTCGTGCCCGGCGTACGCCGCGTGCTGGCCGACAACGGCGGTCCGTTCACCTTCAAGGGCACGGTCACCTACATCATCGGACGCGGCAAAGTCGCGATCATCGATCCTGGCCCCGACGACGAGAAGCACATCAAGGCCGTGCTCGACGCCGTGCGCGGCGAAACCGTGACGCACATCTTCGTCACGCACACCCACCGCGATCACTCGCCCGCCGTGCCGGCGATCAAGGCGGCGACCGGCGCGAAGACCTATGCGCAAGGCCCGCACCGCGCCTCGCGCCCGCTGCATGCGGGCGAAGCGCCGCGCATGGAAGCCTCGAACGACACGGATTTCCGTCCCGACCACGCGCTCGCCGACGGCGAGGTCGTGAGCGGCGACGGTTTTGCGCTCGAAGGCGTCGCTACGCCTGGCCATACCGCCAACCACATGGCGTTCGCCATGAAGGGCACGGATATCCTTTTCTCCGGTGATCACGTGATGGGCTGGTCGACGACGATCGTCGCGCCGCCTGATGGCGCGATGACCGACTACATGGCCTCGCTCGACAAGCTGCGGCGGCGCAGCGAGACGCTCTACTTTCCGGGCCATGGCGGCGCGATCCACGAGGCGCCGCGTTTCGTCGCCGGGCTGATCCTGCACCGCAAAGCGCGCGAGGCCTCGATCCTGCATCGTCTCGCCAAGGGCGAGACCGACATCGCGACGATCGTGCGCGCGGTCTATATCGGGCTCGATCCGCGCCTGACGAAGGCCGCGGGCTTCTCGGTGCTCGCCCACATGGAAGATCTCGTCGCGCGCGGGAAGGTCGCGACCGACGGAGCGCCGTCGATCAACGGCGTTTTTCGATTGCCTTCGTAGCTTTCGGGTCCGGGGCTTTCTTGCCCTTCGCCGGCAGGTCGGGCGGCGGCTTGTCGGCCGCCAAACTCCCGATCGCATCCTCGATGTCGTCGGTCAACGAGGCGATACGCGCCGCGTTGGTGCCGAAATCGTGCCGGCCATAGCGCGAGGTCGAGCGCAGGTCGACGCGCGCGCCGTCGGGATCGGGGCGCACCCGGATCACGACGTCGTCGCGGAAGCCCATGATCGGGGTGCGGAACACCACCTCGATGCGGCCATCGCGGCGCCCGGCTTGCGGCGGACGCGCATCGACCGGCCGCAGCTTGCGCTTGTTCATGACCGTCATCGCGGCCTCGAATGCCTGGTCCGGCGTCACCGGCAGGATCAGCGGCTGGATGTTGGGATAGGCGGCCTTCTGCAGCTCGGCGGCACGCAGGCCCGCATAGAGGATCGGGTTGGCGTCGCGCTGGCGCAGCCGCGCGATCGCCTCGAAGCGAGGCGGGTCGATCGGATCGGTCGTGATGTCGGCGATCGCCGGCAGGCGATAGGCCTTGGTCCCGAGATAGGCCGGATAGGCGACGAGCCCAACGCCGATCAAGAACGCGGTCATCGCCATGCCGAAGCCCGCAAG
>CAYZMR010000531.1:0-2535 GCA_964479515.1 uncultured Hyphomicrobiales bacterium | reverse complement strand
TTGCACGAGCCGGCATCGACCTCGCGGATCGAGAGCGAGCGGCCGAGCCTTCGCCGCGCCGCGCGGTCGAGACTCGCCGCCAGCTCGGCGAGCGCCGCGTCCTCGACGGCGGGCGCCTTTTCGGTCACTGGGCGTTGCAGCAGCTTTTCGAGCACCAGCTTGCGCATCATCAGCCTTCAGAGGTCGTGTCCCGAATAGGAACAATTGAACGATTTATTGCACAGAGGGAAGTCGGCGACGATGTTGCCCTCGATCGCGGCTTCGAGCAGCGGCCACTGGAACCAGGACGGGTCGCGCAGATGGCAGCGCGCGATCACGCCATTCTCGACGCGCAGCCACGCCAGCACGTCGCCGCGGAACCCTTCGACCAGCGCCAAGGCTTCGCGCGGCTCGGCGACGGCCGGCACGTCAGCCACGATCGGCCCTTCGGGCAGCTGCCGCACGATCTGCTCGACCAGCGCGAGGCTCTGCTCGATCTCGCGGATGCGCATCCACACGCGCGCATTGACGTCGCCCTCGGCGAAGCCCGGCACCTCGAAGGCGAGCGCGTCATAGGGCGGATAGCCGGGCTTGCGGCGCATGTCGACGACGCGGCCGGAGGCGCGGCCAACATAGCCGCCGGCGCCGTACTGCCGCGCGAGCTCGGCTTTGAGAATTCCCGTGGTGACGGTGCGATCCTGCAGCGAGGCGGTGTCGTCGTAGAGCGCGACCAGCTCCGGGAAGCGGCGGCGGATCTCGGCGACGAGCTCGCTCAACCGCGCCGCGCCATCAGCGGGCAGGTCGGCCGCGACGCCGCCCGGCGTTATGCGATCCATCATCAGCCGATGACCGAAGCAGGCGTTTGCGGCGCGCAAGGTGAGCTCGCGCAGGATGCCGCATTGCGCATGCATGATCGCGAACGAGGCGTCGTTGCAGATCGCCCCGAAGTCGCCGAGGTGGTTGGCGATGCGCTCGAGCTCGGCCATCAGCGCACGCAAGTAGACGGCGCGCGGCGGCGCCGCGATGCCCAGCGCCGTTTCGGCCGCGCGCGCGAAGGCAAGCGCGTAGGCGACGGTAGAATCGCCCGACGTGCGTCCCGCGACCTTGGCGCCGCGCTCGAGCGGGGCGCCGCGCATCAACGCCTCGATACCCTTGTGCACATAGCCGAGCCGCTGCTCCAGCCGCACGACCGTCTCGCCGTTCGCCGTGAAGCGGAAGTGCCCGGGCTCGATGATGCCGGCATGCACGGGCCCGACCGGGATCTGGTGCAGATGCGGCCCTTCGCTCGGCAGGAACACGAAGGGCGCGGTCCACGGCGCGTCGTCGGGATTTTCGCCGAGCGGCCGCACCGTATCCCAGACGCCGAAATCGAGCCACGGCCGCAAGTCCCACAGGCCGACCGGCTCGAGCCCGTAGAGATCGCGGATCGCGCGCTCGAGCCGGATCGCCGGCGGGTGCTTGGCGCCGACCGAGGGGAACCGTCCCGCGCGGCACTCGTAGGTGACGACACCGATCTCGGCACCGCTCTCGCTCGCGGCCTCGTCGAAGAGCGCCATGTGGACGGCGCCGACGTCGCCCCACAGCCCGAGCAACGTCCATTCGCCGGCGGCGAGGCGCCGCGCGATATCGCGCCAGATGTCCTCGCTGACGACCGCGCGCGGCCAGCCGCGATGCGCCTCGACCTTCGCGCCACGCCGCATGATGTCGTTGATGTTCGCCATCGCGTTACCCGAGCAGCTTCGCCACGTTCTGGAACCACGCGACCAACGGCGGCGGCAGATAGACGCCGGCCATGAACACGAGCGCCAGATGCGCATACATCGGCAGATAAGACGCCTTGGCCGGATCGGACGGCCCGACCGGCTCGCCGAAGGCGATCGAATTCAACCGCAGGACCAGAGCCCCCAAGGCGACCAGCAGGCCGAGCACGAGCGGGAGGGCGAGCCACGGCTCACGCGCGAAGGCGGACGACACGATCAGGAACTCGCTCATGAACATGCCGAGTGGCGGCAGCCCGACGATCGCCACCACGCCGAGCACGAGGCCCCAGCCGAGCACGGGGTGCGTCACCGTCAGCCCGCCCATCTCGGCGATCTTCTGTGTGCCCTTGACCTGCGCGATGTGGCCGACCGTGAAGAAGATCGCCGACTTGGTTAGCGAATGCATGGTCATATGCAGAAGGCCCGCGAAATTCGCGAGTGGCCCGCCGATGCCGAACGCGAACACGATGATGCCCATGTGCTCGATCGACGAATAGGCGAACATGCGCTTGATGTCGCGGCGGCGGTACAGCATGAACGCCGCGAACACGAGCGAGACGAGCCCGAGGATGACCATCAGCGAGCCGGGCGCGAGAGCGTTCGGGTTGGCGGCGAGCAAGAGCTTGAAGCGCAAGAGCGCATAGAGCGCGACGTTGAGCAGAAGCCCCGACAGCACCGCCGAGATCGGCGTCGGGCCTTCGGCATGCGCGTCCGGGAGCCAGGCGTGCAGCGGCGCAAGGCCGACCTTGGTGCCGTAACCCAGCAGCAGGAAGACGAAGGCGACGTTGAGCAGCGC
>CAYZMR010000530.1:0-2536 GCA_964479515.1 uncultured Hyphomicrobiales bacterium | reverse complement strand
CGCGTCTCCAGCGGCAACTTCCTGGAGATGTATGACTTCTTCGTGTTCGGCTATTACGCGAGCTCGATCGGCAAGGTGTTCTTCCCGGGCGGGAGCCCGTTCGCCCAATTGATGCTCGCCTTCATGACGTTCGGCGCGGGCTTCCTGATGCGTCCGCTCGGCGCGATCGTGCTCGGCTCCTACATCGACCATCACGGCCGCCGCGCGGGCCTCCTGCTGACCCTGATGCTGATGGCGATCGGCACGCTTTCGATCGCGCTGGTGCCGGGCTACGCGACACTCGGGGTCGCGGCGCCGATCATCGTGGTGGTCGGCCGGCTAATCCAGGGCTTCTCGGCCGGCGTCGAGCTCGGCGGCGTGTCGGTCTATCTCTCGGAGATCGCGACGCCCGGCAACAAGGGCTTCTACGTGAGCTGGCAGTCCGGCAGCCAGCAGATCGCGGTCATTTTCGTCGCGTTGCTCGGCGTCTGGCTCTCGACCGTCTTCTCGCCGGACGACATGTTCGCCTGGGGCTGGCGCATTCCGTTCCTGGTCGGCTGCCTGATCGTGCCGCTGATCTTCATGCTGCGGCGCTCGATGACCGAGACGGCGGAGTTCGAGGAGCGCAAGAAGTCGGTGGGCCATCCGAGTCCGCGCGAAATCCTGCACGCGCTCGTCGCGAACTGGCAGATCGTGATCGTCGGCATGCTGCTGGTGACGATGACCACGGTGTCGTTCTACTTCATTACCGCCTACACGCCGACCTTCGGCCGCGAGGTGCTCAAGCTCTCGAGCATCGACAGCCTGCTCGTCACGCTCTGCGTCGGCATCTCCAACCTGTTCTGGCTGCCGGTGATGGGCGCGGTGTCGGATCGTATCGGGCGAAAACCGATCCTCATCCTGTTCACGGTGCTGATGTTCGTGACCGCCTATCCGGCGCTGTCATGGCTGGTGAACGCGCCGTCGTTCACGAACCTGCTGATCGTCGAGCTGTGGCTCTCGTTCATCTACGGCAGTTACAACGGCGCCATGGTCGTCGCGCTGACCGAGATCATTCCGGTGCATGTGCGCACGGTCGGCTTCTCGATCGCCTACAGCCTCGCGACCGCGCTGTTCGGCGGCTTCACGCCGGCAATCTCGACTTATCTGATCGAGGCAACCGGCAATCGCGCGGTCGCGGGCCTGTGGCTGATGTTCGCGGCCGCCTGCGGGCTGATTGCGACCTTGATTGCCTGGCGCGTCACGACCGTCGCGCACACGCCGCGCCCGGTCGGCGCACAGGCGCTCGCCGCATGATGCGATAGGCTGAACCCGAGCCGCCAATTTGGGCCGAACCAATCGCCCGCGTCATGCGACCAATCAATGGACGCATGACGCGGAGGTGTTCGTGAGCGGCGACAAAAGCAAATGGGGCAAGTGGATTATCGTCAACGCGGCGGTCGCCGCATGGATCGTCTATGACATCTCGACCGCGACCGAGACGCCGCGACAGGCCGTCATGATCCTGCAATATGCGCTGCTCGCCTGCGCGCTGTTCGGGCTTGTCGGCTCCGCGGTGAAATACATGTCGGAGGCGTGAGGCGACCGCGCTCTCAGTCGAACGGCAGCCCATTGTCGTCCGCCTCGACGCCGCGTGTCGGGTCCTGCGTATAGACCATGCAGCCGGCGCGGAACGCCTTCGAGTTCGTGACTTCGCACAAGCGCGGATCCTTCACGCCGCCGCGTTGGGCCCAGAGATAGCCCCGGATATATCCGGCGCAGCTCCTGCGCTTGCATTCGTATCCGCCGAACGAGCGCGCCTCCGCGGCGGTGGAGGCGAGCAGGAGGGCGCCGAACGACATCGCCGCGCAGATGGATCGTGACTTGTGCATGAATGCCCCCCGAGTTGTATGCGGGCTACAGCAGTGGCACGATCTCACTTCGCCACAAAATCCTTCCGCACCTCCTCCTTGAACGCGAGCCCATGCCCCGGACGCTCCGGCGCCGTGATGAAACCGTCCTTGATCTCCGGCATCTCGACCCAGAGGTCGTCCAGCAAACCCATGTTCTCGGCCCAGATGCCGTTCGGGATCGAGGCGAGGAGGTGCACGTTCAGCTCAGGGAAGAGATGCGGCGCGATGGTGATGCCCCACGTATCCGCGAGCGTCGCGATCTTGCGCAGATCGGTCATGCCGCCGCGCATCGGATCGGGCTGCAGGATCGGCAGGCACGGATTGAGGAAAAATGGCCGCAGATCATAGCGTGTGAAATGCGTCTCGCCGCCGACCACGCGCATGTCGAGCGCAGCCGCGATCCGCTGATAACCCGCGAAGTCGTCGGCCGGCACCGGCTCCTCGAGCCAGTAGATGCCGTATTGCTCGAACTTGCGCCCCATCTCGATCGCTATGTCGGCCGTCCACCCCATGTTGACGTCGATCATGATGTCGATGGAGGGACCCAGCGCCTCGCGCATGCGCCGCACGTTGTCGAGGTCCTCGGCGAGCGTATGGACGTGGGCGACCTGCATCTTGATCGCCTTGTAGCCCTGCTTCACGTAGGTCAGCGCCTTCTCGATCAT
>CAYZMR010000529.1:0-2544 GCA_964479515.1 uncultured Hyphomicrobiales bacterium | reverse complement strand
GTCGCTGCCTCGGCGCAGGCCTTCATCAGCACCCATTCGCCGAGCTGGTTTATCAAACCGGTGTCTTCCGCGACCGGGATGAACTCCGCCGGCGAGACCGTGCCGCGCTGCGGGTGGTGCCAGCGCAGCAGGGCTTCACAGCCGACGACCTCGTTGTCCTGAATATTGACGACCGGCTGATAGTAGATTTCGAGTGCGCCGTCGGCGATCGCCTTGCGCAAGTCGAGCTCCAACGCGCGCCGCGCTTTGACGCGCGCCCCCATGGCCGGCTCGAAGAAGCGATGGGTCCGGCGCCCGTCGGCCTTCGCCGCGTACATGGCCAAATCAGCGTTTTTCAACAGCTGGTCCAGATCGGTCGCGTCCGCTGGCGCGAAGGAAATGCCGATACTGGCGTCGGTGACGAGCTGGTGGCCAAGACACTCATAGGGCTTTCGGATCGCCTGGTAGATACGCGCCGCCAGATCCGTGGTGTCGGTTGGTTGCTTCACTCCGGTCTGAATGATTGCAAACTCGTCACCGCCGAGCCGGGCAACGACATCGGTCGCTCTGACACAGCCGCGCAGACGACCAGCAACGGCCTTCAGCAGTTCATCACCCACCGGGTGTCCGAGCGCGTCGTTGATACTCTTGAATTCATCGATGTCGAGGTAGAGCACCGCCAATTGTTCCCCGCGCCGAACCGTCTTCAGCGCCCGATCGAGCTGCTCGCGAAACAGCGCCCGGTTCGGCAAGTCGGTCAGCGAATCATAATGCGCCAGGTGCGCGACGCGCTCGTCGGACCGCCGGCGCTCGGTGATGTCCTCCATCGTGGTCACCCACCCGCCGTCCGCGAGCGGTTGATTCACCACGAGGATCGCGCGCCCGTCGGCGGACTCCACGACGCTGCGCGTGACCTTTCCCTCCGCGACCTTGCGCAACGTGGCGGCACAGAATTCATCGACGTCGCCCTTGAGGGATCCGGTCGCTTTGCGATGCGCGATCAGATCGTGAAAGCTGCAGCCCGGCTTGGCCACGTCCGGAGACAGTCCATACATCTCGATATAGCGCTGGTTGCAGACGACGATCCGCGCCGATGAGTCATACATCAGGAGGCTCTGCGTCATGTTGTTCACGGCGACGTCGAGCCGCTGTTTTTCCAGCGCCAGCCTTTGACTCGACAATTCGTGATCGCGCGACAATTGACGAACGATCAAGAATAGCGTCGCGGCGATCACCAGCGCGAAAAGCACGGCGACGCCGATCAAGAATCGTGTCTGCTCCTGCCAACCGGCAAGCGCCGTCGACACGGTCGCGGTGACGGCGATGGCGATCGGGAAGTGCTCCAGGCTTTGGACGGACGCCAGCCGGTCCTGATCATCGATGAGGCTGTGCAGCCGCGTGGTCCCGTGATCGGCCTTCGAGAGGACGTTCTGAAACAGCGGACCGGCCGTGAAATTGTGCCCGATCAACGCTTCGATGTGCGGATGGCGGGCCAACAAGGTTCCGTCACGATGAAACATCGTGATGGCGCCGTCCTCGCCGAGCGCCAGCGATGCGAAGAACTTTTCGAAATAGGCCGGCTCGATGCCTCTCCCGACGGCGCCGAGGAATTCGCCGTTCGGCCCGATCACCTTGCGCGCAAGGACGATCGTCCAGGCGCCGGTGATCCGGCTGTGTACCGAATCGACGAAGACCGCCGCCGACCGAGGGTTGGATTTGAACTCCTTGAAATACGCCCGATCCGCGACGTTGACGGCCGGCATCGGCCACGGGCCGGATGAATTGATCAGCTTCCCATCAAAATCGAACAGATTGAGGCCGCCGACATAGGACAGCGCGCTGATCTTGGTCTTGAGCATCAGGTGCATGTCCTCGCTGGACATCTGGCGCTCGTAGTCCGCGCGCGACGCCGCCGGCGCCAACTGCATCGACGCGACCAGGCTTTTTTGAACGAACTCCAGATCTTCAAGTTGCTGATCGAAGTGCCGGGCGAGCAGCAACGCGGTGTTTTCCAGCTCGCGTCTGCTGTTGGCGAGCGCGCGCTCGCGAAAACTGTCCACCATGGCGGCGGTCCCGATCGCGATCGCGGCGATCAGCAGGACTCCGCAAAGGATCAGCCGGCGGATCGGACGTGAGGATTGAATTGTCATTGCATGCCTTGACACCGCTCGTGGCGACGGCACGAAACAACGCTCAAATACCTTCCATTGATGGCGATCGCGACCGACTGACCGTCGACGTGGTTACGACGGCATGAATGCAAACGGATGCATGTGCGTAAAAATGCGCGGCGGTTCACGCCGGCTCTTCAAAGACCGGACCTCACGCCGCCGCGGTGTCGGCGACCTCGTCGGTGAAGACCTTGAAGTTCGCGAGCGTGCAGGGACCGAACGAGGTCACCATCGCGACATCGGTCGCGTCGCGCCCGCGCGCCATCAGGATGCGGCCGATGCGCGGCATGTTGTTGCGCGGATCGAAGATGTACCAGCGCCCGCCGAGATAGGCCTCGAACCAGGCCGCGAAATCGCCCACGCCGTAGGGCGGCTCGGTCCCCATGTCGCCGAG
>CAYZMR010000528.1:0-2552 GCA_964479515.1 uncultured Hyphomicrobiales bacterium | reverse complement strand
GCGTTCCACTGGTTGAGCAGCACCATGATGCCGACATTGCTGAGCTCGATCGCGATCACGGCGGTGAGCAGCACCCGGCCTGCCGTGCGATCCTCCGAGCGGAAATAGGGCACGGCGAGCCGCCAGATGGTCGCAAGCGTCGCGAGAAAGCCGGTCACGGGAGTCTCCTGTCTTGAAGCCTGGCTCACCCGCCCCCAGCCGAGCCGCGAAAATCAGTCAGTTCGGCCCCAATCTGGGCGATTCTGCGAGGTTGGCCGAGGGGATTCGCAAGGGTTCCCTCGTTCGCCCATGCGGCGGCCGAAGTCGCATTGTCGCCCGCGCATACGTCGTTTGTCGCGCCACGATCTTGTGAGCCGCGCGGTTTGTCGGACATGCTGCGGCCGGCCCGCGCGGATTCGGGCCGCAACAGAGGTTGAGTGATCCAATGATGGTGTCGACGTTCGTTCGTACCGCGGCGGTTATGGTCCTGGTCGCGCTTTGGGCCGGCATTGAGGCGAGGGCGCAGGCCGCGTTTCCCTACGATCACGACCTGGTGTTGGACGCGCGCCCGATGCGCGGCAGCAAGCGTATCCCGATCCTGGCGGTCGCCGAGGACGGGAAAGCGCAGATCGATCTATGGTGCAAGCGCGGGCAGGGAAAGGCCGTCATCGCGGCCGACACGGTCACGATCATCATCGGGACGATGAACGACGAGCCCTGCACGCCGGAGCGCGCGCAGGCCGACGAGGACATGCTCGCGGCGCTGTCGCTCGCGACGAGCTGGAGCCTCGATGGCGACGTATTCATGCTCAACGGCGCGAAGCCCTTGCGTTTTCGCGTGGCGACGAACTGATGGTTGTGATGGCGGATGCCTGAAGCGAGCTCCGATCCGCCCGCAAGTCTCGGCGAAGCTGCGACCTGGCTCTCTGGCTGCGCCACGCTGCCCATCGACGTCGAAACGAAAGCGCGACTGCTGTTGCTCGACACACTCGGCTGCCTGCTGGCGGGATTGCGGCACCCGGAGGTGAAGCAGCTTGGGCAAGCGTTGCGGCTCGGATTTCCGGGCGACACGGCTTGGCCAACGTCGGATATCAAGCTCGGCCCCGCCGGGCTCGCGGCTCTGGGTGCCGCGGCCGCGTGTTGGGACGAGGCTTGCGAAGGGAATTCGTCCGCGCATGGTCGGCCCGGATTACCGGTCGTTCCCTCGCTTCTCGCGTTGAGCGCCACGCGGGATGCCAATCTGGGTGACCTGCTTCTCGCATTGGTCACGGGCTATGAGATCGGAGCGCGCGCCGGCGAGGTATGGCGTGTTCCGCCGGGATGGCATGTTGATGGGAGCTGGCACTCGCTGTCGGTTGCGGCCGCCGTGGCGCGACTGACCTTCGGGCCTCAAGCCATCCAGCCCGCGATCGAGGCCGCCGCATGCCAGATTCCCGCCAGCCTGTATTTGCCGATCGCCGCGGGATCGGTGTTGCGCAACACCTATCCGGCGCATGCGGTCCTGCTCGGGATGTTGTCGGCTGCCGCCGCGACGGCAGGCTTCGACATGCCGCCAGGCGCATTGGAAGAAGGGCGGCGCCGCGTTCTGCACGCGACAAGCGTCGTGCCCGCGACGCCCGCCGGTCGATGGATGATCCTCGACGGGTATCTCAAGCCGTTCGCCGGCGTACGTCACACGCATTACGGCGTTGAAGCCTCTCTGCGGCTTCGTCGGCATCGCGAATTTTCGGTGGACAAGATCCGATCCGTCAGACTTCGGACCTACGGGGAAGCTGTGCAATATTGCGGCAATCGTGCGCCGCGCACGGCCATTCAGGCGCAATTCAGTCTGTCCTACGCCATCGCTGCCGCACTCCTGTACGGTGACCTCGGTCCAAGCGCCTATACGGATATCGGCCATCCAACCATTCGGCGCCTGGAGCAAAGCGTGGTCATCGAGACCGATCCAAGTCTGCTTCGGCGTGGCGCGACCGTTTCGATCGACGTTGACGGAACGAGTCTCACGGAAAGCGTCGATGATGTTGCCGGCGATCCGGCAAAGCCCATGACAAAAGATGAGGTCGTTGCAAAATTTCGCCGCTTTACCGAGCCGTCACTGAGCAAGCGACATGCCGAACTGCTGGCAAGGTTCATCCTTGAAGGGGACCGTACCGAGCCTGCAGGCAAATGCTTTGCTCTCGGCGGCTAGCGAAGGTCTATTCTCATGTCGAGCACGTTGGGGAGCGAACCGTGAAGCCGCAAGGGCAATCTGCTTCAGGCTTGAGATGCTCGCGACGGACTTTGCTCGGTGCCGCGCTCGGAACGCCGTTCGCATTCAGAGCAACCGCGGACAGCTATCCATCACACAGCCCGCGCCTCATCGTCCCATTTCCGGCTGGCGGTCCAACCGATGTGCTGGCCCGCATTGCGGCCGAACGCGTGAGCGCGAAGCTCGGCCAACAGCTCATCGTGGAGAGCCGATCGGGCGCCGGCGGCAATCTTGCCGGCGAACTGGCGGCGCGCAGCGAGGCGGACGGCTATACGCTTCTTGTCGCCGGCCAGGCGATCCTGGCCATCAACAAGGCGCTCTACAA
>CAYZMR010000527.1:0-2558 GCA_964479515.1 uncultured Hyphomicrobiales bacterium | reverse complement strand
TACCGCAACGCGCGGCCGAAGTACCTCGAGGCGTTCTGGGACAGCCTGATCAATTGGGAGAATGTCGAGCAGATGTTCACGGCGGCGAGCAAGTAACTTCGCCCCTGTCCCGCACGCGGTGCAGCGCGAAGCGCTGCTCCGCAGATGCGGGACCCCGATCCGCTTACATTCAACCAAGAAACCGGGGCCCCGGGTCAGCGTCGCAGCATTGCATGCTGCGCCGCGCCCGGGACACGCACTTATTCCGGTTTCGCTTCCTTCAGATACGGCTCGACCGGGCCCTTCAGCTTCATCGTGAGCGGCTTGCCCTTGCGGTCCTTGGTGTTTCCGACCGAGACGCGGATCCAGCCCTCGCTGACGCAATACTCCTCGACATTGGTCTTCTCCTTGCCGGCGAAGCGGATGCCGATGCCGCGCTCCAGCAGCGCCGCGTCGTAGTACGGGCTGTCGGGGTCGGTGGAGAGGCGATCGGGCAGCGCATCAGCCATCACACTATTCCTTCTGTGCGTGATCTTATCCCGAAAACCGGTTCCCACTTTTCGGGATCACGCACTAGAACAGTTCCGGACACCAGGGCTTGCGGTCGGTGTGGAACATCGCGTCGGCGCGTGCAAGCGCGCCCGCATTCAATTCCTTGACCCGCAATGCGCGCCCGAGCTCGGCGAAGCTGAAGCCGCCGAGATAGACACAGCCGAGCGAAGCGACATCGCAGGCCAGATCGGCCGCGGCATCGGTCCGCTCCGCGCGACCGCCCGCGATGCGCCAGCGGCCCGCGTTCCACGCGCAGAACTCGTCGGCGACATCGATCACGATCGCGTCGTTCGTCGCATACCGACGCTGCGACAGCGCGGCGCCGATATCGACCAGCCGCACCCACAACCCTTCTCGCAGCAGGAAACTCAGCCGCCGCGGCTCCGCCACCGACAGCAGCAGCGGGTGGTCCACGGGCAGGAAGACCGCCTTGACGCGCGCGAGCCAGTCGATGCCGAACAAATAGCGCCACACCGCGTAGGTCGCGTGCGGTGAATCGCCCATGGCCTCCACCACGAAGATGTTGCCGGTCGACGAGCTGCGCTCGAAGACCTGATTGATACGGTAGAGGGCGTAGGCCGCGGGCCTGCCCTCGATCTCCAGCACCGCGCATTGCAAGTGGCCCGCATTGCCCCGGCGCCAATCCGGATCGACCAGCACGCGATCCTGCCACCACGCAGCGGTGCGGGCGAACATTCCGGGCGTGTCACGCGCGACGCGATCATAGATGGCCGCGACGAGCGGCTCGGCTTCGGCGAGCGGTACGATCCGCGCCCGCGCGTCGATATCAAGCCTTGCAAAAGGCGCCGCGTGATCGCGCGGCAGATCGATTTCGGCCGCCATCGAGGCCAAGCCGAAGCCGAACCGTCCATAGATCGTGTCCTCGGTCGCCCACAGCACCGCGACCGGCTCGCCCCGCGCGCGCGCCGCGTCGAGCTGCGACCGGATCATGGCGCGCAAGTAGCCGCGGCGGCGATGCGTCGGCAGCACGCCGACCACCGTGACGCCAGCGGCCTTCACCTGCCCGCCCGGCACCGTCAGGTCGAATGCGAAGGCCGCCGAACCTGAGACGATCTTGTCGCCGTCGAAGCCGGCATGCACCCGGTGCGGCTCCATGATCCGCGCGAAGTTCTTGAGCCTATCCTCGGTCGGCGGCAACTGGCCGAAATAGTGCCAGATCGGCGCGAACGCCGCGCGCATCTCCTCCGCGTTCGCGCATGGCCTCACCTCCATGACGCAGCCCCTCAGCTATGTGCGAAGTCCCAATAGAGCGCGCGCGCTTTGCGATAGAACGGCCCCGGCTGCAGCGAGCGCTCGCCGATCCGGATGATCGGCATCACCTTGGAGAAATTGCCGGTCGAGAAAATCTCGTCCGCGCTCTCGAAGTCGCCATAGCGCAGCGATGTCTCGATCAGCGTCACGCCGGCATCGCGCAGCAGCTTGATGGTGCGCTGGCGCGTGATGCCATTGAGGAATGTCCCGTTCGACGCCGGCGTGTAGACCACGCCGTCCTTGGCGTAGAAGACGTTGGCGGTGCCGAGCTCGGCGACGTTGCCCAGCATGTCGCAGACGAGGCAATTGTCGAACCCGCGCGACTTCGCCTCGGCGAGCGCGCGGGCGTTGTTGGGATAAAGGCAACCGGCCTTGGCGTCGACCGGCATGCATTCGAGCGTCGGGCGGCGGAACGGCGAGAGCGTGATCGACATGCCCTTCGGCTCTGGAAGCGGCGCCTCGTAGAGGCACAGGCACCAATTGGTCGACTCCGGCTCCGGCGCGACCGCGAACGCATTGCCGCGCTCGGCCCAGTACATCGGCCGGACGTAGAGCGCGGCATCCCGGTCGAATTTGCCGATGCCCTCGCGCGTGAGCGCGATCCATTGCTCCGCCGGCACGACGGGCTTGAGCTGCAGCTTCGGGGCGGACGCGTTGATGCGCGCGCAATGCAGATCGAGATCGGGCGCGACGCCCTCGAAGACGCGCGCGCCGTCGAACACCGACGAGCACTGCCAGGCCGCGTGCGTGCGCGG
>CAYZMR010000526.1:0-2577 GCA_964479515.1 uncultured Hyphomicrobiales bacterium | reverse complement strand
TCCTCGATCGAGAGCCGCGGATCGCCGGCGTCGAGCCGCTCCTGGCGCGTCGGCGCGAACGGCACGAAGCTTCCCTGCAGCGAGCAGAAGCCGTCCTCGAAGCGATCCTTGCGGCCGAGATTCCAGCCCGTGTAGGTGCCGAGCGGCACCTCGACATAGAGCGAACGGATCCCGCCGATGTCATTGCCGTCCGTGTCGACCTGCGGCACCAGCGCGCCGTAGGTCGCGGTGCCGGCGCGCGGCGGCTCGACCGTGATGACGCCGCTCGTATCAGCGGAGCGATATTGCGGACCGAAGTCGAGCACGTGCAGCGGATTGTGCGCGGCGATGAAGCGCACGGCCGGCCGCGCGACCTCGCTGTAGCTCGTCGCCGGGATCGTCGGGAAGCGCACCTGGTCGGGCGCGACCAGCGTATGGTCGGCGATGTGCGGCACGAGGCTCGCAGGCGGCTCCGCGCCATCCTTCACCCAGCCGGTGAGCGCGGTGAGCAGTGCGCGCATGGTCCAGGTGTGCGGATTGGGGTTCGGCTGCTGCTGGCAATTGCCGAACGGCTGCGCGGTCGCGAGCGGCAGCGGCGCTGGCGAATGCTGCGTGCTGCCCATCACGAAGGTACGGACGTTCGGCGGATCGGCGACGTCGCGCTCTCCGAGCGGGTCGGTGAAGCCGAGCGCCTGCCGCCCTTCCCATATCTCCAGCGCGGTCGCGACGTGGAAGATCAGCGGGCACGTGCCGCTCGCCGCGCAACTGTCGAGCACGCCCTGCTCGCGGCCGGTGAGCGGATCGCGCTGCCGCGCGTAACTGAACGGGAAGTCGTAGGCCGGATAGAGATGATCGATCTGGTCGCCCCAGCCGCGGCCGGGCTGCCCGAAGCGCAGGTTGAGCGGCATGAACCCGCCGCCGATGTGCGGATAGGCGCCCTCGAACGCCGCATGCCCGTCCTCATCCTGATTGAAGCCGAGCCGGATGAACGAGCGGATGTACCGCCCGCTCTGCGACGAGCCCATGATGATCGTCTTGTTGTCGGCGCGGTACACCGGATTGGCGGTGCCGGCGTCGTCGCGCTCGCGCGATTTCAGAAACGCGCCGAGATCACGCGCGGCCGCGAAGCCCAAGCCTAGCACCAGCGGGTCCTTGGCGCGGTAGATGAGCTCATAGAGGCGGCCCGGCTGGAAGCCCGCCGGATAGCAGATCTGCGTGTCGTTCGGCGTTGCGGCGCCACCATTCGGGCAGGCGCCGAAGCTCCATTCGCTGTTCGCGATCGGCGTCGCCTGGTCCTGCTGCTTCGCGCGCACCGTCAGCGTCGGCAGGAAGCCATCGTCGAGGGCCTTGCGGTTGTCGGTCGAAATGGTCGGATAGCTCTTGTGGAACATGCCGTTGAACCAGCCGCTCGACAGGTTGAGCGTCTTCACCGGCGCGGTCGCGGTCGGCGGCAGCACCAGTTCGGTGCGCACGATACCCACGATCGGCGAGCCGTCGGCATTGTGGGCGGCCGGCACCGTCATGGTGACCCGGTTGCTCCCCGGCATCAGGTCGCCCTGCCAGCCGAACCAGACCAGCGTGTAGCCCTGCCGCATCATCCAGCCGTCGCCGGCGGTCTTCAGCGCGTTGTTGGCGGCGACGTCCGGCGGCACGTCGGCATCAAACGACACGATGCCGTGCTTGTTGCCGCGGTTGACCACGTTGAAGAACAGGACGCCGTTGCCCTTGAGGCGATCGGCCGGGCGCAGAATCTCCACGTCGGTCGAATATTCGACCATGCCGCGCGCGTTGCGCGGCGCGAGCGCGATGTCCTGGATCACGGCGTTGCGCGCGTCGCGCGGATCGACCTCGCCATAGGCGCGGCCGGTCAGATGCTCATAGGCGCCGACGGGATCGAAGCTCGCGCCGCCGAACGCCGGCTCGACCTTGGTGATCTCGATGCGGGTGATGCGCGCTTGCGCGCAATGAACGAATGCAGTCGCAAGCAGCGCAACGGCGAACGCCGTGCGGACGATACCGGGCATGATGGCCTCCCGCGTGTCTTCTATTATGCGGCAACTACAGCACCACGGTTGTGGCGAGGCAATCGGGGATCAGGCGGATGTGAACGTCACCGCCTCGATCCGGTTGCCGTCGAGATCGCGGATGAAGGCGGCGTAATAGCCCCCCTCCCCGTCATGCGGGCGCAAGCCGGGCGGGCCGTCGGAGGTGCCGCCGTTCGCGAGCGCCGCTGCATGGAACGCATCGACCAGCTCGGTCGAACGCACGCGCAGGCAGACATGCGCGCCGGAACCGCGCGCGATCGGCGCCATGTCGGGCCGCGCATTGAGCCAGAGCTCCGAATAGGTCTTGCCGAAGCCGACCGTGGAGCCGCGAACATCGAGCGCCGAATAACCGATCGCGCCGAGCACGGCCTCGTAGAAGCGCGTCGCGCCGGAGAGGTCGCTGACCGCGATGGAGACGTGGTCGATCATCAGCAAGCTCCGCTGTCATCCCGGCCGACCCCGGCCTTGAGCCGGGGGAGACCCGGGACGACCAGAGTGTCACGCCGGCGCGCCGGACTTCACCAGCTTGTAGACGATCGAGTCCATCAGCGCC
>CAYZMR010000525.1:0-2577 GCA_964479515.1 uncultured Hyphomicrobiales bacterium | reverse complement strand
CTGCTCAACGTGATGAGCGTCGCGCGCGAGACCGGCGCGCTGGTGATGGTGCACGCCGAGAACTACGACGCGATCCGCTTCCTCACCGACCGGCTGGAGCGCGCCGGCAAGACGGCGCCGCAGTATCACGCGACCTCGCGGCCCATTCCGGTGGAGCGCGAGGCGACGCATCGCGCGATCTCGCTGGCCGAGATCGTCGATGTGCCGATCATGATCGTGCATGTGTCGAACGGCGAGGCGATGGAGGAAATCCGCCGCGCGCAGCAGCGGGGCCTGAAGATTTACGGCGAGACCTGCCCGCAATATCTGGTGCTGACCGAGCAGGACCTCGAAGGCCTCAACATGGAGGGCGCGAAATATGTCTGCTCCCCTCCCCCGCGCGACAAGGCGAGTCAAGCGGCGTGCTGGGCCGGATTGCAGAGCCACGTGTTCTCGGTGTTCTCATCCGATCATTGCCCGTTCCGCTATGACGACACGCACGGCAAGCTCGCGCCGAAGGGCCGCACCAGCTTCCGCTGGGTGCCGAACGGCATTCCGGGCGTCGAGACGCGGCTGCCGATCCTGTTCTCCGAAGGCGTGAAGAAGGGCCGCATCAGCCTCAACGAGTTCGTGGCCTTCACGGCGACCAACCACGCCAAGACCTACGGGCTCTATCCGAAGAAGGGCACGATCGCGGTCGGCAGCGATGCCGATATCGCGATCTGGGACCCGGACGTGACGCAGACGATCGCGCAGACGCGGCTGCACCACGGCTCGGACTACACGCCCTATGAGGGCATCGCGGTCACCGGCTGGCCGGTGTCGACCATGGTGCGCGGCAAATTCGTGGTGCGCGACGGCAAGCTCGTCGGCGCCAAAAGCGGCGGAAATTACGTGCCGCGCGCGAAGTCTCCCTACGCGGCACCGAGCGGGAAGCTACCGACGGAGTTCTCGCCGGCGGGTGGCCCAAAGGGATGAGGGTGTGGCGATGTCTCGCACCAACTCCACTGTCATCCCGGAAGCCGCCGAAGGCGGCTATCCGGGATCCATGAACACCGAACGCTCGATGGTTCGAAAGATGTGTGGTTATGGATCCCGGCTCTCGCTTCGCTCGGCCGGGATGACAGCTCTTGCCGCCGCTTTGCTCGTATGGGCCGGTGCGGCGCACGCCCAGACCTCGCGCCTCGACGATATCCTGGCGAGAGGCACCATCCGCGTCGGTTCCACCGGGGACTACAAGCCGTTCACCTATCTCGACAAGACGACGAACCAGTTCTCCGGCTTCGACATCGATCTCGCCGAAAGCCTCGGCAAGGCGCTCGGCGTCAAGGTCGAGATGGTGCCGACGTCGTGGTCGGCGCTGATGAAGGATTTCGAGGACGGCAAGTTCGACGTCGCGATGGGCGGAATTTCGGTGACGCTCGAGCGGCAGAAGAAGGCGTTCTTTTCCGCACCCTATTTGCGAGTGGGCAAGACTCCGATCGCGCGGTGCGAGAACAAGGACAAGTACCAGTCGATCGCGCAGATCAACAGACCGGGCGTCAAGGTGATCGTCAATCCAGGCGGCACCAATGAACGATTTGCCCGCGCCAACGCCGCGGCCGCCGAGATCATCGTGCACACCGACAACACGACGATCTTCGACGAGATCGTGAACGGGAAAGCCGACCTGATGATCACCGACTCCTCGGAGACGCTGTATCAGCAGAAGCTCAAGCCGCAATTGTGCGCGATCCATCCAGATCACCCGTTCGACTTCGGCGAACTCGCTTATCTTCTGCAGCGTGATCCCGCCCTGAAGGCTTTTGTCGATCAATGGCTGCACATCGCGAAAGAGACCGGCGCCTACAAGGCGATCTACGACAAGTGGCTGCAGTAGGCGGCGATGCGCTTTGACCGCGAAGTCGACGTTCTGGTCTTCGGCGCCGGCATGGGCGGGATGACGGCCGCGCTGATCGGCTCGCTCGAAGGCCTCGACGTGCTGCTATGCGAGAAGACGACCCAAGTCGGCGGCACGACCTCGACCTCCGCCGGCACGGTCTGGATTCCGGGATCGAGCCAGGCGGCGCGCGACGGCGTTCCCGACAGCATCGACGACGCGCGCCGCTTTCTCGACGCCGAGATCGGCCCGCGCGCGCTAGCCGTGCGCGACGCGTTCCTCGCGGCCGGACCCGCGGCGCTCGACTATCTCGATGCGCGCACGGAGGTGAAGTTCCGCGCGCCGCCGCGCCATCCCGACTATCACTCGAACCAGCCCGGACGCGCGCTCGCCGGCCGCGCGCTCGCGCCTTTGGCGTTCGACGGACGCTTGCTGGGCAAGGACTTCGCGCGCGTGCGGCCGCCGATCGCGCCGTTCATGGTGCTCGGCGGCATGATGGTCGGCAAGGACGACATCCCGGTCCTGCTGAAGCCGTTCGCGTCGTGGCGTTCATTCGCCGCCGCCACGAAACTGCTGCTGCGCCACGCGGGCGACCGCCTGCGCTTTTCACGCGGCACGCGGCTGGTGATGGGCAATGCACTGGTCGCGCGCCTGTACTACAGCCTGAAGCAGCGCGACGTGCCGATCGCGTTCGACGCCAAGCTCGTCACGCTGGTGCG
>CAYZMR010000524.1:0-2579 GCA_964479515.1 uncultured Hyphomicrobiales bacterium | reverse complement strand
GCGCCCCCGCGACGTGGCCGGCCGCGTATTCGGCCGGATCGCGCACGTCGAACACGTAAAGCGTGCGGCTGTCGTCGGCGCGCAGGCGCGCGAGCGCCGCCTCGTCGATGCTTTGAATATCCAGCTTGCGGGCGACCGCCTCGGCGGCGGATTTCGCCCAGGCAAGCGCGCCATGCGAGACATCGCCCGCGCGATTGTCCTTGCCGCTGTCCGGTTTGAACCCCGCAAGGCTCCAGCCCATGGTGCCGTTGCGCAGCGCCACCACCCGGTTCGGCACGCCGGCATTGATCAGCGACTGCGCGCCGATGATGCTGCGCGTGCGGCCGGCGCAATTGACCACCACCAGCGTCTCAGGGCTAGGCGCAAGGTCGTGGATGCGCAGCACTAGTTCGGCGCCGGGCACGTCGACGCTGGTCGGGATCGAGACGCGCGAATATTCGTCATAGGGGCGGCTGTCGAGCACCACCATGTCGGTGCCGGACCGCATCAGCGCGTTGAGTTCCTGCGCCGAGACGCTCGGCGTTCCGCGCTCGTGCTCGACGAATTCGCCGAACGCCTTGCTCGGCACATTGACGCCGGAGAACAGCTCGAAGCCGGCGGCCTCCCAGGCCGCGATGCCGCCGGTAAGGATATGGAGGTTCGAATATCCGGCCTGGCTCAGCACCCGCGCGGCGCGTTCGGCAAGCCCGTCCGCCGCGTCGACCAGCACGATGCGCGTCGCGCGTCGCGGCACCAGACGCGCCATGCGCAGCTCGAGCCGGCTCAAGGGCACCGAGCGCGCGAACAACAGATGGCTTTCGGAGAAGATCCGCTCCTCGCGCACGTCGAGGAGCGCCAACTCCTCGCCGTCGCGCAGCATCGCGTGCAGCGCCGCCGCGCCGAGCGGGCGCGCCCGAACGTCCGTCATGTCAGCTCACGTCGCCTGCTGCGGCGTCATGCGATGGACTTCGCCGGTCTTCAGGTCGAAGCGCACGCGGTCGATCTTGTCGAGGTTGGTGCCGGTCACGCGGATGAAGCGCGCGCGGTCCGGATAGTCGATCGAATGGATCGCGCCGTTCTGGTAGATGCCGGCCTTGCCGGGATTGAGCCGATAGCGCTTCACTTCCTTCAGTTCGGCGTGTTTGTCGTCGCCGCCGGTGCGCTCCCACTCGATCATGTCGGTATATTGCGTCGCCTGGCCGTAGATCGCCCACGATGCGCCGTGGTCGTGCGGCGGCGACTTGCGCGCCTTGTCGTTGATGTGCGCCAGCACCTGAAAGCCGAGGTCCTTGTCCTCGTACAGCACCTTCAGGCCGGTCGGGGCATCATCGCCGCAGGTTGCGGCGACGAAGTCCTTGTTGGCGAGCAGGCGTTCGAGATTGGCCTTCACGTCCTCACGTCCGCGCGGGCTCGAATCGCGCTTGAGGATCGCGCGGCAGTCGGCGACGAATTGGTCGAGATCGTAAGCCATCGGCGGCCTCCCGGCGTTGTTCGCCGGGGAGTTTGCCAAATCGTGAGTGGGGATGGAAGGCGCCGCAGGCTCGGTCTGCTCCCCTCCCCCTTGCGGGGAGGGGTTGGGGGTGGGGGTCGGGATGCGTCGATCGCGCCGAGCCCAAAACTTCGACCCCCCTCCCTAACCCTCCCCCGCAAGGGGGGAGGGAACACGGCGGAGCGTGGGAGAGAAATTACGCCGCGGCGCGGGTCAGCGCATCGACGATGCCGTCGACCACTTCCTCGATGACCTGCTTGTCGGCGCCCTCGCCCATCACGCGGATCACCGGCTCGGTGCCCGACGCGCGGATGACGAGGCGGCCGTGGCCGTCGAGCCGCTGCACCGCCTGCGCGATCGCGGACTTCACCTTCACGTCGTCGAGCGGAGCGCCGGACTGATAGCGTACGTTCTTGAGGATCTGCGGCATCGGGTCGAAGCGGTGGCACACCTCCGACACCGGCCGGCCCTGCTTCTTGACCACGGCCAGCACCTGCAATGCCGCGACGAATCCGTCGCCGGTGGTCGAATAGTCCGACATGATGATATGGCCGGATTGCTCGCCGCCGAGATTGTAGCCGCCCTCGCGCATGTGCTCGAGCACGTAGCGGTCGCCGACCGGCGTGCGCGCGAGCGTAAGGCCGAGACCGGCAAGGTGGCGCTCCAGTCCGAGGTTGGACATGACGGTCGCGACCACCGTCGGCTTTGCGAGCCGGCGGTCCTCCTTCCAGCTCTCGGCGACCACCGCCAGAAGCTGGTCGCCGTCGACCAGATGACCCTTCTCGTCGACGATCGCGACGCGGTCGGCGTCGCCGTCGAGCGCGATGCCGATGTCGGCGCGCATCTCGCGCACCTTGCGGGCGAGCGCCTCGGGCGCGGTCGAGCCGCAGTCGTCGTTGATGTTGAAGCCGTCGGGCTCGACCGCCATGGAGAACACCTCCGCGCCGAGCTCCCACAGCGCCGCGGGGGCGACCTTGTAGGCCGCCCCGTTGGCGCAATCGATGACGATGCGCATGCCGTCGAACTCGATGGCCTTCGGCAGCGTGCGCTTGGCGTATTCGATGTAGCGGTCCTGCACGCCGTCGATGCGCTTGGCGCGCCCGAGGTCGGC
>CAYZMR010000523.1:0-2582 GCA_964479515.1 uncultured Hyphomicrobiales bacterium | reverse complement strand
CCTATTTCTTCGCCAGCCCGGCGCGTTCGACGATCTCCTTCCAGATCGGAATTTCGCGCAGCATGCGCGCGCGGAGGTCCTCCGGCCCTTCGTATTTCACCAGGAAGCCGGCTTTGAGCATTTTGGCTTTGACATCGGGCCGCGCCAGGATGGCGCGCGTCTCCTCGGACAGGCGCGCGACGATCGGCGCCGGCGTGCCCGCCGGCGCGAGCATCATCTGCGCGGTCTCGATGACGGCGTTGGGAATGCCCGCCTCCTGCATGCTCGGAACGTCAGGAAGATCGACCCAGTGCTCGGCGCCGGTCTGCACCAGCGCCTTGAGCGCGCCCGACTGAATGTGCCCGATCAACCCCGCGATGCTGACGCAGGCGATGTCAGTCGTGCCGGCGAGGGCTGATTGCAGCGCAGGCGCCGCGCCGTTGAACGGAACGTGCGTCATGTCGATGTCGGCGCGCAGCTTGAGGAGCTCGACCGCGAGCTGCGACACGCTCCCGAGGCCTGGCGACGCATAGGTGAGCTTGCCCGGCTCGGCCTTGGCCTTTGCGACCAGGTCGGCGACGGTCGCGATGCCGGTCGCCGGCCGCGTGATGATCACGTTCGGCGCGGCGCCGAGATAGGCGACGGGCGCGAAATCCCTGATCGGGTCGTAGGCGACGCTCGAGACGCTCGGATTGATCAGCACGACATTCGTCGTGACGGTGAGCGTGTAACCGTCGGGCGCGGCGCGCGCGCCGGCCGCAATCCCGATATTGCCGACCGCGCCGGCGCGGTTCTCGACGATGACGCTCTGTCCGAGTTTCGTCGCCAGTTCGGCCGCCAGCAGCCGGCCGAGCAGATCGTTCGGGCCGCCAGGGGGAAACGGAACGATGATCGTGATGGTGCGCTCGGGCCAGGCGGCATGCGCTGTGCCGGCCGCCACGGCCGCGAGCAGCAGCATGCTGAGCGCCAGCGCAACGGATCGTAGGACTCCCCAACGGCTGTCGTGCATCCTTGGCGTCTCCCGGGACCAGACCAGCCTAGCCTGGATCGAGCGGCGGCAAAATCCGGGCTACCGGTACGGCGTGTCGTCGCATGGAGCGCAGCGCAATGCGGGGGCTTACCTCGCGGCAGGCGCCGCCCCGCATTTCGCGCCACAGATTGGCCCGCCTCGCTTATTTCCGCGCGCCTATCGTCGAATTTGCGACGCACTGTGACCCGATTTCACGCCCAGATACCGGATCGGGCGAGGACATCGGGGTGCCTCATCGATCAGTGTCATGGAGTTGTTCATGCGGGGACGCACACAATACGCTTTGCCGATCATCATCGCTCTCGCGGCGCCAGGCTCGATCGTCGCCGTCGCCGGCACGGCCAATGCCGCCGAGACGTGCCTGACCTCGCCCAAGTTGCCGGGCCCGGCCGGCAGCCGCTGGTACTACCGGCTGGACCACACCAATCAACGCAAGTGCTGGCATCTCGTCTCGCAAGGACACAGCGCCGCGCGCGAGACGGCGACGGCTCAGCCGAGATCGCCGAAGAAGCAGGCCGCCGCGCCGGCGACGGTCGCCGCCGACGAGAACACCGAGGCGCAAGACACCGCGCCGCTCATCACCCGGAATGTCAGCGAGGTCGCGCCGGACGACGCGCTGGTGATACCGCCCGTGGAGCCGCCGGCGGCGCCGGCTGCGGACAACACCGGTGCGTCGGCCATCGTCACGAAAGCACCTGCTGTGCCGGCTCAAGCGGCGATCCAAGTGCCGGCCGACGTCTCCAATCTCGCCGCGCCGGCCGAGCAAGCAGCCCCGCAGCCGAGCACTGCCTCCACGGCCCGGGCCGAGCCGGTCGCGATGGCGCAGTACATCTTTCTTGCGCTGATGGCGATCGTTCTCGGCGGCGGTGCCGTTCTCTATGTCAACGAGCTGCGCCGGCGCCGCAACGACGTGCTGCGGACGATCCAGAGGCCGGCACCGGCGCCGCGCAACGCGCGAGCGCGCGAGCCGATGCCGGCTGTCGCCGACCCGCACGGCTTCCGGCGCCGTGACGACGTCGAGGCGGCCGTGAACCGGCCGGCGCCATTGCGCCAGCGACGGGCCGCATAATCATCAAGGTTTGTCATCGATGCGATCAACAATGCCCGCTTGAGCGGCATGGATCGCGACCATAGGCTCCGGCGCAGTCACCGCCGGAGCCGCCATGTCCCCGTCCCTCATCGTCCGTCCCGTCACGCGCGCCGACTACGACCAATGGCGCCCGCTGTGGGATGGCTACAACGCGTTCTACAAACGCGTTGGCCCGACCGCCGTCTCCGAAGAGGTGACGAAGACCACGTGGGCGCGGTTCTTCGACGGCTACGAGCCGGTGCATGCGCTCGTGGCGGAGAGCGAAGGCAGGCTGGTCGGCCTCGTGCATTACCTGTTCCACCGCAACACCATCATGCTCGGGCCGGTCTGCTACCTGCAGGATCTCTTCACCGACGCGGCGCTGCGCGGCAAGGGCGTCGGCAAGGCACTGATCGAGGCGGTGTACGAGAAAGCGAAGCTCGCGGGCTCGCCGCGCGTCTACTGGCACACGCACGAGACCAACACGACCGCGATGCGGCTCTA
>CAYZMR010000522.1:0-2598 GCA_964479515.1 uncultured Hyphomicrobiales bacterium | reverse complement strand
CCGTTGGCCGAGAGCGCGAAGAACGGCAGCCCGATCGAGGCCGCGAACAGGCCGATCAGCCAAAACGCCGCGCCCGCATCCGGCGGCCTTCCCCAGCCCGAGCGAACAGCGAGCGGCAGCGCCAGCGTCGCGACCAGCATCACGCCAACCTGCACCAGCACGCCGCGCCGGCCGGGAAGGAACCGGGTCAGCAGGTGCGCATAGGCATAGCCGGCCAGCAGCGCGCCCTGAAAGAACACCATCGCGACCGACCATACCGACGGCGCGCCGCCGAAGCGCGGCAGCACCATCTTGGTGAACATGGGCTGCACGGCGAACAGCAGCGCGGCGGAGAGAAAGATCGCTGCGCCATAGACCGGCAATAACAGCGGGGAGGAGGCCGGAACCGCGCTGGGCGCGTGCTCGCTGGTGGTCATTGGGTCCCGGTGTTCCGCCATCGATCGCCCTTCGACTGCATAGCAGCGCGATCAACAGGGCGTGAAGGGGGAGCGGTGGCGCGGCAACCCAAGGAATTCGGGCGTTGCAAGAATGTTCGTATCTCGAGGCCGCCGGGCCTGCGCCCGGTTGCGCCGCAAGACTATTTCGCCCCGGGCCCGACCGCGCTAGCATCCGTGCCAACGGCCCAATCCAACAACGCCGTCCTTAAAATCCTGGAGGATCCCGATGACCCAGCTCACCCGCCGTTCGCTGCTCGCCGGTGCTGCCGGCGCCGCGCTCGCGTCCGCCGCCTTGCCGTCGATCTCGCGCGCGGCCGCGCCCGTCGCCGCCAAGCAGGCGCCCGGCTTCTATCGCTACAAGGTTGGCGACTACGAGATCACACAGCTCGCCGACGGCGCCCGCACCTTCCCGATGCCGGACGGCTTCGTGGCGAACGTCGCCAAGGACCAGGCGCTGGCGGCCGCCGAGGCCGCCTATATCCCGAAGGGCCAGGTCACGATCCCGTTCAACCCGATGGTGGTGAACACCGGCAGCAAGCTCATCCTGATCGATACCGGGAACGGGCTCGGCGCCTTCGAGGCGACCAAGGGCGCGGTCGGCCAGACGACCGCCAACATGAAGGCCGCCGGCATCGAGCCGGACGCGATCGACATCGTGTTGATCTCGCATTTCCACGGCGACCACATCGGCGGTCTGCGCAAGGCCGACGGTTCGCTCGCTTACCCCAAGGCGGAGCTCAAGGTTCCGGCCGTCGAATGGGCGTTCTGGATGAACGACGACAACCAGAGCAAGGCGAACGGTTTCAACAAGGCGCAGTTCGCGACCGTGAAGAAGATTTTCGACGGTCTCGGCGACAAGGTGACGAAATACGAATGGGACAAGGAGGTCGCGCCCGGCATCACGTCGATCGGCACGCCCGGCCACACGCCCGGCCACACGTCCTATGCGATCGCGTCCGGCAGTGCGCGCGTCCTGGTGCAGTCCGACGTGACCAACATTCCGGCGCTGTTCCTGCGCAATCCGGATTGGCATGTCGTGTTCGACAATGATGGCGACCTCGCGCAAACGACGCGCCACAAGTTCTACGACATGGCGGCGACCGAGAAGGCGACCGTGATCGGCTATCACTTCTCGTTCCCGTCGGTCGGGCACGTCGAGAAGGACGGCGCGGGCTATCGGCTCATTCCGGCCGCGTGGAATCCGGCGATCTGAGATCGACGATCAACGCAAGATCGAAACAGGGAGGATCATTATGGCAAACATCACGCGCCGGGCGGCGCTTCTCGGCACGGCGGCCGTTGCCGCCATGCCAACGTTCGCCGGCATCCCGGCGCGGGCCGCAGTGCCCATCATCGGCAAGCAGGCGCCGAGCTTCTACCGCTACAAGGTCGGCGACATCGAGATCACGGCGGTCGCCGACGGCGTGAACCGCTTCAAGCGTCCGGACGATTTCGTCAGCAATGTAAAGCCCGACGAGGTGAAGGCCGCGCTCGCGGCGTCCTACATGGACACCGACGTGATCGAGAACACGTACACGCCGATCGTCATCAACACCGGCGGCAAGCTGGTGCTGGTCGACACCGGCATCGGCGAGGCGGCGTATCGGCAGAGCGGCGGCAAGATGGGTCAGTTCCTGACCAATGCGGCGGCGGCCGGGTTCGACCCGAAGGATTTCGACACCGTCGTGATCTCGCACTACCACGGCGACCACGTGAACGGTCTGTTGCGGGCCGACAACTCGCTCACCTTCCCGAACGCCGAGATCCTGGTGCCGGCGAACGAGCACAAGTTCTGGATGGACGATGGCGAGATGGCGCGCGCGCCGAATGAGCGCGTGCAAGGCCTGTTCAAGAACAACCGCCGCGTCTTTTCCGGGGAGGTCTTGAAGCGGTTGCGCACCTATGAGTGGGGCAAGGAGGTCGTGCCCGGCATGCTCGCGGTCGGAACGCCCGGTCATTCGCCCGGCCACACCTCGCACGTCGTGTCATCGGGCTCGGCGAAGGTCTACGTCCAGGCCGACGTGACCCACGTGCCGTATCTGTTCGCGCGCCACCCGGACTGGCATGCCTTCTACGACCAGGATGCCGCGATGGCGCAGGAGACGCGGCACAAGGTCTACGACATGCTGGCGGCCGAGAAGATGATGGTGCAGGGCTTCCA
>CAYZMR010000521.1:0-2605 GCA_964479515.1 uncultured Hyphomicrobiales bacterium | reverse complement strand
CCTCGGCGGTGACGGCGACGATCAGCTCGGCGGCGGCAGCGGCGACGACCAGATCATCGGCGGTGCCGGCAACGACACGATGTGGGGCGAAAGCGGCAGCGACACTTTCATCTTGGCGGCGAACGACGGCAACGACACCATCGCGGACTTCGCGCCGGGCCAGGACCACGTAGCGTTCAACGGCACTAATCTGCATTCATTCGCGGACGTCCAGGCGCACGCGACGACGTCGGCGGCGGGCGCGACCGTCATCAGCTACAATGGCGGCACGGTGACGCTCAACGGCGTCGCGGTCGGGGCGCTCCACGCGGGCGACTTCCTGTTTAGCTGACGCGCTCGCAAGTTCTCGTTAGCCATCTCCCCGGCTCCGGCCGGGGATTTTTTTTGCGCCGCGCGGATCAAGGTTTACGCGCGGTTTCGCTCAAGAACATTTTTACCGAACTTCTTTTCGATCCATTCGGCGTGCTGAGCAAAACAGCGTGCAAGCACCAACCGCGGGCTGTGCTGAGCCCTTGCCTTAACCGCGCGCTGAAACTTCCCGCCTAGACCCTCACGTCAACAAACGTGGGGGCGAACATGACGACGGACAGCAGCTCTTCTGCATCCACCACCTATTACATCGACGCGCTGCGCGACGAGTATCACTATCAGTGGGGCGGCGACACGCCGGGCGGCGCGGCCACGGTCACCTACAGCTTCTTGACCAGCATGCCGAGCTATTACGCTTCCTCGGCGCCCGAGAGCGACCACTTCGCGTCGATGGACGCGGCGCAGGAGGATGCGGTGCGCGCCGTCCTGCAGATGTACTCCGCGGTCGCCAACATCCATTTCGTCGAGGTGAGCGGTGCCGGCTCGATCACCTTCGGCACCGCGGACCTCGGTCCGGGCGTCGCTGGCTGGGCCTACTATCCCTACCCCGCCTACAGCGGGCCGGCGGACGGGACCGCGTTCGGCGACGTGTGGATCACCAACGCCTATCCGCAATATGCCGATCCGACGGCCGGATCCGACACCTATACGACGCTCATTCACGAGATCGGCCATGCGCTCGGCATGAAGCATCCGGGCAATTACGACGCGGACGGCGACGGCACCACGCCCGGCCCCTATCTGCCGGCCGCGGAGGACACGCAGCAGTACTCGGTGATGTCGTATTACGCCGGCCCGAACGGCAGCGCGTCGCCGATGACGCCGCAGCTCTACGACATCGCCACCTTGCAGTATCTCTACGGCGCCAACATGTCGACGCACACCGGCGACGACAGCTACACGTTCTCGACGAGCGTGCAGGTCAAGACGATCTGGGATGCCGGCGGAAACGACACGTTCGATGCCTCGAACCAGCTTCATGCGGTGTCGATCGACCTGCACCCGGGCGGCTTCAGCTCGATCGCCGGCACCGACAACGTCGCGATCGCCTTCGGAACCGTGATCGAGGCGGCGGTCGGCAGCAATTACAACGACACGCTTACCGCCGGCGATACGGGCAGCACCCTGCACGGCGGTCTTGGCGATGATGTGCTGATCGGCGGCGCCGGCAACGATGTGCTGGCGGGAGGGGCCGGCAGCGACACGCTGACCGGCGGTGGCGGCGCCGACCGCTTCGTGTTCGACACGAAGCCGCAGTCGAGCGAGGTCGACACCATCCATGACTTCGACCACGGCGGCCACGCGACGTTCGACGTATCGGAGGGCGACAGCCTCGATCTTTCCGGGTTGCTCTCGGCCCAATATGACGGCGCAGACGCACAGGACGCGAGCGCGCTCGCGCGGGCGGTCGAAGATGCAAGCGGCCATTCGGCGTCGCTCCAGGTCGACCTGGACGGCGCGGGCAACGGCGCGGACTGGATCACGATCGCCGACCTCGATGGGGTCGATGCCGGCGCGAGCCTTGGTGTGATCCTCGATTCCGGCTCGTCTCCGGTCTCCGTGCAGGTTGCGGACGCGCCGCCGCCGGTCTCCCACAGCGACCCGCATACCGTGACGCCGCCACAGGCCGTGACCGACACCACGATCCATGGCAGCGCCGGCAACGACTCAATCGTCGGCGGATCAAGCGACGATGTCATCGATGGCGGAACTGGTGACGACTCGATCGGCGGCAATGACGGCAACGACACTATCGCGGGCGGCGATGGCAACGACATGATTGGCGGCGACAACGGCAACGACCATCTCGACGGCGGCGCCGGCAACGACGTGCTGTTCGGCGGCAGCGGCGATGACGAGCTCCACGGCGGCACCGGCGACGACATCATCGTCGGAATGGACGGCAACGACATCGTTTTTGGTGAGGACGGCAACGACATCGCCAATGGCGGCGCCGGCAACGACATCATGAGCGGCGGCGCCGGCGACGACATCCTCGGCGGGGGCGCCGATAACGACACGATCACCGGCGACGACGGTAACGATCAGCTCTGGGGCGAGGATGGCAATGACAATCTGAACGGCGGCGTCGGCGACGACGCGGTCGTTGGCGGCGCGGGCGACGACCAGCTCGGCGGCGGTGCCGGCGATGACATCGTGGTCGGCGACGACGGCAACGACGTCCTCTTCGGCGAGGCCGGCAACGACAATATGAACGGCGGCGCCGGCAACGACA
>CAYZMR010000520.1:0-2610 GCA_964479515.1 uncultured Hyphomicrobiales bacterium | reverse complement strand
TCATTCGCGGCCGCCCTCGTGCTCGGCCTGCCGAGCCGCTACTACGTGGTGACGACCGCGATCTACCAGTTCATGCAGCAATATCCGCCGAAAATCCCGCTCGCCGCCGCCATGGGCACGTCGCTGTTCGTCGTGATGTTCGTCATGCTGTTCATCTATCGGCGCATCATAACGGCGGGAAGCTATGTGACGATCACCGGCAAGGCGTTCCGCCCGCGCGTGAACGACGTCGGGCGGCTGCGCTACCTGCTGCTGGCGATCTGCCTGTTCTATCTGTTCGCGAGCGTCGTGCTGCCGCTGCTCACCTTGTTCTATGCGTCGATCCAGAAAATCTCGACCGCGTTTCCTGCGGCGAGCAACTTCACGACCGAGCACTTCACCAAGGCCTTCACGATGAACGCCGCCACCACCGCGCTCGGCAACTCGCTGTGGCTCGGGCTGTGGACGGCGACGCTCGGGGTCCTGCTGATGGGGCTGATCTCCTGGATCGTCTATCGCTCGAAACTGCCGGGCGCCGCCGTGATCGAATACATCGTGATGTTTCCGCAGGCCGTGCCGCGGCTTGTATTCGCGTTCGGCATGATGTGGGCGTGGCTGATGTTCCCGATCCCGATCTACGGCACGCTGTGGCTTTTGCTGATCGCCTATCTGACGGTGTTCCTGCCGCTCGGCGTGCGCACCATCTCCGGCGTGATGCTTCAGATCGACAAGAGCCTGGAGGAATGCGCGCAGATGTGCGGCGCCTCGTGGGGCTACCGCATCCGCACCGTGACGGTGCCGCTGCTCTGGCCCGGGCTGATCGCCGCGTGGCTGCTCTTGTTCGTCGCCAGCATCCGCGAGCTCGGCGCGTCGATCCTGCTGATGGGGCCGCACTCGAAGGTGATCACGCCCTCGATCGTGGAGAGCTGGTTCGCGAGCTCGACTGAGCTCACCGCCGCGATGGCGCTGATCCAGACCGCGGTGGTGGCGATCGCGGTGAGCGTTCTGCTCGCGGTGACGCGGCGCGCGACCGCGCATATCACGGATTAGCGCGGATGGCCGACGCCGCGCGCACGCCACACATCGAGGTCGAGAACCTCGAAATCCATTACGGCGTGGTGCCGGCGGTGCGTGGCGTCAGCTTCTCCGTGCAGCCCGGCGAGCAGTTGACGCTGCTTGGGCCATCCGGCTGCGGCAAGACCACGACCCTGCGGGCGATCGCGGGCCTGGAAAAGCCGAGCGCGGGCGAAATCCGCATCGGCGGCGCGCCGGTTTATTCGTCGGCGCGGAGCGTGAACATTCCGGCCGAGAAGCGCGGGCTCTCGATGGTGTTCCAGTCCTACGCGATCTGGCCGCACATGAGTGTGTTCGAGAACGTCGCTTACGGTTTGCGGGTCCGCCGCGAGAGCAAGGAAGCGATCGTCGAGAAGGTCGATCGCGCGCTCGACATGGTGCAGATGAGCGCGTTCGCGCAGCGCGGCGCCTCTCAGCTCTCCGGCGGGCAGCAGCAGCGCGTCGCGCTCGCGCGCGCCTTCGTGTTCCAGCCGGCCGTGCTGCTGTTCGACGAGCCGCTCTCGAACCTCGACGCCAAGCTGCGCGCCGACATGCGCATCGAGTTGCGCGAGCTTCAGCATAGGCTCGGCATCACGTCGGTCTATGTGACGCACGATCTCGAGGAGGCGCTCGCGATGTCCGACCGCATCGTGGTGATGCGCGATGGGCTGATCGCGCAGGTCGGCTCGCCGGGCGACATCTACAACACGCCGCGCAACGCCTTCGTGGCGGATTTCGTCGGCTCGGCCAATCTCATCCGCGGCCGACATCGCGCCGACCTTGACGCCGACGGGCTGGTCGCGCTGGAGACGGCGGGCGGGGTCGTCTACGGCATGGCGCATGGGCGGCCCGCCGGCGCCGACCTGACATTTTCGGTGCGCACCGTGCATCTGCAATTGTCCGCGCAGAAGCCGGCTGCCGCGCGCAACGTGTGGCCGGTACGGGTCGCGCGCTCGGTGTTCCAGGGCGATTTCACGCAGGTGAACGTCGCGTGGGGCGATCAGGTGATCGTGGTGCGCGGCGCCGCCATGGAACCGCTCGCCGAGGGGAGCGGGGCTTTTCTCTCGGTCGAGCCGCGGCGCGTGGTGCTGCTGGAGGAGTAGTAGCCCGCATGAGCGAAGCGACATGCGGGTTGTTGCCAGAGTTGCCCCGGATATCGCTTCGCTCATCCGGGCTACGGACTGTCACAAAACCTCAGCGAACGCGTCTTAAGGCCGCGCCATGCGTTCGCTGGTCATCGATTCGATCGGGCTCGTCGGCGCCGCGCTGACGACGCTGTGCTGGCTGCCGCAGGCGCTGAAAACCATCCGCGAGCGTGACACGCGCGCGATCTCGCTCCCGGCGACGGTCGTGTTCGCGCTCGGCACGCTGCTCTGGCTCGTCTATGGCGTCGCGCTCGGCGACTGGCCGCTGATCGCCTCGAGCGCGGTCACGGCCGCGCTGATGCTGGTGATCCTGCGGCTGAAGCTGAGGTATGGGTGAACTCTCTCCCGCTCATTCCCGCGCAAGCGGGAATCCAGTTCCTGTCTTTGCGCCGCTCTGGGTCCCCGCTTTCGCGGGGACGAGCGGAGAAACCGA
>CAYZMR010000519.1:0-2612 GCA_964479515.1 uncultured Hyphomicrobiales bacterium | reverse complement strand
CCGTGCGGATGGAACGTGCCCATCACGTCGCCGACGATCTTGGCGGATTTCTTGAACGTGGTGCCGGGGTCGAGCCGTAGGAGCCGCATGCCGTAGAGGATGCGGCGGTGCACGGGCTTCAGCCCGTCGCGCGCGTCGGGCAGCGCGCGATGCATGATGGTGGAGAGCGCATAGGCGAGATAGCGCTCTTCCAGCGCGTCGCGCAGCGCGACCTCCTGCACGTCGTCGCGTTCCGGCGGGGGAATCAGCTCTTTACCCATGTGGCAGAGGTACTGCCCGCCCGCCGCATGAACAAGGCATGAATGACTCCGCCACGACTTCTTCCTGATTCGCCGGCTAGTCTCTCGGTGCAATCGGGGCGGAACCGCGTTCCCGGTTCGGGGTGCAGAAACGTCACACCTTCCTCACAACCCAAGGAGAGACATCCATGCGTGCGATTTTCATCGCCGTGATTCTCGCGGCCGGCGTCGGCCTCGCCGGTACCTCTGACTCCTTCGCCGCACCCGCCAACGGCCTGAGCATTGGCACCGCGGCGGCCAATGCCACGATCATCGATCAGGCGCAGCGCTGCCGCTGCGTCGAGCGGCGCTGGAACGGCTCGTGCAAGCTGCGCGTCTGTCGCGACAAGTGGTAAGCCCATTCTATAGCTGAGGATGAGGCCGGGCCGACCGCCCGGCCTCTTTCGATTTCACTCTGCTGCGGTGATCGCCGGTCGCTCGCGCAGCACCGCCGCGATGAAATGCTCGCGCGCCGCCGGCATCTCGGCCCCGCGCGGTTCGAGCACATGGCGCACGAGGAAAAAGCCCGTCAACGCGAAGGCAGCCGCAAGCTCGTCCTGCGCCGGCCGCGATGGCGCCTCGTCGACGCGCAGGAACGCCGGCAGGGCTAAGAGCCGGTCGCGCCATGGCTCGCCCGCCGCGCGCGAGACCGCGCGGCCGCTCTTCGGCGACACATAGATGAGATCGGCCTGCGTGCCCGTCGACGCGCAGGCATCGAGGTCGAGCCCGAAGCCGAGCTCGGTCAGCAGCGCAAGCTCGAAGCGCGCCACCAGCGCGGCCGCGATGGCGCGGTCCTCGAAGTGATCGAGGATCGCGGCGAGCGTGTCGTGTACGGCTTCATGCGGATCACGCTCCGGTAACAGTCGGCAGAGCGCCGCGAGATGCGTGATGCCATGGGCGGCGTGTGCCGACGCCATGAAGACGCCCGTGCGCGAGCGGGTCGTTTCGACCGCGAAATGCCCGAGATGATCGTCGAGCCGCGCGCGCCAGGTCGCGCGGACGCCGTTACCCGGCTGCAACACGGGCCGCAGGCGCGATCCCGCCCCTCCTCGCACCAGTCCAAGATGGCGCCCGTGCGTGCGCGTCATCACCTCGAGGATGGCGTTCGCCTCCCCGTGACGGCGCGTCCCCAGCACGATCGCTTCGTCGGTCCATTCCATGGCTACCGAGGAATAGCCGGATTCTCCGGCGCGTACCCGCGTTTCTTTCGCGTCCGCGGCGCCGGGAACATGGTCGTCTGATCCGGCACCACGAAACAGCGGTAGTAGTCGGCGGCCTTGACCCGAGCCGCCGCGCAACGGGCGACCGGATCGAGGTCGTCCACAGTGCGGTAGCCCACATAGGGCGCGATCATGTAGCGCAGCGAGCCGTCCGGCACGCTGCCGAAACGATCGATACGGCCCTTGGTCGACGGATCGACCGCGTTGATCGCGTCCCGCAGCACGTCGCCTTGCAGGGAGTTATCCGGCAACTGGTCGAACGGGCCGTCGAAGTAGTTGTTCGCGCGCCAGTTCCCGTCGAACACGCCGACCAGGATCTTTCGCCGCAGCCGGTCATCCGCATAGAAGGCAAAGCCGGTGCGCTTGCCGATCAGGATGCGGGCGCTGCTCGGCGCGGTAAAGAATTGCTCGGCGACTTTGACCGTTTCATCAAGCAGATAGTGGAACAGTCTCAGTTTCGAATTGTAGACCAGGAAGAAGCGGACGCCGGACTCATCGAAGATCGGGCCGATGAACGTCTCGTCGGGGGAAAGCGCGTCAGCCGGGGGCTTTGCCTGCGAGAGGTCGTTGAGCGCGAAGACGACCTGCTTCCCCCGATAGCTGACCCGATAGGCGAGCGGCGCGATCTTCTCGACCGTCACGCCCTGCGTGGCGTCAAGCAGCACGTAGTGCGTGGGCGGGCTGTCGTACCACTGCGAGGTGTCCTCGTAATAGGCGAAGTTGAGCTTGCCGTCGTCGCGCGTGCGCGCGTCGAGCCGCAGATTCCCGGCATAGCGGATGCCGCCCTGCAGGAAGCCGAAATAGTAGTAGTTCTCGGTCGGATAGACGGTCACGCGCTCCGGCAGGCTGCCAAACACGAAGCCGAACACCGCCATCGGGTCGTCGACATTCAGCGCGACCGGGCGCGCGAGCAGTTCGATGTAGGCCTGGTTGGTTTCGAGCGGCGGCTGGGATGCGTCCTGCGCAAGCGCGGGGCTGGCGGCGACCGCAGCAAGGATCGTCAGCGTCGTAGCCCGCATGAGCGCAGCGATATGCGGGACAAAACCCCCGGATTTCGCTTCGCTCATCCGGGCTACGAAGAAATTCAAGCCGCTCACTCCTTGGGAAACTCCAG
>CAYZMR010000518.1:0-2612 GCA_964479515.1 uncultured Hyphomicrobiales bacterium | reverse complement strand
CCGCACATCCCGATGAAGGATGAATTCTACAAGGCGGTGCCGAAGCTCCGGCTCGTGCAGCTTCTCTCGGCCGGCTACGACAATGTCGATCTCGACGCCGCGCGGCGCGCCAAGGTGCCGCTGTCGAACAATGGCGGCGCGAACGCGATCTCGGTCTCCGAGCATGCGATCATGCTGATGCTCACTGTCGCGCGCAAAGTCGTCTGGCAACACGGCAGCGTGTCGAACGGGCGCTGGCGCGGCAACGGTCCCGCGCCGCGCATGTACGAACTGCACAACAAGACGCTCGGCATCATCGGCTTCGGCACCATCGGCAAGAAGGTCGCGCGCCTTGCGCAGCCGTTCGGCATGCATGTGCAGTATTTCGACATCGCGCGGCTATCCGAGAGCGAGGCGGACCGGCACAATGTCAAGTTCCGCCTGTTGCGAGAACTGCTGCGCACCTCCGACATCGTGTCGCTGCATGTGCCGCTCAACGATTCGACGCGGCATCTGATCGGCAAGGAGGAGCTCGACCTGATGAAGCCGACCGCGATCATCGTCAACACCTCGCGCGGGCCGGTGATCGACGAGAAGGCGCTCATTGCGCATTTGTCGGCGGGGAAGATCTTCGGCGCCGGCCTCGACGTGTTCGACCAGGAGCCCCCGCCGGCCAATAATCCGCTGTTCGGCCTCGACAACGTGGTGCTGACCGCGCATTTCGCGGGTCCCACCTGGGACAATCACGTCGCGCGCTTTAGGAACGCGTTCGACAACGTGCAGCGCGTCGCACGCGGCGAGCCGGCGCTGTGGGTCGTGCCGGAGCTCGCCGGATCGCTGTAAGATTGCCGCATTTTACGTTATCGTTGTGCGGTCGGACGATGGCGGTGCAACGGTGCGTTTCACGGATGCGGCCCATCTTGGACTGATGCTCGGCGCGCTCGCGCTGACCTATCTGGTCCCGTTCGAGTTGTTGCTGCTTGCCTATGTGGTGCTCGGCCCGGCGCATTACGCGACCGAAATCTCCTGGCTGCACGACCGCAGCTATTTCCTGCCTCGCCGCGGTATCGCGATCGCGCTTGCGCTGGTCGCGATCGCGGCGGCGCTGATCGACGACGCGCAGTGGTTCGGCTTCGTGATCTGGAGCGCCTTCGTGATCTGCGCGATGATCGCGGCGGCGACAACGGCGATGCAGGCGATGCTGCTGTTCGTGGCGGCGCTCGCGGCGACGGGGTGGATGCTGACGACGGGCGCCTCGCTTGCCGTGCTCGGCATCTTCCTTCCGACCCTGATCCACGTATCACTGTTCACCCTCGTGTTCATGGCGCTCGGGGCGTGGCGCTCGGGGCAGAAGGCGCAATGGGTGCTGATCGGAATCTACCTGGCGGCGGTCGCGTTGATCCTCGTGATGCCGCCCGACGGCGCGACCGTGGTGCCTTCTTTCGCGAAGGCCGCGCATGACTATTTCGCCAACGTGGCGCCCGCGCTCGGGCGGCTGTTCGGGGTTCCGGGGCTGCGCTTCGACAACCGTCTCGTGAGCCTGCTCGCCTTCATCTACACCTATCATTACCTCAACTGGTTCATCAAAGCCGAGGTGATCCGCTGGACCGATATTTCGCGCGGCCGCCTCGCGCTCGTCGCCGCCGTGAGCGCGGCTTCGACGGCGCTCTATTTCTATGATTATGCCTACGGGTTCAGCGTGCTGCTGGCGCTGAGCCTTGCGCATATCGTGCTGGAATTCCCGCTCGACGCCGTCGCGCTACGCCAGCTCGGCGCGGCGGTCGGGCGGGGCGTCACAAAGGCGGTCCATCAGCGGGTCTGACCGGCGCGCCCGGTTTTCAGAGCCGCGCTCAGTCGCCATCCAATATCCGCCGCACCTTGCGCGTCAGCGCGTCGGCGGTGAATGGCTTGGTGAGCAGTTCGATGTCGGCGTCGAGCCGGCCGTGATGGATGATGGCGTTGCGGGTGTAACCGGTGATGTGCAGCACCTTGACGGCCGGCCGACGCTTGCGCACCTCGTCGGCGAGTTGGCGGCCGTTCATGCCGGCGGGCAGCACCACGTCGGTCAGCAGCAGATCGACGGCGAAGTCGGGCGTTGCATCGATGAGCGCCAGCGCGGCCGGACCATCGGGCGCCGTATGCACGCGATAGCCGCATTCTTCGAGCGCCTCCGCGGCGAAACGGTTGACCTGTTCGTCGTCCTCGACCACCAGCACGCTCTCGTGCCCCTCGCCGACCGCCGCCGGCGCGGGCGTGCCGCGCGTGCTCTCCCAGGCGGGCACGCCGGCCTGCTCCGACAGCCGCGGGAAATAAAGCTTGATGGTCGTCCCGACGCCGACCTCGCTGTAGATGCCGATGTGGCCGCCCGACTGCTTGGCGAATCCATAGACCATGCTCAGGCCAAGCCCGCTGCCGGCGCCCACCCCCTTGGTGGTGAAGAACGGCTCGAAGGCTTGGCCCACGACCTCGCGCGTCATGCCGGTTCCTGAGTCGCTGACCGCGACCATGACGTATTGGCCGGGGCGGATCTGCTCCACCACGGCCTCCACATAGTGTTCGTCGAGATGGCAGTTGGCGGTCTCGATGGTGAGGCGCCCGCCATTCGGCATCGCGTCGCGGGCATTGACCGCGAG
>CAYZMR010000517.1:0-2616 GCA_964479515.1 uncultured Hyphomicrobiales bacterium | reverse complement strand
CGCCGGCGGGCGCGGATGGATGTTGCCGAGCTCGAGCGCGACCCGGCTCGCCACCACCCACTTCTCCGAGCAGGTGTTGACGAACAGGAGATATTTCTGCCGGTTGTCGAAGAAGCGGAAGTTGCGCTGCGGATCCTCCGCTGCGCCGGCGCCATTGGGGCCTTTCGGCGCGGCGGGGATCGCACCCGGAGACACGCGTGGCAGCGTCGGCTCGGCCGCCCGCGTGATCACGAGCGGGCGCGACAGCGCGGGCTTGCCTTGATGGGTCGCCATGAAGGCGCGGATACGGTCGAGCGTGTCGGTGGTGATCCGTCCGCCATTGCGCAACCGGCTTGCGAGCTTGCCGTCATTGACCGCGCGCCGGCCGAAAGTCGACTCGGCGAGTCCGGTCTGGCGGCAGAAATCCGAGATCTCCTGCAGGATGGCGTCGTTCATGGGATGGCTCTTCGCGCGTTTCTCCAAAGGGCGCCGTCCACGCCGCTTGAAATCGCGGGTTTGTTGTCGGGCGCGGCGCCGCGACTGAAGCCAATCAAGGCGCCGACCGACGGTCAACCACAAAGCGTCCCACTCACATAGTGGGCATGATGATGGGATTCACCCCCGAAAGTGCTATGCTGCAGTGCGAATTGGTGTTTTCCATCCCATCACTGGGAGGATAACAATACCGTCTAGCCGACTGGTTGTGGGCAGCTGCCCCGACGCCCTGCGCATTGCGCCGGGGTGCGCGCTCGTGAAAAGCTCAGCTCCAATCACCGTCATCGCCGGAGGAACCAGATGCCGCGCTTTTCCGCCAATCTTGGGCATCTGTTCGTCGAGTATCCGCTGATCGAGCGCATCGGCGCCGCCGCGAATGCCGGATTCAAGGCGGTCGAGCTGCAATATCCCTATGAGGTCGCGCCCAGCGCCGTGGGAGCCGAGATCGAGAAGCACGGCGTGACGATGCTCAACATCAATACGCCGCCGCCAAGACCGGGCGACTCCGGCCCCGGCCTCGCGGCGCTGCCCGGGCGCGAGGCGGACTTCTGGGCGCATTTCACGCAGGCGCTGGACTATGTCGCGGCGATCGGCGGCACGTCGATCCACACCATGGCGGGCATCGTGCCGCCGCATCAGCGGCCGGCGGCCGAAAAGGTGTTCGTGGCGAACCTGCGGCGCGCGGCGGACGCTGCCGCCGCGAAGAACATATTTTTGCTGCTGGAGCCGCTCAACCAGCGGGAGCGGCCGGACTATTTCATTTCGCGCGTCGAGCACATCGCGGATGTCATCGGACAGGTCGGAAGGCCGAACGTGAAGATCATGTACGACTTCTACCACGTGCAGGTGATGCAGGGTGACGTGCTCAAGCGCATGGAAGCGCACCTGCCGCTGATCGGGCACGTGCAGTTCGCCGGTCCCCCCTCGCGCTCACCTCCGCAAAAGGGCGAGCTCAACTACGACGTCATCTTCCCGGCGATCGACGCGATGGGCTGGACCGGCTGGGTCGGCGCCGAATACGGCCCCGGTGGACCGACGCTCGACAGCCTCGCATGGGGCAAGCCGTATGGGATCGGGCCGCAGTAGCGCCGGCACCCTGAGGTGACCGCGCGGAGCGCGGGCCTCGAAGGGCGAACGGCGGAGCGTGGTCGCTTGCGCTAGGTATCACATCATGATACGTAAGTTGGTGAGACCGATCGATGCCCATTCGCAGCTTCAAGGACAAGCGCGGGCCCAGTCTCGCCCTCGGAGAACGACCGAAGGATTTTCCGCCAGACCTCGTTGCCGCGGCGAGGCGGAAGTTGCGCGCCGTCGAGGTCGCCGCCGTGCTGGGCGATCTTGCGCAGGTGCCGGGCAATCGGTTGGAGAAATTAAGGGGCAACAGGGTAGGACAGTAGTCTATTCGTATCAACGATCAATGGCGGATATGTTTTCTGTGGAAGGCCGACGGAGCCCATGATGTCGAAGTCGTCGACTATCACTGACATCGATCCAAATTTTCGGCGACTGCCTCCGCTTCACCCCGGCGAGATGCTGCGTGAGGAGTTTCTCGTGCCGCTCGATTTGTCGCCTTATGCGCTCGCGAAGGCGATCGGCGTGCCGCGCACGCGCATCGAACGGCTTGTCCGCGAGGAAACCGCGATGACCGCTGACACGGCTCTCCGACTTGGGCGCTATTTCAACATAACCCCGCAGTTTTGGATGGGGCTGCAGACACATTATGAACTTGAGGTCGCGGAGCGGGCGTTGAAGCGCTCGCTCGGCAAGATCGAGCCGCGACCCGCCGTCGAGGCGGCCCAATAAATCTGCATGCGCCTTGCGAACGCCAACGCCGCGCTGTTTCTTGCCTCCGACGAAGCGGAATTCCTCACCGGCGTGGTGCTCGAGGTCGACGGCGCGCGGAGCGTTTGAGTCAAATCCGCTTCAAATCGACATCTGCGGTTTCACGCCGGCTTCAGGCGTCGAGTGCAGGCTTGGCATCCGGGACAGTTAGCGGCGGAGCGGTTGATAATGGAGAAAGCGCCATGCTGGGCGCGATCAAGGGCGGTGCTCAGTCCGAGGGTTCTCTGTTCCGTTTGCTGTCGCGACGATGGACCCCGCTCGCACGGGTCAAGGGTGAACGGCTGTCGCTCCCGTCCGCGG
>CAYZMR010000516.1:0-2617 GCA_964479515.1 uncultured Hyphomicrobiales bacterium | reverse complement strand
CTCTCCTACATGCTCAAGCTCGGCGTCGACTTCATCAAGATCGACAAGCTGTTCGTCGACGCGATCGACACCGAGCGCTATTCGACCACGATCATCGAGACGCTGGTCGAGCTCGCGCGCAACATGCACATGGAGATCATCGCGGAGGGCGTCGAGACCTTCGAGCAGGTCGCGCATCTGCGCGCGCGCGGCATCCGCAAGGCGCAAGGCTACGCGTTCGCGCCGCCGCTGCCGGGTCCCTCGTTCCTGCGCCTGCTGGAAGCCGCGGATCCGGTCCGTTCCGGCGAGGCTGCGCGCGCCGCGAACGCCGCCTGAACACGCCGGTCATCTCGGCCGAACGCCGTGATCTCGCCACACCCGCAACCCCTATTGCGCGCCATTGGCCGCCCGCGCGAGCATCGGCGTCGCATATTGATCCCGGCACCCCTTCGGCGACAGGCTGTGTGATGATCCGACTCTTATTGCTCGCAGCGCTCGCGCTTCTCGGCCTCACCGCGCAGGCCTTGGCGCAAGGCGCGCTCGCGACCGACAAGCCGGTCACGCCTCCCAATAGCTTCAGGGTTCTGATGGAGAACGAGCGCGTGCGCATGATCGAGCTCAACATCAACGCGCATTCGAAGGTGGACGTCGAGAGCCCGCCCGGCCGCGAGCGCTTTCTCTACATGCTTACCGACGGTGCGCTCGTCCTCGCGCCGCCCGGCAAGACGCCCTACGAGTTCGCGCTGCATGCCGGCGAGACGGCGGTGTTCCCGGCGGTCTCGCCGACGGTCGAGAACGACAGCGACCAGACCGTGCGGGCCGTGATGGTCGAACTCAAGCAGGGCGGGCGCGTCGCCGCGCCCAGCGAGCCGCGCGGCAGGCGGCGCCACGCGCGGGCCGAGAGGACCAGGGAGAAGGCGAAAGCCCGAAAGCACGGCAAGCCGTCGGAGAAGAGGCCGAGGAAGAAAAAGAGGCGGGGCTGAAATCAGCCCGCCGCCTTCACCTGCCCGAGCTCGGCTGCGCGCCGGCGCGTCTCGTAGAACGAGATGATGCTGCGCGCGGTCGAAGGCTTGAGCCGCAGGAAGCCCGAATAGGCGCGGTCGAGGTCCACTGGCGACATCGCGCGACCGGACGCGCGCAACATGATCGTCTGCGCGCTGCTCCAGGCAAAACCCGCGACCTTGGCGAGGATCACGACCATGTCGGGATTGTCGTCGAGCATCGCGCGCTCGACCACGTCGATCGGGGCCTGCGTCAGCAGCGACAGCGCGACCGCGGTCTGCTCGAATCTGCCCATCTCGGCGAAGGAGACGACCTGCGCCTCGTCGAGCAGGCCGGAGCGGTGCAGCGCCTCGACCTCGGTGCGGGCCGTCGCATAATCGGTCGATGCGCGGCGCGTCGCGGCGCGCAAGCCGCCGTCGATCTCGGCGATCACGTCGCGCACAGCGCCGGCGGTCTGCGGATCGGCCGCCACGAGCTTGCTGCGCACCGCCGCGGACGCCGCCTCGATCAATTTCAGCAGATGTTGGCGCGGCAGGTCGCGCCTGGCCCCGACATGCACGGCGAGCACGTCGTCGCCGTTCGAGCGCGCGACCAGCGCGCGGAACGCGGCGTTGGAGAAGCGGGCGCCCTGGTTCTGCGCGACCGAGCGCACGACCTCGCGGTCTCCGCGCACGACCAGCACGTCGGTCACGGCTTCGCTCAGGTTGCGCCGTTGCGCGATCGCGAGCAGGTGCTGCTGGCCATGCGTCGCGGCGGTCGCGAGCAACTCCGCGTCGCCGAGCCGCTCCGAGTGCTGCAGCATCGGCTGGGCGACCGCGATGTCCGCGTCGGCCGCGAGCGCGCGGCTGATCTTGATCGGCGCGTTGGCGATCGGCGCGAGGCGCCGTGCGAGCTTGGCGCGCGCGTCCGCCTCGATCGTCTCGGCGAGCCGGCAGATCACGTCATCGAACAGGCTGATATGCGGCTCGGTATATTTATCCACGCTCCCGACGAACAGATCGGTGATGCGCGCCAGCGCGGCATCGCGCTTGCCGTCGCTCGCGTGCGCGAGCACGTCCTCGATCTCGTCAATGAGCGATGGTGACAGCGGCATGGGCTCGCCACACTCCTTGGGCGAAAAGCGCGGGACTGCAACGCTACCCTAGCCGACAGGAATGAAGATAAGCTTGCGGTTGCGCGTTTTGCGGGCAGGTAAAGCAGAGGTTAACGGCGCGGGCGGTCCTTAAGTCTGCTTCGCCTTCCAGGCCGCGTAGGCCTGTCGCGTCTCGTCGTTCGGCGGATAGAGGCCGAAGGTCTGCTGGCCGGCGCGCACGCGCTCCATGACGAAGGTCTCGAACCGGTCCTGCTCGGCCGCGTCGTGCGCGACTTCTTCCGCGATCGCCGCCGGGATCACCACGACGCCTTCGCCGTCGCCGACCATGATGTCGCCGGGAAACACCGGCACGCCGCCGCAGCCGATCGGGACGTTGAGATCGGCGGCGTGATGCTTGATCAGGTTCACCGGCGCCGAGCCGCCGCGGCAATAGGCCGGGAAGGGGAGCTTCGCGATCTCGGGGGAGTCGCGCAGGCCGCCGTCGCTGACGACGCCGGCGACGCCGCGCACCATCATGCGGGTCACCAGGATGCCGCCCGCCGA
>CAYZMR010000515.1:0-2634 GCA_964479515.1 uncultured Hyphomicrobiales bacterium | reverse complement strand
TCGATGCCGACGACGCCGATCGCGCCGCGTCCGGTGCGCATCGGCAGGAACAGGCGCTTGGCGCCCGGCAGCGTATCGGCTCCCCTCCCCGCCGGCCGGTCATTGACCCAAGCCCATTTGGCGGCCGCCACGTCGGCATCGTCGAGGCTGTCCTCCGGCGGATAGCCCGCCTTCACGGCAATCGACCCGTTCTCTGGGAGCAGCAGCACCACGCGGACTTTCAGCATCAGCGCGGTCTGATAGGCGGTCGCCCACAACACGTCGTCGAGCGTGCCGACGCTCGCGAGCTTGCGGCTGAAGGCGTAAAGCGATTCGACGGTGCGCACGCGCGCGCGCGCCGTGACCGCCTGAGTGCGGCCGTACGCGGCGAATTGCGAGACGATCACGGCGACGATGATGAACAGCACAAAGGCCGTGACGTTCGTCGGATCGGTGATGGTGAAGGTGTAGACGGGGGGAAGAAAGAAGAAGTTGTAGCCGAGCGAGGCGGCTGCGCTCGCGAGCAGCGACGGCCACAGGCCAAAGCGCACCGCGATCGCGACGATCGCGGTCAACAGCACGAGATCGACGTTCTCGATGCCGATCAAGGGCTGCAGCAGCGCCGCGATGCCGAGTGCGAGCGCGACGCCGACGAGCGCTATCGCGTAGGGGACCGGATCGAAGGCCTGCTGCGGCGACGCGACCCCGGGCTTCCGGGCGAATGGCTCCGCCTCGGCCTTCTCGCCGGAAATCACGTGCACGCTGATGTTGCCGGAGCGCCGCACCAGCTCGTGCACGACCGAGCCGTGGAGGATCTCGAACCAGCGCGAGCGCGTCGACTTGCCGACCACGATCTGGGTGACGTTGTTCTGGTGCGCGAACTCGATCACGTCGTCGGCGATGCGCCGGCTTGCGCCCGGGATCGTGATCGCCTCGGCGCCGAGGTGCTCGGCAAGGCGCAAAGTGTCGGCCAGGCGATCGCGGCTTTCCTCCGAGAGCTGCAGGCTGCGCTGCGTCTCGATCGCGAGCGCGGTCCAGGGCGCGTGCAGGCGGTCGGCGAGACGCTTTGCGTAGCGCACGAGCCCGCTCGCGCGCGGGTCCTCGCTGATGCAGACGACGATGCGCTCGCCCGCGGCCCATGGTCCCGGGATCGCGTGGGCCTGCATGTGGGTGAGAAGCTGTTCGTCGACGCGCTCGGCGATCCGGCGCAGCGCGAGCTCGCGCAACGCGGTGAGGTTGCCGGGCGAGAAATAGTTCTCCAGCGCGCGCTCGGCCTGCCGGGGGACGTAGACCTTGCCCTCCTTGAGGCGCTGGATCAGGTCGTCCGGCGTGATGTCGACGAGCTCGATCGCCTCGGCCTGGTCGAGGATCGAATCCGGCACGGTCTCGCGCACACGCACGCCGGTGATCTGCGCCACCACGTCGTTGAGGCTCTCGATGTGCTGGATGTTGAGCGTCGAATAGACGTCGATGCCGCGATTGAGCAGCTCTTCCACGTCGAGATAGCGCTTGGGATGGCGGCTGCCCGGCGCATTGGTGTGGGCGAGCTCATCGACGAGCGCGATCCGTGGCCGGCGCGCGATGAGCGCGTCGAGGTCCATCTCGTCGAGCGACTGGCCGCGATACTCCAACCGCTTGGGCGGGATCACCTCAAAGCCGTCGAGCAGTGCCTGGGTTTCGGCGCGGCCGTGCGTTTCGACCACGCCGATCACGACATCGGCGCCGTCCCGGCGCTTGGCGCGCGCGCTTTGCAGCATCTCGTAGGTCTTGCCGACGCCGGGCGCCGCGCCGACGAAGATCCTCAACTTGCCGGTGCGCGCGTCGGCGCGGCGCGCCGCTTCGAGCAAGGCTTCCGGTGAAGGCCGCGCAGGGTCGCGTCGCTGATCCGCCATCAATCGCCTTGGGCCTCAGCGTCGCCGAGGCGTTGCTATTTCGGCGTGAGACCGTCCAGCGCGATATTGAGCACCAGCACGTTCACGCGCGGCTCGCCGAGTAGGCCGAGGGTACGTCCCTCCACATGCTCGTCAACGAGCTGGCGGATGCGATCTTCGGGCAAGTTGCGCGCCTTGGCAACGCGCGGCACCTGGAACAGCGCCGCGGCCGGAGAGATATGGGGATCGAGGCCGCTGGCCGACGTCGTGACAAGGTCCTGCGGCACTGGCGCAGACGAGTTCTCCTCCTTGAGCTTGTCGACATCGCCTTTGACCCGGTCGACGAGGGCCTTGTTGGTCGGGCCGAGATTGGAGCCGCTGGAATTGGCTGCGTTGTAGGGCGCGTCGATGGTCTTGGTCGCGTCCTTCGGATCGGGCGCATTCGTGGCGGACGGCCGGCCGTGGAAATATTTGTCGTCGACGAAGACCTGCCCGATCAGCGTCGAACCGACGACCTTGCCGTCCTTCTCGATCAGACTGCCCGCCGCCTGGCGCGGGAAGATCACACCCGCGATGCCGGTCATGGCCAGCGGATAGAGCAGGCCGGTGATCACCGTCAAAAGGACGATCAGCACGATCGCTGGGCGGATTTCCTTCAACATGACGCTTCTCCTTAGGCAAGATGCAAGGCAGTGACCAAGAGGTCGATCGCCTTGATGCCGACAAACGGGATGATGATGCCGCCGACGCCGTAGATCAGCAGGTTGCGGCGCAGCAGCGGGCC
>CAYZMR010000514.1:0-2637 GCA_964479515.1 uncultured Hyphomicrobiales bacterium | reverse complement strand
GCCCTCGCCGAAGCCGACGATCTCGCGGATCACTTCGAGCGCCATCATCGAGCCGATGACGCCGGTGAGCGCGCCAAGGATGCCGGCTTCGGCGCAGGCCGGAACCGTTCCGGCCGGCGGCGGCTCGGGAAACAGGCAGCGATAGGTCGGGTTCGGCTTGCCGTCCTTGCCCGATTCATGCGCCCGGATGGTCGTGAGCGTGCCGTCGAACACGCCGACCGCCGCGGTCACCAGCGGCTTCGCGGCAAAATAGCACGCGTCCGCCACGAGATAGCGCGTGGCGAAATTGTCCGATCCGTCGGCGACGAGATCGTAATGGGAGATGAGATCGAGCGCGTTCGCGGCGGTCAGGCGCACGGCATGCGTCTCCACCACGACGTGCGGATTGAGCCGCGCGATCGCCGCCGCGGCGCTTGCGACCTTCGGCGCCCCGATATCGGGCGTGCCGTGGATCACCTGACGCTGGAGATTGGACAACGACACCGCGTCGTCATCGACGACGCCGAGTGTGCCGACGCCGGCGGCCGCGAGATACATCAGCGCCGGCGCGCCGAGCCCGCCCGCGCCGACCACCAGCACGCGCGCGCGTTTGACCGCAGCCTGGCCGGGACCGCCGACCTCGCGCATCACGATGTGGCGCGCGTAGCGCTCCAACTCCTCTGGCGTCAGCATGTCGCGCCGCCCGCAGTCCACACGGAACAAGTCGAGTGTTGCATGGACCTGTTGATACGCTAGGCTGCGGCCGCGTTCCAATGGCTTGGTCCGCGCGTGAGGTCGGTATGAGACTTGGCGTCGTCTTGTTGTGTCTCGTGATCGCGGCACCCGTCCTGGCCGAGCCCGCGCAGCAGACGCCGCCAACCCCGACCGCCGCACCCAAGCCGGCGAAGCGCGTCCATGCCAAGAAGGCTCCGGCCAAGACCAAGGCCACGACGGACGCCAAGACCAAGCAGCCGACGGTCACGACCGTCACCACGACCAGCCCCAGCAACGGTCCGATCGCGGCGTCCTACACCGCGCTGACCCTGGCGCAGCGCGTCTCGATCCAGAGCGACCTGATCCTGACCGGCGACTATGCGGGCAGCCTCAGCGGCGACTTCGGCGACGCGGCGATCAACGCCGTCAAGGCGTTCCAGAAGCGCAAGGGCAACAAGGAGACCGGCGTCCTCAACCTGCAGGAGCGCGCGCAACTCGCGATCGACGCCAAGCCCAAGCAGACGGCGCGCGGCTGGCGCGTCGTCGACGACGCGGTGACGGGCGTGCGGCTGCTCGTGCCGGGAAAGATGATGCCGGAGGCGAGCCAGATTCCGGGCGGCAGCCGCTTCTCGTCGTCGCGCGGCGAGATGGTGGCCGAGACGCTGCGCGTCGCGCAAACCGGTACGACGCTCGCAGCCGTGTTCGAGCAGTTGAAGAAGCCGACGAACGGCCGGCGCGTCGGGCAGAGCTCGCTCTCGGGCGAGAGCTTCGAGATCAGCGGCCTGCAGAACCTGAAGCTGTTCAAGGTCGTGGGCTTTGCGCGCGGCGAGGACGTGCGCGTGATCACGATCCTCTACGACCAGGCGCTCGACGGCATCATGGCGCCGGTCGTCACCGCGATGACGAATGCGTTCGCGCCGTTCCCGTCCGGCGTCGCGACCCCGCCGGCCAGGAGCAAGGTCGAATATGCGAGCGGCATCGCGGTCAGCAACAGCGGCCACATCATCACCGACCGCGAGGCGCTCGACGGCTGCCAGATCCTGACGATTGCCGGCATCGGCGGCGTCGACCGCGTCGCCGAGGACAAGGCGGCCGGGCTGCTGCTGCTGCGTGTCTACGGGGCGCGGACGCTCAAGCCGGTCGCGCTCGCCGGCGAGACCGTAAAGGTCGGCGACATCACGCTCGTCGGCATCATGAACCCGGAGAAGCAGGACGGCGGCAACGCGGTCAGCATCACGCGCGCGCGTGTCACCGATGCGGGCAGCATCGATCCGACGCCGGGCCCGGGCTTCACCGGCGCGGCCGCGCTCGACGCGCAGGGCAAGCTGACCGGCATGGTGACGCTGAAAGCCGCGCTCGTTGCCGCGACCACACCGGCGAGCCCGCAGGCCGCCCTGATGCCGGTCGAGACCATCCGCAATTTCCTCGACGCGCAGAACGTTCCCCCGGCCTCGTACGCGACGCCTGGTGTCGAGGCCGCCAAGGCCGCGATCGTGCGAGTGATTTGCGTGCGGAAATGAATTTTGTCGCGGGCGCGGCGCATCGCTTCGCGCTGCGCCGCGTCCGGGGCACAGTTCCCTACCGATCCTCGAACTTCGCCGCGCGCTTCTCCACGAATGCCGCCATGCCTTCCTTCTGGTCGTGCGTCGCAAACAGGGCATGGAAGGTGCGGCGCTCGAAGCGGATGCCTTCGGCGAGCGTCGTCTCGAAGGCGCGGTTGACGCTCTCCTTCGCCACCATCAGGGCGACGAGCGACATGCCGGCGATCGTCTCGGCGGCCTTCATGGTCTCGTCCATCAGGCTCGCGAGCGGTACGACGCGCGCCACGAGCCCGGACCGCTCGGCCTCCGCCGCGTCCATCATGCGGCCGGTAAGGTTCAGGTCCATCGCCTTGGCCTTGCCGATCGCGCGCGTGAGGCGCTGCGTGCCGCCGATGCCCGGGAT
>CAYZMR010000513.1:0-2648 GCA_964479515.1 uncultured Hyphomicrobiales bacterium | reverse complement strand
GTCGCGACCGCGGCCGAGACCGGAACGCTCGCGGCCCAAGCCGATCCCGCCGACATGGTCTACATGGTGCCGGCCTTCGTCGGCCTCGGCGCGCCGTGGTGGGACGCCGATGCGCGCGCCGCGCTGATCGGCTTGAGCCGCAAGTCCGGCGTGCCGGAGATCGCGCGCGCCGCGCTTGAATCGGTCGGCTACCAGACGCGCGACCTGCTCGACGCGATGCGCGCCGACTGGCCGGCGGCGCTCGGCGCCGGCACCGTGCTGCGTGTCGATGGCGGCATGTCGGCGAGCGACTGGACCATGCAGTTCATCGCCGACATTCTCGCGGCGCCGGTCGACCGGCCCGCATTCATGGAGACGACGGCGCTGGGCGCGGCCTATCTGGCGGGCCGTAAGCCCGGCGTTTGCCCCGACCTCGACGGCTTCGCGGCGAGTTGGCATGCCGACCGGCGTTTCGAGCCCGCGATGAATTCGGCGATGCGCGAGCGCAAATGGCACGGCTGGCAGGATGCCGTGCGGCGCACGTTGACACAGCGTTAATCCTAACTCGCGTCCGCGCGGCCGCTGCCCGGCGCGCCGAGGCGATTGCCAACAATTGTCTCGATCGATTTTACGCCGTTCATACGTGCGCGGATTTAGATAGCGCGCATGGGATCGCTGGGCGCGTGCCTGGCGAGGATGGGACGCGCAAATGCCTTCGGCCGCGACAAATCGTGTCGACAAGCTGATGCAGTCGATCACCGTGCTGGTGGTCGACGACAATCTGTACATGCGCAAGGTCATCCGCAACATTCTGGTGAATGTTGGCGTCAAGAACATCCTCGAGGCGCCCGACGGCACCTCCGGCCTCGACGCGATCCGCATGTTCGCGCCCGATCTCGTGATCCTCGACTGGGAGATGCCGCTGCTCAGCGGCGCCGAGGTGGTGCGCATCGTGCGCGCGCCGGGCGTTTTTCCGGTGCCCGACGTGCCGATCATCGTGCTCACCGCTCACGTCGAGCGCTGGCGCGTGATGGAGGCGACGCGGCTCGGCGTCAACGAGTTCCTCAGGAAGCCGGTCTCCGGCAAGGCGCTGCTCGACCGCATGGTGACGATCCTCACCCGGCCGCGGCCGATGGTCCGGCTCGGCGATTATTACGGCCCTGAGCCGCGCAAGCTGTTCCACGACATGAAGCCCATGACGCCCATGCCCGTACTTCTGCCGCCTCCCGCCGCGGTCGCCGATGAGGTGGCCGCGCCTGAGGCCGAGACGGTCATGATCTGATCGCCCGCTTGCGCCGCCGCCGACGGGCGGCAATGATCGGCCGCGATGGCGGGAGAGCCACTGATCACGTTCGATCGGGTCACCAAACGATTTGGTGACTTCACGGCGATCGATGGATTGTCCCTCGATATCTTCGCGCGCGAGTTCTTCGCGCTGCTCGGCCCCTCGGGCTGCGGCAAGACCACGCTGTTGCGCCTGCTCGCGGGCTTCGAGGCGCCGGATGCCGGACGCGTGCTGCTGTCGGGCGAGGACTTGGCCGGCGTCCCGCCCTACCGCCGCCCGGTGAACATGATGTTCCAGAGCTATGCGCTGTTCCCGCATCTGAGCGTCGCCGGCAATGTGGCGTTCGGGCTGAAGCAGGACCGGCTGCCGAAAGCCGAAATCGCGGCGCGCGTCGACGAGATGCTGGCGCTGGTGCAACTTCAAGCGTTGGCGCGGCGCAGGCCGGACCAGCTCTCGGGCGGCCAGCGCCAGCGTGTCGCGCTCGCCCGCTCGCTTGCCAAGCGGCCGAAGGTGCTGCTCCTCGATGAGCCGCTCGCCGCGCTCGATCGCAAGCTGCGCGAGGAGACCCGCTTCGAGCTCAAGGAACTGCAAACGCGGCTCAAGACCACCTTCGTGATCGTGACCCATGACCAGGACGAGGCGATGACGGTCGCGGATCGCATCGCCGTGATGGATCACGGCCGCCTCGCGCAAGTCGGGACGCCGGCCGAGATCTACGAGCAGCCGAATTCGCGCTCCGTCGCGGCCTTCGTCGGCGACGTCAACCTGATCGAGGCGCGCGTGACCACGGTCTATCCTTCGTTCGTCCTGCTCGAGCGCGAAGGTCTGCGGCTTCGCGTCGCCGCAACCGCCGCCGTCGCGCCCGGCGCCGCCGTGTGCGTCGCGCTGCGTCCCGAGAAGATCGCGATCGCGCACGCAGCGTCCGACACCGCCGAGAACGGCGCGGCCGGAATCGTCACCGACATCGGCTATCTCGGCACGATGTCGCGCTACAAGGTGCGGCTCGATGACGGGATTGTCGTCGAGGCCGCGATGATGAACGCCGCGCGGCTCGCGCGGCCGGCGATCGCCATCAAGGATCGCGTGTGGCTGTCATGGACGCCGGAAGCCGGCGTGTTGTTGACGCAATGAGCGGGGGGAAAAATCACGCCGGCCGGAGCGGATGGCTCATCGTCCTCGCGCCGTACATCTGGCTGGTCGCGTTCTTCCTTGCGCCGTTCCTGATCGTCGCCAAGATCAGCCTGTCGCAATCGACGCTGATGCAACCGCCCTACGTGCCGTTGCTCGACCTCGATGCCGGCTGGGCAGGACTGAAGGATTTCGTCGCCGCACTGTCGCTCGACAATTACGTCCTGCTGGTCACCGACGCGATCTATCGCGCGTC
>CAYZMR010000512.1:0-2656 GCA_964479515.1 uncultured Hyphomicrobiales bacterium | reverse complement strand
TAGTCGTAGCCTTCTTCCGCGAGCAGGTCCGGCGTCTCCCAGGTCTCGGTGAGGCCGGGGCCGAGCCAGCCGCGCGGCGGCTTGCCGGCCGCCTGCGCGATCACCTCGCGCGTGCGGCGGATGTCGGCGCGCTCGTCCTCCACCTTCTGCATGTTGCGCTGGGTGAAGCCGTGGCCGATGAACTCCCATTTGCGTTCGTTCGCCGCGGCGACGATCTGCGGATAGGCGGCGATCGCCGAGCCGTTGATCGCGAGCGTCGCCGGCACCTTGAACTCGTCGAACACCTTCAGCATGCGCCAGAAGCCGACGCGGTTGCCGTATTCGTGCCAGGCCCAGTTCGGGATGTCGGGCGAGGGCGCGCCGCCGGCCGGCGGGGTGAGCACCGTGCGCGGCATCGGCGCAAGGATGTCCCATTCCTCAACGTTGACGATGCACCACACCACCATGCGCTTGCCGTCGGGGAGTTTCAGCGGCGCGCGCCCCGCAATCGGCGAATAGGCGAGGCGCTCGGTCGGCAGCATGCCGAGGGGCGGGCGATTGGAAGAGTCAGTCATCGTCGGCATCAATCCTTGCCACATGCTCGGTGCGCTCCCCTCCCCCTTGCGGGGAGGGGTTGGGGGTGGGGGTCGCGGTGTCGGCAAAGTCCGCGCAACTCCCGACCCCCCTCCCTAACCCTCCCCCTCAAGGGGGGAGGGAACAGACCGCCGTTGCCGCACCCGCCTCGCCCATCATCCAAATCACTCCGCCGCCTTCTTCGCGGCGTTCGTCTGCGCCAGGTACCAGTCCAGGATCTGCGCGCCGTTCCAGTGCAGCACGCCGTCGTGGCGCGCGACGTGATCGTAGATGCCTTCCAGATATTTGATCCGGTGCGGCTGGCCGGAAATGTAAGGATGGATCGCGAGCGAGCAGATTTTCGCGCGGTCGCGGCCCTCCGCATAAAGCCGGTCGAACTGGTCGATCGTGCGCTTGAGCAGATAGTCGCTCTCGTGGTGCTGCACCAGCATCATCGGGATGTCGTTGAGCTCGACCGAATAGGGCAGCGTCACCAGCGGGCCGTTGTCGGTGCGGATGAGAGTGGGCTCGTCGTCATAGACCCAGTCGCCGATGTAACGCACGCCCGCAGCCGCGAGCAGCTCCGGCGTCTCGAAGGTTTGCGTGAGGCCGGGGCCGAGCCAGCCCACGGGGCGCTTGCCGGCGAAGCGCTGCAAGATGTCCATCGACCGCGCGATCATCGCGGCCTGGTCGCCCTCCTGGTGGATCGGGCCCTGCTCGTAGGAGTGGCCCATGAACTCCCAAGCTTCGCGCTTCGCCTCTTCGGCCACCCGCGCGTAGTCCTCGCAGACGCGAGCGTTGATGGCGAGCGTCGGCGCGATCCCGAGCCGTCGGAACAGATCGAAGAAGCGCCACACGCCGACGCGCATGCCGTATTCGTGCCAGCTCCAGTTCGGCACGTCGGGCAGCATCGGCGCGCCGGTCGGGGCGGGGAGCACCTGCCGCGCCATCGGCTTGCCGATGTCCCAGACTTCGAGATTGACGATGGTCCAGAAGATGATGCGCGCCCCGCCGGGCAGCTTGAGCGGCGGCCGGTCGACGATCGCCGAGAAATCGGCGCGCTCGCGCGGGATCATGTGGGGCATGGGCTTTCCCGACGTGTTCTTCGCGCGCAATGACGCGCGCTTCGCGGATATGATAGGCGCGAGGCGGCGAATGAGTCACCGGGGTAGACGACATTGCGCATCCTGATCGTCGGGGCGGGGATCGGCGGGCTCACGGCCGCGCTCGCGCTGCTGCGCGACGGCCGCGAGGTCGAAGTCTACGAGCAGGCGCCGCGGCTCGCCGAGCTCGGCGCCGGCGTGCAGATTTCGGCGAACGGCGCGCGCGTCCTGTTCGCGCTCGGTCTTGAGGACGCGATCCGCGCGGTGTGGTGCGAACCGGCCGGCAAGGAGATTCGGCTGTGGAACAGCGGCGAGACCTGGAAGCTGTTCGACCTCGGCGCCGAGTCGGTCGCGCGCTACGGCGCGCCCTATTTCATGATCCATCGCGCCGATCTGCACGGCGCGCTGATCGACGCGGTGCGCGCGCTCGCGCCGCAAGCGATCCGGCTCGGCAGGCGGGCGACCGGTTTTAATGACGCCGGCGGCGCGATCACGCTGCATCTCGGCGACGAACGCGTGACCGGCGACGCGCTGATCGGCGCGGACGGCGTGCATTCTGGCATCCGTAACATCCTCGTCGGCGACGACAGGCCGCAGTTCACCGGCTGCATGGCGTGGCGCGGGCTGGTGCCGGTCGAAAAGCTCCCCGCGCATTTGCGGCGCAATGTCGGCGTCAACTGGGTCGGGCCGGGCGGGCACGTGATCAATTATCTCCTGCGGCGCGGCGAGATCTTCAATTTCGTCGGCATCGTCGAGCGCGATTGGCGCGTGGAATCCTGGACCGAGAAAGGCACGCGCGAGGAATGCGCGGCGGATTTCCCGGGCTGGCACGAGGACATCCACGCGATCATCGCCAACATCGCCGAGCCGTACCGTTGGGCGTTGCTCGGGCGCGAGCCACTCGCGCGATTTTCCTTCGGGCGCGCCGCATTGCTTGGCGACGCCGCGCATCCGACGCTGCCGATGCTGGCGCAGGGCGCCAACATGGCGATCGAGGACGG
>CAYZMR010000511.1:0-2666 GCA_964479515.1 uncultured Hyphomicrobiales bacterium | reverse complement strand
TAGATCTGCGTGGTCGAGAGCGAGGCGTGGCCGAGCAGTTCCTGGATCGCGCGCAGATCGCCGCCGCGCGCGAGCAGGTGCGTCGCGAAGGAATGGCGCAACGCGTGCGGGGTCGCGCTGTCGGGCAGGCCGAGCGCGCCGCGCAGCCGCGCCATCGCGAGCTGGATGATGCGCGGGCTGAGCGGCCCGCCTTTTGTGCCGCGAAAGACCGGCTCGTCCGGGCCGAGATCGTAAGGACAGAGCGCGACGTAATCGGCGACGAGCTTTGTGACCTGCGGCAGGACCGGCACCATGCGCGTCTTGTTGCCTTTGCCGGTGACGATGATCACCTCGCCGGTTCCCGGGACCGGGATGGCGGCGCGGGTCAGTCCCAGCGCTTCCGAGATGCGCAGGCCCGAGCCGTAGAGCAAAGCCAGAACTGCCGCATCCCGCGCGAACACCCAGGGCTCGCGCTCCTCGCCGGCGCGCAGGTCGCTTTCGGCCAGACGCCGTGCCGTGGCGATACCGAGCGGCTTCGGCAACGTCTTTCCCAGCTTCGGCGCGCGCACCGCCGCGAGCGCCGCGACCTTGCCTTTGCCGTCGCGCTCCAGGAACCGCGCAAACGAGCGGACGCCGGCGAGCGAGCGCATCAGCGAACGTGAACCGATGCCGCCCGCCCGCCGGGCCGCCATGAAAGCGCGCACGTCGCGCGGCGCGATGGCGGCGAGCGCCGCCAGTGAGACCGGTTCGCCGAGATGCCCGGTCAGGAAGGTGAGGAATTGCCGGGCGTCGCGCCCATAGGCTTCGACGGTCTTGTCCGACATCCGCCGCTCGGCCCCGAGATGCGCGAGCCAGCGCGCGAACTCGGCCGCGACGTCGGGGGCAGCCGGCGTTGCTTCCTCTAACGTCATGGCGGGGTGTCTTGACACGCTGCCTATATTCACTTCGCTTCGTTACTTAACTCCGAAGAATCGTTCGCAACCCATGGCTCCGCGCATCGTCGACGTTCTGGTGCCGGTCGCGCTCGACCACGCTTACTCATATCGCGCGCCCGAAGAGCTTGCGCTTGCGCCGGGCGACATCGTCTCGGTGCCACTCGGAGCCCGCGAGGCGCTCGGCGTGGTGTGGGCCGACGACGTTGCGGTAAAGCCCGGTCTGCACAACCGCCTGAAGGACGTCGAAGCCAAGCTCGACTTCCCGCCGCTGAAAGCCGAGCTGCGCAAGTTCATCGACTGGGTGGCGAACTACACGCTCTCGCCGCGCGGCATGGTGCTGCGCATGGCGTTGCGCATGGGCGAGCTTGGCCCGGAACGCGACCGCGTCGCCGTGCGCCTTGCCGGCAACGCGCCGAGCCGGATGACCCCCGCGCGCCGGCGCGTCCTCGACCTGCTCGGCGACGGGCTGCTGCGCAGCAAGCAGGAGACCGCCAAGGATGCGGGCGTGTCGGCCGGCGTCATCGACGGCCTGATCGACGAAGGCACGCTTGAAGCCATCGCCTTGGCGCCGCAGCCGGTCGCGCGCGCCCCCGACCCCGACCATCGCGGCGCCGAGTTCACGCCGGCGCAGCGCATGGCGGCCGACATCCTGCGCGGCGCCGTCGGCCAGGGCGGCTTTGCGGTCGACCTGCTCGACGGCGTGACCGGCTCCGGCAAGACGGAGGTCTATTTCGAGGCGATCGCCGAGACGATCCGCAAGGGCCGGCAATCCCTGATCCTGCTTCCCGAGATCGCGCTGACCGGGCAATTCCTGGATCGCTTCGCGGCGCGTTTCGGCACGCGCCCGGCCGAATGGCATTCCGAGCTCTCGCCACGCCGGCGCGCGCGCACCTTCGCGGCGGTCGCGGCCGGCGAGGTGAGCGTGGTCGTCGGTGCGCGCTCGGCGCTGTTCCTGCCCTATGCCGATCTCGGTCTGATCGTCGTCGATGAAGAGCACGATGCCGTCTACAAGCAGGAGGACAGCGTGCACTACCACGCGCGCGACATGGCGGTCGTGCGCGCGCGCATCGCCGATATCCCGATCGTGCTGTCCTCGGCCACCCCTTCGGTCGAGACCGTGGTCAACGCGCGGCGCGGCCGCTATCGCAGGCTCGCGCTCACCCAACGCTTCGGCGGCCAGCAGGAGCCGGCGATCGAGGCGATCGATCTTAAGCGCGAGGGGCCGCCGCGCGGGCGCTTCATCGCGCCGCGCCTCGCCGAAGAGGTCAACATCGCGCTGGAGCGCGGCGAGCAGGCGCTTCTGTTCCTCAACCGACGCGGCTACGCGCCGCTCACGCTCTGCCGCGCCTGCGGCTTTCGACTCAACTGCCCGAACTGCGACGCGTGGCTGGTCGACCACCGCTTCAAGCGCGCGCTCGTCTGCCACCACTGCGGCTTCTCGATGCCGCAGCCGTCCAAGTGCCCGAAATGCGAGACGCCGGACAGTTTCGTCGCCTGCGGTCCGGGCGTGGAGCGGCTGGAAGAAGAGGTCGCGACGCTGTTCCCGAACAAGCGTGTTCTGGTGCTGTCCAGCGACCTGGTCGCGTCGCTCGAGCGCATGCGCGAGGAATTTCGCGACATTTCCGACGGCAGGATCGACATCGTCATCGGCACGCAGCTTGTCGCCAAGGGCCACCATTTCCCCAAGCTCAATCTCGTCGGCGTGGTCGACGCCGACTTGGGGCTCGGCTCCGGCGATCCGCGCGCCGCCGA
>CAYZMR010000510.1:0-2667 GCA_964479515.1 uncultured Hyphomicrobiales bacterium | reverse complement strand
GGCGGGCTCGGAGATCGATTTCGTCGACGACCTGATCGGCCAGTCGTTCAAGATCCATAACCCGCAGGCGACGGCGAGCTGCGGCTGCGGGACGAGCTTTTCGATCTAACCGGCATTGTCGCACGCGCGACGGCCGGAGTATGGTTTCGTGGCTTCCCACCCCTGCCGGCTCTGATCGAGCCGGCGCCCCGCGCTGAAAATCATCATCAGGAGTTTCGATGACCGCTGTCCGGGCTATTCGAGGCTGCGTCGGCGCGCTCGTGCTCGCGGCGATTCCGTCGCTCGCGCAGGCGCAGCCGAGCGGCAATTACGAGTGCTGGTTCTTCGGCTCCGCGCGGGGCGGGCTGAATTTCACGCTCAACGGCCGCAACTACACCGGCTCCGACGGCGGCGCCGGCACGCTCACGGGCTCGGCGTTCAGCGGCGGCACCAATGACGGCATCCGCTACCAGTACAAGGGCGGCAACCCGCCGACCTTCAGCATTCTCGGGCCGCGCGGCGACGAGGTCTCGGTCTGCCAGCTCGCCCGTTGACGCGTCTCCAGGCGGACGTCAATGATGACAGTTCTGAGCGCTGCAATTGCTCACGTTACGGGCCCATCTACCGCCGCTCTTCGCACACGTGCCAATCGGGCAGTATCCCCCCAGCCCCAAGTCCTTTGCCATGGTCGTCCGCCGCTGCGCCGGAGACTGTTCGGCGACAGCGAAAACCAGCACGGCGACGGCCAAAGCCGTTACAATCGTCCTTTTCATGTCAGCCTCCCGCTCAATCATCCCTGCCGAAGTTCAATCCCGCCGTTGTTTCGAACGGATTTCACCTTTGGTGCAGCCTGAGAACGCCTGTTGGCAGCGCACCTTGCACTGCGCGACGGTCCTACCTTCGCTGAAGGCGGAGCGGCCCACGTCGCAAAGATCCTTGCATCGACAGTGGCCGTCGCTGATCGTGCCCTCTTGCGCCCAAGCGGCAGGCACGATGCCGAAGCAAAATAGAAATGCCGTGAGTGAGATCGCAAAAGGCTTCACCGCGCACCGCCCGCCGCGCCCGCGTGCCGTCGTTGCACATCGATTAAAAGCGCGACCCGAACGCCTGTCAATTCACAAAGGCATTCCGTGCGCTTGGCCTCGAGGCTCCGCCCGCGCAGCTCGTCAATTCGGCTTCAGCCCGGCCGCCTGGGCGAAGCTCGCGTAGCGCCCAAGCTCGGCTTTGACATAGGCGTCGAACTCCACCGGCGTCATGGGCATCAGCTCGACGCCGAGCGCGCCGAGCTTCTCGCGCACGGCGGGCACCTGCGTCGCCTTGAGGATCTCGATATCGAGCTTGTCGACGATGTCCTTCGGCGTCTTCGCCGGCGCGAACACGCCGATCCAGAACGTGTAGTCGGAATCCGGGAAGCCGGCTTCGAGCGTGGTCGGAACCTCGGGCAGCGCGCCGGAGCGCACGGGGCTCGACACCGCGAGCGCGACGAGCCTGCCGTCGCGGATGAGCGGCAGCGCGGTCGCGACCGGACAGAAATAGTAGTCGACGCGGCCGGCCATCACTTCGGTGAGCGCCTCCGGCCCGCCCTTGAACGGCACGTGCACGGCCTCGTAGCCGGCGCTGACGCGGAAGCGCTCGGCGCTCATGTACACCGCCGATCCGACGCCGAGCGTCGCGAACGTGAACGCGCCGGGCCGCGCCTTCGCGGCGGCGACGAAATCCTTGAGCGTCTTGATGCCCCGTGCGGGCGACATCACCAGCACGTTCGGCACGCTGCCGATCGCCCCGACCGCGACGAAATCCTTGGCGACGTCGTAGGCGAGGTTCGGATAGAGCGCGGGCGCGATCGTGTGCGCGGAGGAATTGACGAGCAGCGTGTAGCCGTCCGGCTCCGACTTGGCGACGGCGGCGGCGCCGATCGTGCCGCCCGCGCCGGCGCGGTTCTCCACGATGAACGGCTGGCCGAGCGCCGCAGAGAGCCGGTCGAGCACGATGCGCGGAATGATGTCGGTCGCACTGCCGGCGCCGAAGGGAATAATCGCGCGGACCGGTTTCGACGGATAACCGTCGGCGTGTGCGCAGGTCGAGGCCGCAAGCAGCGCGACAAAACTAAGGAGAAATATGCGGCGCATCGAGGCTCCCTTGCGGCGATGATGGCCGCAAGGCGAAGCAAGAGATGTGCCTATTCCGCCGCCACGGCGGTGGGCCGCGGGTGCTCCTCGACCTCGGCAAGCTGCGGCTCCAGGCGGCGCTTGAGCACGCGATCGAGGCGGTCGAGATAGAGGTAGACGACCGGCGTGATGTAGAGCGTGAGCAGTTGCGACACGCACAGCCCGCCGACCACCGCGACGCCGAGCGGCTGGCGCAGCTCCGCGCCGGCGCCGGTGCCGAGCGCGATCGGCAGCGCGCCGAAGATCGCCGCGAAGGTCGTCATCATGATCGGGCGGAACCGCAACAGGCAGGCCTCGCGGATCGCGGCCTCCGCGCTCAAGCCGACGCGGCGGCGTTCGAGCGCGAAGTCGATCATCATGATGGCGTTCTTCTTCACGATGCCGACCAGCATCACGATGCCGATCATCGCGATGACGGAGAGGTCCATCTGGAACGCCATCAGCACGAGCAGCGCGCCGACGCCGGCCGACGGCAGGCCGGAGATGATCGTGATCGGATGGATGAAGCTCTCATACAGGA
>CAYZMR010000509.1:0-2669 GCA_964479515.1 uncultured Hyphomicrobiales bacterium | reverse complement strand
GCTCGGAGATGTGGCGGCCGATATCGGCGGTGCCGCGCGAGAGGTCGGCGATCTGCGCGCCGACATTGTTGCGGTCGCGCGCGCGCCCGGTCACCGCGTTGAACATCGCGAGCGCGGTCAGCGCCGCGATCGCGACGACGGACGCCTCCATGCCGGTGAAGTTGAACCAGAGATAGGCGACAACGCCGATCGAGCCCGCGATCAGCGCCATGCAGATTGCGACGAAAATGGCGCTCAGGCGCCCCATGCCCAACCCCGCGACGGGCTCTTCGGCTGCACCGGATTTCGGTTCCATGCCCCGTCGCGATGGCACCGGAACCGCCGACGAATCGCATTCGCGCCCGTCATTGCCAATGTCTATGAGCGCGCCCGTCCGCGCAAGCACGTCGCACCCTCTCTAACCGCTTGATGTGACCGTATCGTGCCGGTCGCGCGCGGCTCCTCGTTCCCGCGGCGCGATGCGCCCTACGAGGTCCCTGCCCTCCCGGCCTGATGCTTGTCGATCGCAGCCTGCACGGCGCTCTTCATCGCGGCGCCGGCGGTCGCGTACTTGCCTTTGGCGTCGTCATAGCTCGCCTCGCGCAGCGCGTTGGCGTTGCGCTGGAAGTGCGGGTGCACGTAGCGCGCCATGAGCTCGTAGGAGCGCTTGGTCGCCGCCCAGTCGGCCCAGTTGTGCGCGAGCAGCAGGATGCCGCCGAGGCCGCCGTTCGAGCCCGTCCACAGCCGTTCGAAATGCCGGATGCAGTCCTCCGGCGTGCCGATGCAGGCGATGCCGCTCGACGTGAGATAGTCGGCCGGGTCGCCGGTGACGTCGGGCGGGATGATCGGGAAGGTCGCGACCTCGGCGAAGTAGCGCCTGAAATCCTCAAGCCCGAACTTGACGTCCGCGCGCGCCTGTTCGCGCGTCTCGGCTACGTGCGCGAACGTCACGATGCGCCATTTGCGCCGGTCCGCCACCTTGCCGTTCTTGCGCGCCGCCTCCTCATAGACGCCCCAGTTGGCGGCGTGGGCCTTCAGCGCGTCGTCCGAGGTGCCGCCGAGCGAGACCATGCCGATGCCGTGCTTGCCGGCCTGCAACGCGCCAGTCGGCGAGCGCGCGGAGGCGACCGCCATCTCCATCATCGGCTGCGAGAAGCTTTTCAACTGCAGCCGCGCCTCGCGCAAGTCGAACCAGTCGGTCTTCTTGGTGACCATGCGGCCGGCCATCAGCTCGACGATGATGTCGAGCGCCTCGTCGAGCTTGCGGCGCTGGTCCGCCGCCGCGAGTCCCATCTTGTCGGCGTCGTAGACCAGCGAGCCGGGTCCTACGCCGAACATCGCGCGCCCGCGCGTCTGGTAGTCGAGCTGCTGCATGCGGCCCGCGAGCGTGAACGGATTATGATAGGGGAGCGACACCACGCCGGTGCCGAGCCGGATGTGGCGCGTGCGCTCGGCCGCGCCGGCGATGAACATCTCCGGGCAATTGATGATCTCGAAGCCGCCCGAGTGGTGCTCGCCGATCCAGGCCTCGTGATAGTTGAGCTTGTCGAGGTGGACGAGCAGATCCATGTCGCGCTCGAGCGCGAGCAGCGGATTCTCGTTGAGCGGATGAAACGGCGCGAGAAACACGCCGGTCTTCACATAGCGGTCGTTGGTGACGTCGTTCATGGGCCCGGCCTCGTGCGGTGCGTCGGCCAATCGTAGCAACCATAGCCCGGATGAGCGAAGCGAAATCCGGGATTCTTTTCTCCCGCATGTCGCTTCGCTCATGCGCGCTACGCCATCTCGCCAACCTTAAACCTTCGTAATCCGCTGAACGCGTCGGCGCACGCCGCGCACCAATAACTGTACGCGCATTCATCCGCGCGGCCATAACAACTGGGAGAGACAAGCATGAAACGCGTTGGCCTCACGGCCCTTCTGTTCTTCGGCGCGGTCATCGCGGCGCACGCCGATAATGACGTCTACAACGACGCCACCGGTCGCGGGCGCGGCGACGACCTGCTCCACGTCGACACGGCGATCTGCGATGCGCAATACGGCGCGCCGCAGAACGGCTACCCGACCAGCGCGGTCTACAAGCGCTGCATGGCGCGGCGCGGCTGGCGCTTCCAGGAGACGCAGCTCGACCCGAACAACATGGTCTGCTCGGCACGCGTGCTGCGCTTTGAGGACACCGACTGGGCGCTCAATCATCACCCAGTCGCGCGCATGACCCTGCGGGTCAGGCCGCCGATCGGCCATGTCTACGACACGACCATCGAGAAAGCGGTGTCACGGCATCATCCGCCGCGCCAGGGCGACACGATGCGCGTGCGCTGCAATCCGTCGGATCCGAGCGACATCCATCCGGTGGATTAAACGTGGTCGTAGGGTGGGCATCGGCGAAGACGCCGATGCCCACGTTTCCGCGCTGGAATATCCGCGTGGGCTTCGCTGCGCTCAGCCCACCCTACACGCTAAAGTTCTGCGACCACCAGCACGTGCAGCCGCCGCGGCCCGTGCGCGCCGAGGATCAGGATCTGCGCGATGTCGGCGGAGCGCGACGGGCCGGTGATCATATTGATGGCGCGCGGCAGCGCATCGATGGCGAAAGTGTCGCGCACGCGCTGCCACACGGCCTCGTAGTCGCCCGCCACGTCCTTGGCGTCGATCACGACGATGTGCGTGTCGGGAAGGAAGTTGAGCGT
>CAYZMR010000508.1:0-2678 GCA_964479515.1 uncultured Hyphomicrobiales bacterium | reverse complement strand
GCGCGCAACATCGACGGCAAGGTGATCCTCTACGCCGACAGCATCACCGGCTCGATGGAGCGCGCGATCGCCGAGACCAACCGCCGGCGCGAGAAGCAGACCGAGTACAATGTGGCGAACGGCATCACGCCGGAGAGCATCAAGCGCTCGATCCACGACATTCTCGACTCGGTCTACGAGCGCGACCACGTGCTGGTCTCGACCGAAGGCGGCATCTCAGGGCTAGGCGAGGACGGCGCCACCATCGGGCACAATTTCGAGGCGGTGATCTCCGACCTCGAGGCCCGCATGCGCGCCGCCGCAGCAGATCTGGATTTCGAAGAGGCCGCGCGCTTGCGCGACGAGATCAAGCGGCTGCGCACCACCGAGCTCGCGGTGGTGGACGACCCGACCGCGAAGCGGCCCCGCGCCGCGGGCGCGCCCTTACCCTCCCCCTTGCGGGGAGGGTCGGCGGCCGCAGGCCGCCGGGGTGGGGGTCGCGGTGAGGAGCCGAAATCCCGCGTGCACAAGCCCACCCTCGATGAAATGGGCATCGCGACCTATCACGAGGTCGCGCCGCATCGGCCGGATGCGAAAGCGCCGCGCAAACCCACGCTCGACGAGATGGGCCCCGGCATCGAGGCCATCCCGCACCGCGCCGCGAACTCCCCGCGCTCGACGCTCGGCAAACCCGGCATGCGCGGCGGAAGGAAGCCGCCGCGGCGATAGCGCCGCACCACCGGGCCGAAACTTCACCAACTTGTGACCGCGGGCGCGGGAAGCGCGCCGGCGGCCGCGATGTAATCTCCTCGTGCGCGGGTCGAGAGGCCGCGCGACGGGAGGGGATCAGCATGAAGACCAAATCCATGGCGGCGCTTGCCGCCGTCGCGGGGCTCGCAGGCGCGGTGCTCGCCGTGCAGGTGCGGGCCGCGAACGACAAGTTTGCGTTCCCGGAAAGCTTCGACAAGGGCGTGCAGTACCTCACCGTCGACAAGCCGAACAAGCAGGTCCACGTCTTCTATGCGCCGCAGGCCGCGATCGACGCCGCCAAGAAGGGCGAGCCGATGCCCGACGGCACTGTGTTCACCGGCGTGCACTACGAGGCGCAGCTCGGTCCCGACGGCAATCCGCTCAAGGACGCGAACGGACGCTTCCTGAAGGGCAAGCTGCTGCGCTATGCGGTGATGGAGAAGGAAAAAGGCTGGGGCAGCGAATACCCGGCCGACAAGCGCAACGGCGACTGGGAGTACCGCATCTTCACGCCGGAGCACGCCTGGAACGACAAGGTCGCCGCCACCCCCTGCCTCGAATGCCACCTGCCGAAGGCGGGCCAGGACTTCGTGTGGTCCTACGACGATCTGAAGAAGGCGCCGTAAGACGGACGGAGGGATGCGGCACGCTCTCGCCGGCCTCGCGGCCATCGGCGTGATACTCGCCGGCGCGGCGCAAGCCGAAACGCTCCCCACGCGCGTCACCTTCCCGAGCGCCGACGGCAAGACCGCGCTCGTCGGCTATCTGTATCTCCCGACCGCGCTCCACGCCGCGCGCGCCCCCGCCGTGGTGATGATGCACGGCCGCGCCGGCGCCTATTCGACCGCCGCGAACGGCGTCTATGACGCCAGCACGCTCTCGCGCCGCCACAGGGCGTGGGGCGAATTGTGGGCGGAGCACGGCTATGTGGCGCTGCTGGTCGACGGCTTCGGCCCGCGCGGCTATCCGGCGGGCTTCCCGCGCTACAGCTACGACAGCCGTCCGGCGGAATTGAACGAGGTGACGGTGCGCCCGCTCGACGCCTACGGCGCGCTTGCCTTCCTGCGCGCGCGGCCGGACGTGGACGGCGCGCACATCGGCCTGCAGGGCTGGTCGAACGGCGGCAGCGCGACGCTCGCCGCGATGGCGGACACGCCCGGCCCGCCGGACGGCATGCCGGGTTTCGTGGCCGCGCTCGCGTTTTATCCGGCCTGCAAGCTCAAGGACGCCTTCAAGGACAAGGCCTACAGGCCTTACGCGCCGGTGCGCGTGTTCATGGGCACGGCGGACGAGGAGGTTTCGCCCAAGCGCTGCAAGCGGCTGGTCGACACGAGCCGCGATGCGGGCGGCGACATCGCCCTCACGCTCTACACCGGCGCGACCCACGGCTTCGACGACCCGGGCCGCAAGCGCCAGAAGGTCGAGGCGAACGCCGACGCGGCAGAGGATGCGAAGGAGCGGGCGCTGGAGTTTTTCGCAAAGCAGCTCGGCGGGCGGGCGAAGGACTAGCGGCGAGCAACGCGCGCCGCGGAGTCGCCGCATCGGCAAGACGGCGAATGGCCGGAACAGGTCCGGCCACGCGCGTCACACTCTGAAAGTAGTCGTCCCGGTTCGTGCCGTCATGCTGGCCCGCTCTCATGCAGCAGGCCTTGAAACCTGCGTCCGGAGTTGCACGGGCACAGATCGTTGCGGCCGAGCTTCTCGATCAGCTCGACGTCGCCGTGCACGAAACGCCGGCCGCGCCGCACATGTGTTTCCGAGGGGAAGGACTTCCGCCGCTTAGACGTGATGTCGAAAGCAGGGGAGGTCGTCGAAATCGCGATGCTTGCGCATGGCACGCCTCCATCAAGAAAACGGCCGGACGGCCGCGCGGCTCGATAGCATCAGGCCTGGTCGCAGGCAACATGCGGGAGCGTCAAGGCCGACGGGCCGGGCTGGCAGACGCGAGC
>CAYZMR010000507.1:0-2698 GCA_964479515.1 uncultured Hyphomicrobiales bacterium | reverse complement strand
CGGATGCTGGAGGAACGTCTCCAGCACCGCGTTCATGAGCGTATCCGTCGAGGGCTTACCCATCGGCAGCGGGAGCGGGATCGGAACCGGCGTCTTGAGCACGACCGTCGGCGGCGACCACTGCACGTTGACGAGCTTGTAGAACTGCCACGGCGACGTGATGTTGTTCTGCTTGTTGTACTGAACGATGATCCCCTGCGCGTCCTGCGTCACGCCCGCCGCGGTCGGATCGTCGGGGATCGACTGCACCACCTGCGTCGGATTGGTGAACTTGTCGTTGAGCTTGCAGCCGGCGCATTGGCTGTTGAAGAACGTGTACTTCTGGCCCGGCACCGGCCCGGTCGGCTGGATCGGCGCGTTGTCGACCTGCGCGAATGTCCCCCACAGCCCGACCGTGTCATCGCCCCCCGCGATGAAGACATGCAATCCGACCAGGCCGACCTTCACCGGACGCAGCAGCGGATCGTAGATATACGCCTCGACGACATGGAATCGGCCGGACGCAGCCTCCGCGGCGGTCAGGACCTTCCAGGCGGCCTTCAGCTCGATCGACTGGCTCGGCAGGATGATGTTGGCCTTCTGGATGTACGTGTTCTGCCCGGCCTTGCTGTAGAGCGTGTTGTTGTAGATGTAGTCGAACTGCGTCTTGTTCATCGCGATTTCGTAGAAGACCGGTATCTTCTGCTGGTCCCACAGAATGTTGCCGTCGGCCTGGCGGATCTCGTCCAGGAAGGTGTTGTCGACCGCCTGCGGATTGCGGGCGATGTTCTCGATCACGGTGCGCGAGATTTTCGAGGTCCGCTTGAGGAGGCGCACCTTGCCGGAGGCGATGTCGGCGGCGAGGCTCGGCGCAAGCGCGGTCATCTGCAGCGCCGGGTCCCAGGGCGGCGGCTTGGTGCCGCCGGCCAAGAACAATTCCTCGACCGTCTTGAAGGTCTCCCACACCGTCGCGCCCGGTCCGCCGAACTTGGCGGTCGGGTTGGGAAGGCCGCGCTTGTTGCCCGGGATCGCCGGCCAGTTGAGATAGAAGAAGGTCTGCCACAACGCGCAGTCGGCGCCGCGGTTGTCGAAGTCGATAACGGTGTATCGCGGGATCGGCGCGACGGTGACCATTTGCGGCGGGCTGCCGCCGCAGGCAAAGCCCGGCGGCTTCTGCTGCGCCAACGCGGCGCTCGCGGCGAGGAGGCTCAGCGTGAACGCGGCGGCGAATGCGCTTTGTTTTCTCATGGACGTCTTCTCCAATGTGCCGAAAAGGCGGAGATTGTTGACGTCACATTATACAACTATAATAATGACAACCTGAATATGTATTTTGGTTGTAGATCGCTTAGTTCATCGCCTCCTTGACCAGCTCGTCGGCGGCTTCCGCGAGCAGCGCGTCGGAGGCCTCGCCATAGACCATCTCGCGGCCGATCTCGAGCAGCGCAGGCACCGCGAGCGGCGACACGTGATCGAGCGGCTCAAGCACGATGCGGCCCTTGATGCGGGCGAGCATCTGCGAGAGGCGGCGGATGTCGAGCAGCCCGGCCGCGGCATCCGCGTGCGCGGCGCGCAGCAGCAAATGGTCGGGCTGGTGCTTGCGCAGCACGTCATAGACGAGGTCGGTCGAGATCGTCATCTGGCGGCGGCTCTTCTCCTCGCCCGGATAGCGGCGCTCGATCAGCCCGGCGATGATCGCGCAGTTCCTGAACGTGCGCTTCATCAGCGCGGATTCGGCGAGCCAGGCTTCGAGGTCGTCGCCCAGCATGTCGGCATCGAACAGCGCGTCGAGCGAGAGCTCGCCGCGCTGGATCGCGAATGCGGGGTCGCGCAGGCCCCAGACGGCGAGCGCGTATTCGTTCGCCACGAACCCGAGCGGACGCATGCGTGCGCGTTCCAGCCGCCGCGTCAGCAGCATGCCGAGCGTCTGGTGCGCGAGGCGGCCTTCGAACGGGTAGCAGACGAGGTAGTATTTATCGCCGCGCGGGAAGGTCTCGACCAGGAGCTCGCGCTTGCCCGGCAGGCGTGAGCGCCACTCCTGAATCTCCAGCCACTCGCGCACCTGCGCCGGCAGGTCCTGCCAGGCATGATGGTCGGCCAGGATGCCGCGCACCCGGTCGGCCAAGTAGGTCGAGAGCGGGAACTTGCCGCCGTCGTAGGACGGCACCTTCGGGTCGGGATCGGTCGAGCGCGAGACATAGACCTCGTCCTCGGCCAGCGCCTCGTATTTGAGAACCTCGCCGGCGAACACGAAGGTGTCGCCCGGCGTCAGCGTTTCGATGAAATATTCCTCGACCTCGCCGAGGATGCGCCCGCCGCGCGGGATCATCTTGGAGGCGCGCGAGCGCACCAGCCGGACCTTCAGCATGTCGGCTTCCACGATGGTGCCGACATTCATGCGATACATCTGGGCGACGCGCGGATGCGCGATGCGCCAGGTGCCGTCCTTCGTCAGCTTGATCTTGGCGAAGCGCTCGTAGGATTTGAGCGCATAGCCGCCGGTCGCGACGAAATCGACGGTGGCGTCGAAATCCGCGCGCGTGAGCGCCGCATAGGGCGCGGCGGTCGTCACCTCGGCGTAGAGGTCATCGGAACGGAACGGAACGCCGCAGGCGCAGCCGAGCACGTGCTGGGCGAGCACGTCGAGTGCGCCGATGCGCAGCGGCGGCGTATCCTGCGCATTCACCGCGATGGCGTCGATCGCGGCGCGGCATTCCAG
>CAYZMR010000506.1:0-2706 GCA_964479515.1 uncultured Hyphomicrobiales bacterium | reverse complement strand
TCACCGGGGCGGCCGGGCTCGTGGGGCAGAACCTGATCCCGCGCCTGAAGGCGCGTGGCTTCACCGACATCGTGGCGATCGACAAGCACCCGGCCAACACCGCGATCCTGCGGCGGCTGCATCCGGACCTTACCGTGATCGAAACCGATCTTTCGACCGCCGACGGCTGGCAGGCCGCGGTCGCTGCCGCCGACGTGGTCGTGTTCTCGCACGCGCAGATCGGCGGGCTCGAGGAGGCGGCGTTCACGGCCAACAACGTGACGGCGACGGAACGCGTGATCGAGGCGGTGCGCGCCAAGGCGCCTTACGTGGTGCATCTGAGCTCGTCGGTCGTCGAATCCGCCGCGAACGACTGGTACACGCAGAGCAAGGACGCGCAGGAGCGCCTCGTGGTCTCCTGCGGCTTGCCGGTGGTCGTGCTGCGGCCGACTCTGATGTTCGGCTGGTTCGATCGCAAGCATCTCGGCTGGCTCGCGCGCTTCATGCGCCGCGCGCCGGTGTTTCCCATTCCCGGCAGTGGGCGCTATCTGCGCCAGCCGCTCTATGCCGGCGATTTCTGCGACATCATCACGGCTTGCATCGAGCAGCGCATCGCGGGCAAGACCTACAATATATCGGGCCTCACGCGCATCGACTACATCGACCTGATCCGCGCCGTGAAGGAGGCCGTCGGCGCGCGCGCGCCGATCGTGCGCATTCCGTATTCGGCATTCTGGATGATGCTGTATGTCTACGGCCGGTTCGACCGTGATCCGCCGTTCACGACAAAGCAGCTCGAAGCGCTGGTGACGCCCGACGTGTTCGAGGAGATCGACTGGCCAAAGATCTTCGGCGTGCGCGCGACGCCGCTCAAGGACGCGCTCGCCGAGACCTTCCGCCACCCGGTCTATTCGCAGATCGCGCTGGAGTTCTGAACGTATCCCATGCGAGTGATCATCCCCTCCGCTCGTCCCCGCGAAAGCGGGGACCCAGGCAACAGAAAAGAACTGGATTCCCGCTTGCGCGGGAATGAGCGGATGGCGCGGTGGAGGGGAGCATGAGCCGCGTCGTCGTCATCGGCGCCGGCGCCATGGGGCTCGCGGCGGCGTATTATGCGCAGAAGCGCGGCCATCAGGTGACCGTGCTCGAGGCGGCGCCCGAGGCGGGCGGCATGGCGGCGCATTTCGATCTCGCCGGCCTCTCGATCGAGCGCTACTACCACTTCGTCTGCAAGTCCGACCGGGCCACGTTCGATCTGCTCGCCGAGCTTGGCTTGGGCGACACGATGCGCTGGGTGCCGACATCGATGGGCTACTACCTTGATGGCGTGCTCTATCCATGGGGCGATCCGATCTCGCTCTTGAAATTTCCCAAGCTCTCGATGATCGAGAAGCTGCGCTACGGCGCGATGATGTTCTTCTCCACCAAGCGCAGCGATTGGCGTCCGCTCGAAAATGTCGCCGCCAAGGACTGGATCACGCGCTGGTGCGGCCGTGCCGTTTATGAGCGGCTATGGGCGCCGTTGTTCCGGCTGAAGTTCTTCGAATACGCCGACAACATCTCGGCCGCCTGGATCTGGACCCGCATCAAGCGCGTCGGAACCTCGCGCCGCTCGCTGCTGCAGGAGGAACTCGGCTACATCGAGGGCGGCTCGGAGACGCTGGTGAAGGCGTTGACGCGCGCGATCGAGCAGAACGGCGGGATCTTGCGGCTCGCGACGGCCGCAACCTGCGTGACCGTCGCGAACGGCGCCGTCAGCGGTGTTGCGGCGGGCGCGGAGCATTTCCCGGCGGATGCCGTCATCAGCACGATGCCGACGCCCTATGTCAGCCGCATCGCGCCGGACCTCACGCAAGATGAGCGCGCGCGCTACGATGCGATCGTGAATATCGGCGTCTGCTGCGTGGTGTTCCGCCTCAAGCGCTCGATCACGCCGCACTTCTGGGTCAACATCTCGGACGCGCGCTTCGAGGTCCCGGGGATCGTCGAGTTCTCGAACCTGCGTCCGACCGGCGACACGGTCGTCTACATTCCCTATTACATGCCGGTGACGCATCCGAAGTTCGCGCGCGACGACGCGGCCTTCCGCGCCGAGGGCCTCGGCTATCTCAAGCTGCTCAACCCGGCGGTGTCCGAGGACGACGTCGTGGCGTTCCATGTCGGGCGCCTGCGCCACGCGCAGCCGGTGTGTCCGCCTGGCTTTGCCGCGATGCTTCCGCCGATCGAGACCTCGGTGCGCGGCCTGCAGATCGCCGACACTTGCTTCTATTATCCCGAGGACCGCGGTATCTCGGAAAGCGTGCGCGTCGCGAAGGAGATGGCGGAGCGGGTGCCGTGACCGCCGAGCAGCGGCGCTTCGCGCTGTTCGTCGTTGCGGGCGGCATCGCGGCGCTGGTCAATATCGCGAGCCGGATCGCGCTCAACCTGGTGATGCCCTATGAGGTCGCGATCGTCGTCGCCTATGTCTGCGGCATGACGACCGCCTATGCGCTGAACAAGCTGTTCGTGTTCGAGCGGTCCGGTCGCGCGGTCACCGACGAGTATGTCCGCTTCACCCTCGTCAACCTGGTCGCGGTCGCGCAGGTGTGGCTCGTCAGCGTCGGTCTTGCGCGCCTGCTTTTTCCCGCGGTCGGCTTCACGTGGCATGCCGAGACCGTCGCTCACGTCATCGGCGTGATCGTGCCGGTGTTCACGAGCTATCTCGGGCACAAGCACTTCTCGTTCGCG
>CAYZMR010000505.1:0-2709 GCA_964479515.1 uncultured Hyphomicrobiales bacterium | reverse complement strand
TAGCCGAGCGAGCGCAGGATCGAGGCGAAGTCCTCGCCCGACGAGCCGGTCAGCGACGTCATGTTGACCGTCACCGTGAAGCCGCCGCCCTCGACCGCACCAGGCGGCTTCGCGCTGGGCGAACCTGGCCGCCAGGCGATCGCCGGACGGATCAGATCGGCGAGCCGTTCCAAAATGTCGACGCGCACCGCGCGCTCGCCGCACACGCGGTAGCCGACCGTGCGGTAGAGCGCCTTCGGCACGTCCTTGTCGGCCGGAAACGACGTGCGGCCGGAGGCGGCAAGATGCGGCACCTCGTCGAGGCCCTTGGTCTCGGGGGTCGCTTCCTTCAGCGCCCAGAGTTGGACCGCGAGCGCGCGCACCGCGGGCTTGAGCAGGTTCGGCAGATAGAGGTGATAGGCGCCGAAGCGCACGCCGTATTTGCGCAGCATCGCGCGCGCGGCCTGGTCGAGCCCCTTCACCTCCTCGGCGACGCGATGGCGCTCGAGCACGCCGAGCGACTCGGTGAGCTGAAACGCGACGCCGCGCGCGATGCCGGTGATGTCTTCCGCCGACGCGAGCGCGAACAGCGGCCCGAGCAGCTTTTCCAGATGGACCTTCAGCCAGAGATCGAGCCGCGCCTGCACGACATCGCGCGACGCGCCGGTCAGATGCTCGTCGGAGAGGATGCGCACGCGCGGCTTGAGCACGTCGTCGCCCGCGATCAGCTTGCCGACCGGTTCGCCGAGCCAGCGCAATGCACCATCGATTGCGAGCACGATCTGGTCATCGGGCGCGTGGGAAAGCCGTGCCGCGCGCGCGTCGATCTCGCCGGCGAGCGCCTTCTGGGCGGCCGCGCGCAGCGCCTTGCCCTCGGGTCCGGCCGACGTCGCCTCCGCGGCGAACTGAAAGCCGGCGAGGCGGCCGATCGCGTGGCCCTCCACGACGACCTCGCCTGACTTGTTGATTTCGGTTTCGAGCATCGCGTTCTCGCGTAGCCGCCGCATCAATACGCTGGTGCGGCGGTCGACGAACCGCTCGGCCAAACGCTCGTGCAGCGCGTCGGACAGCTTGTCCTCGACGCCGCGCGTGACGCCTTGCCAGTGCTCGGGATCGGCGAGCCAATCCGGACGGTTTGCCGCAAAGGTCCAAGTCCTGATGTGGGCGATCCGGTTCGCGAGCGTATCGATATCGCCGTCGGTACGGTCCGCTTGCGCCACCTGCCCGGCGAACCAATCGGGTGGGATTGTACCCTTCCGCATCAGGAATCCATAGAGGGCGACCGCAAGCTCCGCGTGGGCGGCCGGCGAGATCTTGCGATAGTCAGGAACCTGACACACTTCCCACAACCGCTCGACGCCGATGCGCGTCGTCGCCATGTCCCGCACCTCGTCGTCGCGCGAAACATGCTCCAACACTTGGATATCTTCGGCGATCGGCGCGCGCGTGAGGCCCGGTTCGGAGGGTGTTTCGGCGAGCGAAGCCGAAAGCGCGCCAATCGAGGCGAAGTTGAGCGTACTGTTGCGCCATTGCAGCACCTTGACGGATTCGAACGCGTGGCTCTCCAGCGCCTGCGTGATCTCGGGCTCGAATGGCGGACAGCGGCCGGTGGTGCCGAAAGTACCGTCGCGCATCGCGCGGCCCGCGCGGCCCGCGATCTGGGCGAGCTCGGACGGGTTGAGCTTGCGGAACTGGTAGCCGTCGAACTTGCGGTCGGCCGCGAAGGCGACGTGGTCGACGTCGAGATTGAGGCCCATGCCGATCGCGTCGGTCGCGACCAGATAGTCGACGTCGCCCGACTGGTAGAGCGCGACCTGCGCGTTGCGGGTGCGTGGGCTGAGCGCGCCAAGCACGACGGCCGCGCCGCCACGCTGGCGGCGGATCAATTCGGCGATCGCGTAGACCTCGTCGGCCGAGAACGCCACGATCGCGGAGCGCCGTGGCAACCGCGTCAATTTCTTCTCGCCCGAGAAGCTCAAGGTCGAGAGGCGCGGCCGCGAGAGGATGTTCGCGCCGGGCAGGAGCTTCTCCACCATCCCCCGCATGGTGGCGGCGCCTAGCACCAGCGTCTCGTCGCGACCGCGGCGGTTGAGGATGCGGTCGGTAAAGACATGGCCGCGCTCGAGATCGGCGGCGAGCTGGATCTCGTCGATCGCGACGAACGCCACGTCGAGGTCGCGCGGCATCGCCTCGATGGTCGCGACCCAGAAGCGCGCGTTCGGCGGCTTGATCTTCTCTTCACCGGTGATGAGCGCGACCTGGTCGGCCCCGACGCGATCGACGCACTTGTTGTAAACCTCGCGCGCAAGCAGCCGCAGCGGCAGCCCGATCATGCCGCTCGAATGCGCGAGCATGCGCTCGATCGCGAGATGCGTCTTGCCGGTATTGGTCGGCCCCAACACCGCGGTGACGCCTGCACCGCGCGCGCGCGCGTCGCGGGACGAATGTGACGACAGCGAAATGGGCATCAAGAGTCCGGGGCGGTTTCGACAATCAGATGATGACGCAGACGATCATTGTGAAGACTTCAAAAATCGTCGCCCCCAAGGCGGTCACACCGTGCCCGCCGCGGCACGTGCTTGGCATAGGACGGCCACAAGCGCAAATCAGCTGCGGTAGCCGCGTGCTGCGGTTTCATGCCCGCAGCACCAGCCATCCCCGATAGGCGACGATCGGCCCGGTGAGCGGATGACCGATCTCGACGTGAAAATGAAAGCGCCCGTCCTCGGC
>CAYZMR010000504.1:0-2715 GCA_964479515.1 uncultured Hyphomicrobiales bacterium | reverse complement strand
CCTATGACGTCCTGAAGGACGAGCAGAAGCGCGCCGCCTATGACCGCTTCGGCCACGCGGCGTTCGAGCAGGGGATGGGCGGGCAGGCGCAGGGCTTCGGCGACTTCGGCGCGACGTTCTCCGACATTTTCGAGGGCATCTTCGGCATGAGCGGCGCGCGCGGCCGCTCGGGCGGTCGCGAGCGCGGCGCGGACCTGCGCTACAACATGGAGATCACGCTGGAGGAGGCCTATGCGGGCAAAGCCGCGCAGGTGCGTATTCCGACCTCGGTGACCTGCGAGGCCTGTTCGGGCGCCGGCGCCAAGGCCGGCTCCAAGCCCAAGGTCTGCCCGACCTGCAATGGCGCCGGCAAGGTGCGCCATACCCAAGGCTTCTTCACGCTGGAACGGACCTGCGTCGCCTGCCAGGGCCGCGGCCAGGTGATCGACAATCCGTGTCCGAACTGTTCGGGCTCCGGCCGCGTCACGCGCGAGCGCACGCTGTCGGTCAACGTGCCCGCCGGCGTGGAGGACGGCACCCGCATCCGGCTCGCCGGCGAAGGCGAGGCCGGCGTGCGTGGCGGCCCTCCTGGCGACCTCTACATCTTCCTGTCGATCGGCGCGCACCAGTTCTTCCAGCGCGACGGCGCCGACCTGCATTGCCGTGTGCCGATCTCGATGGTCACGGCCGCGCTCGGCGGCGGCTTCGAGGTGCCGACCATCGACGGCGGCAAGACCAAGGTGAAGGTGCCCGAGGGCACCCATTCGGGCCGGCGCTTCCGCCTGGGCGGCAAGGGAATGCCGGTTCTGCGTGCGCGCGAGCATGGCGACATGTACGTGCAAGTTCTGGTTGAAACACCGCAGAAGCTGACCAAGCGCCAGAAGGAGCTGCTCGCCGAATTCGACAAGCAGTCATCCAGCGAGACGCAGCCGGAAGCCGCCGGTTTCTTCACCAAAGTCAAGGACTTCCTGGACGGGCTAGGCAACCGCCAGGGCCCCGCCTGACGGACCCCGCATGGGGGTTTCTCTTGACCCTTGGCGCTGCGGCCGTTACGCCTTGACGTTACAAAACTGCAATAATCCGGTCGCGTTTCCAAAATGCCGATGCAGACGCTTGAACTGTTCGAAAAGCGCATGCGGCTCTTCGAACGGATGATTGGGAGGAATATCGAGCGGCGCGTCCGTCTCTTCGAAGAAAAATTCGAAGAGAAGGTCGAGCGGCCGTTCCGGCTGATCGAGCAGAAGATCGGCCGCAATATCGAGACCCACATCCGCCGCTTCGGGCAGAAGAACGGCATCCGCCTCAACGACGAAGTCCGCTTCATCCGTTCCTGGATCGAGAAGCCGCTGAGCGTCGGCGCCGTGACGCCGTCCGGCAAGGTGCTCGCCCGCAGCATGGCGAGCTACGTCGACCCGAACGACGATGGGCCGGTGATCGAGCTCGGCCCCGGGACCGGGCCGGTGACCGAGGCGCTGGTCGACCACGGCGTCGATCCCTCCAGGCTGGTCCTGGTCGAGTTCAATCCGACGTTCTGCCAGCTCCTGCGGCAGCGCTACCCGCAGGCGACCGTCGTCCAGGCGGATGCCTATCGCCTGCGCGAGGCGCTGACCGCCTATACGCGCCACCAGGCCTCCGCAGTCGTCTCTGGTCTGCCGCTGATGACCAAGCCGCGCCGCACGCGGCTGCGGCTCCTCGGCGATGCGCTCGGCCTGCTGAAGCCGGATGCGCCGTTCGTGCAGTTCACCTACGCGATGGTGCCGCCGATCCCGAAGCTCGCCGGTCTCACCGTCGAGGCCTCCGAGCGCATCTGGCTCAACCTGCCGCCCGCGCGCGTGTGGGTTTATCGGCGGCCCGCCGGGCGCTGAATGTAGTGGTCATCCCGGGCGAGGCCGCAGGCCGAGACCCGGGATCCATAAACACCAATCTCTCGGTCAATTCGAAATCGTGGTGGTTATGGATCCCGGATAGCCGCCTGCGGCGGCTTCCGGGATGACAACCAGTTTTTTTCGCGTCAGCCGGAAGAAGTGGTTGTCGTAGCCCCAGGCGCGACGCCAGCCCTCGCGCTTGAATCCGAGTCGCCGCAGCGTGCGCTCGGAGGCCTTGTTGTCGGGGTCCGTGACGGCGACGATCTCGGGCAAGCCCAGCGCCTCGAAGCCGTGCCGGATCAGCCGCGCCCCGGCTTCGCTCGCGATGCCGCCTCCCCACGCGGCGCGCACGAGCCGGAAGCCGAGCTCCGCCTCCGGCCCTTCATCGCCGATCGGGATCAGCAGCGCGTAGCCGAGGAACTCTTGCGGCGCGACACGCCGGAAAATCGACCATACGCCCAGCCCCGCCGGGAACAGGGTGAGAATCCGCTCGCGCGTCTCGGCGCGCTGCTTCGCGGGCGTGCCGGGTTCCTCCAGGAACCGGTAGACCTCCGGATCGCGGTCCATCGCCAGGATCGCGTCGAGATCGCCGAGAGACCATTGACGCAGCGACAATCGTTCGGTTTCTAGCTCCGGCAGCTTCGCGAGCGACGGCGAGACGCGAGGCTTGATGGTCATGACTGCACGTCCTCTGCGGCCTCGCGGCCCGATCGAAGGTACAAGATGACGCCCAGCGCCCGCGACCGGCTGATCGTCGCGCTCGACCTGCCGACCGTGCGCGAGGCCGACGCGATGGTCGAGCGGCTCGGCGACGCCGTCTCGTTCTACAAGATCGGCTATCAGCTCGCCTTCGGCGGCGGCCTGTGGCTCG
>CAYZMR010000503.1:0-2728 GCA_964479515.1 uncultured Hyphomicrobiales bacterium | reverse complement strand
TAGATGTCGAGCGTCTCCTCGGCGGTGCGCCGGCGCGAGTCGGGCGGCATGAAATCGAGCGTGCGCATGTTGTGCAGCCGGTCGGCGAGCTTGACCAGGAGCACGCGCACGTCGGCCGCGATCGCGAGCAACAACTTGCGCAGATTCTCGGCCTGCTTTGCCTCGCGCGTCACGAGGTCGAGCTTCTTCAGCTTGGTCAGCCCGTCGACGAGCGCGCCGATCTCCGGCCCGAACACCTGATCGATCTCGGCGCGGGTCGCCTCGGTGTCCTCGATCGTGTCGTGGAGCAGCGCCGCGACGATCGTCGCGTCATCGAGCTTGAGCTCGGTGAGAATCGCTGCGACTTCGAGCGGGTGGGCGAAGTAAGGATCGCCCGAAGCGCGCGTCTGCGAGCCATGCGCCCTCATGGCGTAGACATAGGCGCGGTTAAGTAGGTCCTCGTTTGCGTTCGGATTGTACTGCTTGACCTTCTCGATCAGGTCGTACTGCCGCATCATCCGCGGCCGGCGGCCTCTCTTCGGCTCCTCGACTTCGGCCGGCACGATCGGCGGCGCGGGCTCGACCGAGCGCTGTGACGGGCGCTGGTTCTGCGGACGCGGCAGATCGGCGTGCGTGCGGGCCATGACCATCCCTATGCGCCGCCCCTTACCGTCGCGACGCACGTTTCGCGTCGAGGATACCACGGGACGTCGCGCGCGTACCAAGGCGATTGGTAAATGGCTTTCAAATAGCAAACGGCCCGGACATTGCCGGGCCGTTTGATCATCCAAATCGATGGGGTGGCCTTCACATATCCTCGTCGCCCGGCTCGCTCTCGGGCTCGGGCCGCTCTTCGGGAGGCGCCAGGCCTTCGAGCCCCTTGAGCAGTTCCTCTTCGGTCATGCGCTCGGCGGTGACCTCCGTGTCGTCGGCATCGACGGCACCCGACGCGCCGATCAGCGGCACGGATTCGGGCTCGGGCTCGTCCACCTCGACGTACTTCTGCAGCGTGTGGATCAGGTCTTCCTTCAGGTCGCCGGGCGAGATCGTCTCATCGGCGATCTCGCGCAGCGCGACCACCGGGTTCTTGTCGTTGTCGCGCTCGATCGTGATTGGCGCGCCCGACGACACCATGCGGGCGCGGTGACTCGCTAAAAGCACGAGGTCGAAACGATTTTCAACCTTATCGATGCAATCCTCGACGGTGACACGGGCCATCGGCTCGCCTCCTTACCGGGAAATGTGTGCGAAAGTTGCGGGTTACGTATTCCGCTCGCCGCAAAAGCGCAAGCTTGAACTTTTGCCTTGGCGGGGCCGCGGCCCTCTGTTAGGCAGGATTTGAGACCCGTGTTCGGCCCTTAAAGTCATTGAATGAACGATTGCGGGAGCCGGCCCGGTTCGGGTCCGCGGCCTTTTATGAGACGGCGCCGTCGACCCCTGAACGAGGATGATTAGCCGTTTCGAGCGCGTCGGGCGCTCCGCAGGTCGCATTGGTTTCGATCACGAGAGCACAAGAGACAGGCATGGCCGTACCAGCAGAAAAGACCGCGCTGTTCATCGACGGCGCCAACCTCTACGCCACCGCGAAAACACTCGGCTTCGACATCGACTACAAGCGGCTCTTACGCGAATTCCAGTCGCGCGGCTATCTGCTGCGCGCCTTCTACTACACCGCCGTGATCGAGGATCAGGAATATTCCTCGATCCGCCCGTTGATCGATTGGCTCGACTACAACGGCTACACGGTGGTCACCAAGGCGACGAAGGAGTTCGTCGACCAGTCCGGCCGCCGCAAGGTCAAGGGCAACATGGACATCGAGCTCGCGGTCAACGCCATGGAGATCGCGCCGCATGTCGACCACATCGTGCTGTTCTCCGGCGATGGCGATTTCCGCTCGCTGGTCGAGGCGGTGCAGCGCAAGGGCGTGCGCGTGACCGTGGTCTCCACCATCTCGACGCAGCCGCCGATGGTGGCCGACGAGTTGCGCCGCCAGGCTGACATCTTCCTCGACATCGTCGAACTGCAGGGCAAGATCGGCCGCGACCCCGCCGAGCGCGCCGCGCGCGAGGCGCGCGAGCCGCGCGAGCGTCATCCGCAATTCCTGCAGCGCCCGGCCGTGCCGCAGCGCGCGGGCGCCGCGGACGAGGATTTCGAAGAGGATTGAGAGCAGCGCAGCGCAATGGCTGTCAGCGGCAAGCCCGGCCGCAACTGCCCGCGCTGCCCGCGTCTGGTTGCGTTCCGCCGCGAATGGCGCAAGCGCGAGCCCGACTGGCACAACGCGCCGGTCGAGTCGTTTGGATCACGCGATGCGCGCCTGCTGATCGTCGGTCTCGCGCCCGGCCTGCGCGGCGCGAATCGGACCGGACGGCCGTTCACCGGCGACTACGCGGGCGAGCTCCTCTACGCGACGCTTGCCGAGTTCGGCTTTTCACGCGGCACGTTCGAGGCGCGGCCGGACGACGGCCTCACCCTCATCGACGCGCGCATCACCAATGGCGTGCGCTGCGTGCCGCCGGAGAACAAGCCGACACCGGAAGAGATCCGCACCTGCCGCGTGTTTCTCGCCGCGACGATCGCCGAAATGCAAAAGCTCGAAGCCATCGTGGCGCTCGGGCGCATCGCGCATGACACGACGCTTTCGGCGCTCGAGGCAAGGCGTTCGGCGTTTCCGTTCGCGCACGGGCGCGCGCACGCGCTCGCGCCGCTGGCGCTGTTCGATAGCTACCACTGCTCGCGCTACAACACGAA
>CAYZMR010000502.1:0-2732 GCA_964479515.1 uncultured Hyphomicrobiales bacterium | reverse complement strand
GCTTGGCATAGGCTTCGAGCGGCCCGGTCTTGCCGTAGATCAGCGCGATCTTGAGATCATCGGCCGCGGCCGCGCCCGCAAAAAGTCCGACTCCCATGGCGGCCGCGAGGAGAATTCTTTGCATGTCGTCCCTCCGTTCTTGATTGGCCAAACCCTAGCCATACGCCGCCGGCAAACACAATGGGCGGCGTCCCGTCAGTACAAATTGCCGCTACCACAGCTGCGGCTTGTCGATCATGACGGCGAAGATCGCGATCACGGCGAGGAAGGCCGGCCAGCCGAGCGCGAACCAGATCGCGAACAGCCGATCATAGTCCGCCGACAGCGGCACGCCGCGCCGTGCCGCATCGGCGGCGAGATCGCGCAAGCGAAGCTGAATCCACACGACGGGGAGCCAACAGGCGCCGGTGAACAGATAGAGCGCGAGCGAGGTGCCGATCCAAGGCTCGCGCCACGAATAGCCGACGAGATGGACCAATGCGACGCCCGAGAGAGGCTGCACGATGACGGCGGTCGCGGTGAAGACCGCGTCGGCGATGACGACCACGCGCGCGGTCCGCGCGATGTGCGCTGCGTCGCGCGTCCGATGCGCCATCCACATGAAGAACGCGATGCCGAGCCCGGTGCCGAACAGCACGGCGGCACCGAGGATGTGGATGAGCTTCAGCGCGAAATAGAGATTCAACGCTTGCCGCGCGGCTGGAGCGCCGTTCCGCGATAAAGGTCGGCGAGCACGCAACGCAGACCGAAGTCTTCCAGGATCAATGGGTCATCCGGCTTGGTCAGGCGGTGCTCGGCCCAGCCGGCATCGGTCAGGACGGAAACGCTGACATCGAAACTTCCCTGTTGGATCACCAGAACACAGCGGCAGTCCGGATGGCGCTTGTAGACTTGTCTTTTGCTCTCGACGGTCTTCTGGTCACTGGCAGATACGATCTCGGCTGCGAGATAAAACCGATCCGAATAGCGAACCTCACCGCGTTCACTCGCGCTGATGACCGCGACGTCCGGCTCCGGATCGTAGTCCGGGGCGATCGATGCCAGATTTAAGCCGACACGTTGATAAGCGCTGAACTCCGGGCGATGCGCTTCGAGGGCATCGTTAAGGAGCCGCTCGAGATTGCTTGCGATCCGCTGATGGTCGTGCGTCGCCGGCGCCATCATCATGATGACACCACCGATGAGTTCCCAATGCTCTTCGTCAGGACGTGACTCAAGCCACGCGCGGAACGCGTCGATCGACAGGGGTTCGGCGACAGCGCCAGCCATGTATCTCCCCGATTTTTCGTCATCGGAGTGTATCATGCCGGTGCCATCAAGGAACCCGGACGCAGCCCAGCCTCAGAACGGAATCTCGTCATCCAGATCGCCGCGCTTGCCTGCGGCTGCCATCGCGGGCTGGCGCGCGGCCGGTCGGGACGAGCCGAAGTCACTGCTGCCGTTGTCCTGGCTCATCTCGCCGCCGCGGTCGCCGCCGGCGCGGTCCAGCATCGTGAGCGTCGAATTGAAGCCCTGCAGCACGATCTCGGTCGAATATTTCTCGACCCCCTGCGCGTCAGTGTATTTGCGCGTCTGCAACTGGCCCTCGAGGTAAATCTTCGAGCCCTTCTTCAGATATTGCTCGGCGATCTTGGCGAGTCCCTCGCTGAAGATCACGACGCGATGCCACTCGGTCTTTTCCTTGCGCTCGCCGGTGTTCTTGTCGCGCCAATTCTCCGAGGTGGCGACGCTCAGATTCACGACCGGCCGGCCGTCCTGCATGCGCCGCACCTCCGGGTCCTTGCCCAGATTGCCGACCAGAATGACCTTGTTGACCGAACCCGCCATGTGAACCTCCACTGTCCGCGCGAAATCACCCTACGCCTTCGCCGCCGCGCTCGCGCCCATAGCTATGACTTCTCCACAGCTACGCCAGGGATTGCGTGCGCCGCATCATGTTCCTATTTTGTTCTATCACGCCGACCACATCCTGTCCAGCGCGATGCTCCGCCAAATTCCCGTTGGAGTATTCATTGCGTTAAGCGGAACCGCGACGCATGCTCGCCTTCTAAACATTCGGAGGAAAAAGCCGATGAAGTTCGTTTTAGGATCATTCGCAATTCTTGCCGGCCTCGCTTTGGTGACACCCGCCGTCGCCGGCCCCGACGACGCGAAATGGGTCGCGAAGTGCGTCAGCGACAACGCGGACGCGAAAAACGTCAGCGTCGATATCATCAGCAAGTGGTGCACCTGCATGAACAACGAGATGGACAACAACGAGACCCGGTCCATCTCGACGTGGGAAACAACCGCCGAGGGGAAGGTCGCGATGGCGAAGTGCGACGCGTCATCCGGCTGGAGCAAGAAATAGCTTAGCACCGGAGGCCGCCGACGAGGCGGCCTCTTCGCTTTCGACGAACCGCGCCGTCGAACCCGGGACTCGACGGCGCACAGCTTCTCACAGGAGTGACCATGCGAACGATGTTGCTTTCTGCCGTTGCTGCTCTCGCATTGATGGGACAGGCCTCTGCCGCCGATCTGCGGGATGTGACCGTCGTCAACGGGACCGGCTACGGCATCAAGTTTCTCGGCTTCAACAATCCCGGCGACAATGACTGGTCGGATAACGAACTCGGCGGCACGCTTGCGAACGGCGCCAGCATCTACGTGAAGTTCAACACGGCCGACAAAGGCTGCAAGTGGAACTTCAAGATCGAGTGGGCCGACCCGGGTTATCCCGGCGTGCTGTGGCG
>CAYZMR010000501.1:0-2733 GCA_964479515.1 uncultured Hyphomicrobiales bacterium | reverse complement strand
CTGCCCTGCGGCCCCTTCGCGATCAGGCGGTTGATGTAATAGATGCCCATCGCGAACACGATGCCGTAGACCAGAACGAACAGCGCGAGCGTCACCGCGACGCTCGCCGCGGATATCGGCGATGTCGCGTCGGCGGTGCGCAGGATGCCGTAGGCGATCCAGGGTTGGCGCCCCGTCTCGGTGACGATCCAGCCGCAGATGACGGCGGTAAAGCCGATCCACCAAGCCTGCGAGACGGGCCACAGATACCAGCGCGCCGAGAACAGCCTGCCGCGCCAGAACAGCCAGACCCCGAGCCAGCCCGCCGCGATCATCAGAAAACCGATGCCGACCATGATGCGGAACGCGAAGAATACCGGAACAACCGGCGGGCGGTCCTTGGCGGGGAAGTCCTTCAGGCCCGGAAAGAGCCCGTTCGGATCGTGCGTGAGGATGAGCGAGGAGCCGCGCGGGATCGAGATCGCGAAACGGTTGGTCTCGGTCTTCTCGTCCGGCCAGGCGAACAGCTCGAAGTCGCCCGGCACCTTGCCGTCCCAGTGGCCTTCCATCGCGGCGATCTTGACCGGCTGGTGCTTGAGCGTGTTGAGCCCGTGCTGGTCGCCGATGAAGAGCTGCAGCGGCGCCAGCACCGCGATCATGCCGACCGCCATCGCCACCATGGTGCGACCGTGCTCCTCGTGGCGCTGGGCGAGCAGATAGCGCGCACCGACCGCCAGCACCACGAAGGCGGTCGTCAGGTACGCCGCGGTCACCATGTGGGCGAGGCGATACGGGAAGCTCGGGTTGAAGATGATCGCCAGCCAGTCAACCGGATAGGCAATGCCGTCACGCATCTCGTAGCCGACGGGCGTATGCATCCAGGAATTCGCCGACAGGATCCAGAACGCCGACATCGCGGTGCCGATCGCGATCACGGCGGCCGCCAACGCCATCACCCAAGGTGGCACGCGCTTCCAGCCGAACAGCAGCACGCCGAGGAAGGTCGCCTCGAGAAAGAAGGCGGTCAGCACCTCGTAGCCGATCGCCGGCCCGATCACGTTGCCGGTGACGACCGAGAAGCGGCTCCAGTTGGTGCCGAACTGGTAGGAGAGCACGAGTCCGGACACGACCCCCATCGCGAACGAGACCGCGAAGATCTTGGTCCAGAACCGCATCAGCTTCTCGTAGCGCTCCTCGCCCGAGCGCACCCACAATACGCCGAGCGTCGCGATGTAGGCGGAGAGCCCAATCGTGAAGCTCGGGAAGATGATGTGGAACGTGATCGTGAAGGCGAACTGGAGCCGGGCGAGTAGGACGGGATCGAGGTCCATCGACGTCTCTCCGGATAAGCGTGGGCCGCACGCAGGCTACCAATCGACATGTGGGATGCGGGTTCCGCCGCCGCATCCGTACCGTGGTCTCAGCCTTCCAGCTCTTTCTTGATCGCCAGAAAGTCGCGCCACGCGAGCCGCTTTTCCAGCGGCGAGCGCAGCAGATAGGCCGGGTGGAAAGTCGCCAGGGCGCGGATCTCGCGTGTCCCGGTCTGGTAGGTGAACCAGCGCCCGCGCGTGCGCTTGATGCCTTCCTTGACGCCGAGCAATGCGGCCGCCGCGGGCCCGCCCATGCAGACCAGCACATCGGGATCGGCCAGCTCGATCTGGCGGCGAATGAAGGGCAGGCAGATCTGGCTTTCCTGCGGCGTCGGCGTGCGGTTGCCGGGCGGGCGCCACGGCACGATGTTGGCGATATAGGCGGTGGTGCGGTTGAGCCCGATCGCCGCCAGCATGCGGTCAAGGAGCTTGCCCGAACGGCCGACGAAGGGGAGTCCCTCGAGGTCCTCCTCGCGGCCCGGCGCCTCGCCGACAAACATCACGCGCGCCTGCGGATTGCCGTCCGCGAAGACGAGCTGCTTGGCGGTCGTGCGCAGCGCGCAGCCCTCGAATTTCTCCAGGATGCCGCGCAGCACTTCGAGGCTCGGAGCATTCTTTGCCGCGTCGCGCGCGGCCATGATGGCGGCATCGGGCGCGGCCGGAGCGGCGCCCGGGGGAGGCGGTGGGTCGCGTCGGGCCGGCTCGGACTTGACGTCATCGCGCGGGGCCGGCTTCGCCCCCTGAGGCGCCGCCGCGCCCGGCACGACGTCGGCGGCCGCAAGACGGTCGACCGCGATTTCGCTCACCGCGAGGTCGACGCCCGCCTCCGCATAGAAGGCGAGCAATGCACGGGCGGCATCGGCTGGGATCGGCGTCATGATGCCTCATAGTAGCGCGCCGGCGCGGCGCCCGCACCCAGGCTGCCGCGTGCGATTGTCATGGCGGTAAAATCGTGGAAAACCTGAAGAGTACCGTACGCCGGCCCGCGTGCCTGATGGGGGACACAGCGCATGAGCGAGACCGACCTGCCCGCCCGCGAGGCGATGGAATTCGACGTCGTGATCGTCGGGGCCGGTCCGGCCGGCCTCGCCGCCGCGATCCGCCTCAAGCAACTCGATCCCGCGGCTGCCGTGGTCGTGGTGGAGAAGGGCTCCGAGGTCGGCGCCCATATCCTCTCCGGCGCCGTGATCGACCCGATCGGCCTCGATCGGCTGCTGCCCGAATGGCGGAGCGAAGACACCCCGATCAAGACCGCCGTCACTGACGACCGCTTCTACTGGCTTGGGCCGGCGGGTGCGTTGCGCGTGCCGAACATCCTGATGCCGCCGCTGATGTCGAACCACGGCAATTACATCGTGTCGCTCGGAAACGTATGCCGCTGGCT
>CAYZMR010000500.1:0-2739 GCA_964479515.1 uncultured Hyphomicrobiales bacterium | reverse complement strand
CGCATCGTCGAGCAGGGGCTGCGGCTCGGCTATCGCCATCTCGACGCAGCGCTGATCTACGGCAACGAGAAGGAGGTCGGGGAGGGTCTGCGCGCCTCGGGCGTGAAGCGCGAGGACGTGTTCCTCACCACCAAGGTGCCGCACACCGAGCTCGCGCCGCGCGCGCTGGAGCGCGCCGTGCGGCAGAGCCTGGTGAACCTGCGCGTCTCCGACGTGAACCTGCTGCTGATCCACTGGCCGAACCCGCAAATCCCGCTCGCCGAGACATTGGGCGCGATGTGCAAGATGAAGCGCGAAGGCTACACGCGCCACATCGGCATCTCGAACTTCACGGTCGCGCTGGTGGATGAGGCGGTCAAGCTCTCCTCCGAGCCGATCGTCACCAATCAGATCGAATGGCATCCCTATCTCGACGAGACCAAGGTGAAGGCCGCGTGCGACAAGCACGGCATCGCCGTCACCGCCTATTGTCCGATCGCGCGCGGACGCGCTGGCGGCGACGAGGTGCTCGCCGGCATCGGCAAGAAGCACGGGAAGACGGCCGCGCAAGTCTCGCTGCGCTGGCTGATCCAGCAGAACGCGATCGTGATTCCGCGCACCTCGAAGGTGGAGCGGCTGTCGGAGAACATGGCGGTGTTCGATTTCGCGCTCGACCAGGCCGACATGGCGGCGATCGGCCGCCTCGCGAAATCGAGCGGGCGCGTGGTCAGCGTGGGCTGGGCGCCGCGCTGGGATTAGCCGCGGCCCGCGCCAGCGCGCCGTTGCGCTGCGCCTCGGCGCGCACGTTCCATAACACGCCCGCGACGATGAGGCCCGCGCCCGCGAACACGAAGGCGTCGAGGCGCTCGCCGTAGTAGGCCCATCCGATCACGGCGATCAGCGGCACGCGCAGGAAATCCATCGGGATCACGACGATCGCGTCGCCGCAACGGAACGCATTGGTGAGGCAGTAGTGGACCGCCAGCCCCGCGACGGTCACGCCGATCAGCGGCAACGCCATGGCGCGGTCGACCTTGAGGAGCAGCAGCCAGTCGCTGCCGACGAAGTTGAGCGGGAGCTGAAACAGGTTCATCCAGAACAGGATCGCGAACGTCGTCTCCGTCGTGATCAGCTTCTTGGTCATGATCGCGGTGATCGCGAACAACAGCGCGCCGGCGAGCATGATCAGCCCGGCCGGTTTGAAGCCCTCGAAGCCGGGCCGCAGAATCACCAGCACGCCGACGAAGCAGACGGCGAGCGCGATCGTCCGGTTCGCGGTCATGCGCTCGCCGAGAAACAGCACGGCGAGCAGCGCGACCCAGGCGGGGATCGTGAATTCCAGCGCGAACACGGTCGCGAACGGCAGCAATGTGATGGCCAGCGCCCAGCAGATCTGCGAGCCGAAGTGGACGATGGCGCGCGGGATCTGCAGGTTCATGCGTCGCCATCTCAACTCGGCGAGCAATGCGGGTCGCACCACCGCGAGCGCGAGCAGGATCAAGAGACTGCCGGCGCAGCGCACCGTCATCATGTCGAACACGCTGAGCGTGTTGGCGAGCGCGCGTACCGAAACCGCGCCCGCGATGAAGGACAGGAGCGTCCCGCTCATCCAAAGCACGAGCCAGCCGAGCTGCATCGATTGCCCACGGCGCACCGCGGCGACGTGCTCTTCGATTTCGCGTGGGCTGAAGGCCGTCCTTGCCGCCGGTGCCATGCCGCTCTCGTGCAAACGCCGTTCGTGAAGCATTCAGCTCGCTCAGCAGATTCGCAACTGAACGTTGAAAATCTCCAAGCGTCAATAGCCAATACGCCCCCAAGGGACGCGACGCCGCTAGGACGAAGTCGGCGTCTCCTCGTCCTTGCGCCGGCGGCGGGTCGTGACCGCGTATTGGCCCTGCCGGCGGTGCGGATCGGTGTTCGGGCCGACCACCGTGGTGTGGAATGCGTTCCATTCCTCCGGCCGCAGGTGCTTGAGTTCGGTTACCAGCTCGAACTGTTCGAGCGCATTGCCGTAGAGCGCGCGGTTCACCGGCTGCACCTGCAGCCAGGGCAGTTCGGGGTTGAGTTCCACCGGCGAGTTGGTCCGGGTGAGACGGATGTTGGTGAACAGCGGACCGAACCAGCGGTCGGTCTCGATGATGCCCTCATAGACCTCGTAACCGAGGCTGCGCGGCAGGTTGGCTGGCGCGCGCACCAGCAGGCTCCAGCCCGGCGCGGTACGCGCCACGAAGCCGCTCCAGATCTGCACGAGGCCCGGTTCCTGCAGCGCGGCCACGAAAGGCGGCGAGAACCCCTTCGTCTCATCCGGCGCGGCCTCATCGAAGTGCTGCGCGAAGTCGGGGAACTGCGCCGCCTTGAGCGGATACCAGTCGTCGGCGCCCTCATAGGTCCAGGTGATGTCGATCCCGCCGTCCCACTTGAAGGCCATGCGCATCGGCGGAAACACGTACCAGCCGAACGCGCAGGCAAGCCTGATCGCCTCGCAATAGCGGAACGCCCGGGTCGGGATGCTGCCGGCCGCGGAATTGTCGGCCCGCTGCGGCATCCGGATGTCCGGGATGAACCGGTAAAAGGTGACGAGCGGAGCGTCCTGCGGCGGGTTTTGGTCCATGCTGGCCTCTCGGCGCCGGGGCTTACGCGGTGGCGTCGCCCGCGCCGGCAATGATGCTACCAGGGTGGGAACGACCCACCCTGGTTTTCGTGTCCGATACGCTCGCGGTCGCCGGAGGCTGGCGACTGCGGTCCTTACTTGCGCGGAAG
>CAYZMR010000499.1:0-2744 GCA_964479515.1 uncultured Hyphomicrobiales bacterium | reverse complement strand
GACGCGCGTGAACGCGCTGATGGCGCTGCACCGCGTGCGGGACACGCATTACCGCGCCGCGAACACCGGCGTCGCGCCGGCCCGCGCGATCTCGGCGATCATCTTCTTGATGATCGCCTGCCCGAATGAGGCGTGGTTCTCCGCCACCATGACGAAGGCGCCGGGGCCGCCGATCACGTTGCGCTTGTAGTATTCGCCGAGCCCGCCGGGCGGGTTGGTGTGCTCGGGGTTCCACGGCAGCGGGGTCTCGCTCAGGATGACGAGGCCGTTGATGGTCACGCCCTTGGCCACCGCCTCGTCGCGCGCGGTGCCGACGTCGCGGCCTGAATTGTTGGTGCCGTCGCCGGACACGTCGATGGTGCGGCGCGTCGCGGTGAACGGGGAGCGTTCGAGCTGGCTCATCGCGAAGTCGATGCCGGCCGCGATCGAGGTGCGGTCCGCAAACGAGCGCGGCAGTTCGATCATCTGGTCGCTGATGCGGCGCGCGGACGCCGCGTCGGAAACGATCGCCCAGTCGATCACGAGCTTCTGCGAGGTCTGGCCCGACCATTCGACGAAGCAGATCGCGATGCGGCCGTGCGGGCCGGAACGGATCGCCTCGACCACGCGCGCATCCGACAGCGCCGCCGCGTAACCCTCGCGCTGGAGCTGGAACTTTGGCGTATCGACGCTGCGCGACACGTCCGAGGCAAGCACGAGCAGGAGGTCGACCTGTTCGGCGGCGCGCGCCTGATGCGCGGCCGCGGCGAGGAGCACGGTGAGCGCGAGCACGGTTCGAACGACGCGGGTCATGCCACATCCTCCTTCGCGCGCTTGACGCTGCGCGCGCATCCGCGAAGGCAGCAGACGACGCTAGCAGATTTCGCGCGTTGCGGAACGGCAATATGTCGAAAAATCGCTGCGCGTGGCGCGCAGGTCGCTAACCGAGCGTCATGTTCATCAGCCGCTCGGCATTGCCGGCCATGATCTTGGCGCGCACCGCCGGGTCAAGGCCGAGCGCGTCGATCGCCGCGATCGTTTTTGCGATCGGCCCGAGCGGCGCGTCGGTCGCGAACACCACGCGCTCGGCGCCGAAGAAATCGAGCCCGCAGGTGAGGCCGTTGCCGGCGCCGAACAGCGCGGTGTCGGCGTAGAAGTCGCGGAAGTAGTCGAGATGCGGCCGCTTCAGCGAGGACAGCACTTTCGAGTAGTCCTCGTCCGAGGTGCGCGCGCCGAGCACGTCCATCCCGGCGCCGATGCGCCCGTCGAAGAACGGGATCATGCCGCCGCCGAGATGATGCGTCACGATCTTCAAGCCCGGATGGCGGTCGAACACGCCGGAAAACACCAGCCGCGCCATCGCGACCGTGGTCTCGTACGGCCAGCCGAAGCACCACCACATCTCGAAGCGGGATTTCTGCTCGGACGCATAGTCCGGCATGCTGGCGGTGCGCGCCGGATGCAGCCAGATCGGCAGATCGTGCGCCGCCATCATGGCGAACACCGGCGCGAACCGCGCCTCGTCGAGCGGATGGCCGGCGATGTTGGTGAAAATCTGGATGCCGCGCGCCCCGAGCGTTCCGATCGCGCGCTCGGCTTCCCGCAGCGCCGCGTCGACATCGTCGAGCGAGAGCGCCGCCACGAAGGCCGGGAAGCGGGCAGGGTGCCGTGCGCACAGCTCGGCCATCGCGTCGTTCGCGACCCGGCTCAGGTGCTGCGCGACCGCGCCCTGCGCGATGTCCTCGAGCGGCGGATTGGGCAGCGAGATGACCTGCCGGTAGTCGCCAAGTTCGTCCATCTCGGCGAAGCGCAGGTCGAGATCGAACAGCTTCTTCACGCCGCGCAGCCGCGCGCCGATGTTCTCCAGCTTCGGCGAAACGCGCGCCATCTCGCGGAAGAACGCGTCCGGCAGGATGTGGGTATAGATGTCGACGATCATGCCGCCCGCCCGGCGCGGCCGCTCACTGCGACAACTGCCGGAAGCCCGCGGCCTTGGCGGCGGCGGCAACGCGCGCGCGCTGCTCCTCGATCTCGCGGGCGAACTCCGTCGGCCCGCCCGGCCGCAGCATCTGCGCCGTCGAGGTGAGCTTCGGTCCGATCTCCGGGTCGGCTGCGACCTCCTTGATGTCGGCGGCGATGCGGTCGCGCAACTCGCCCGACATGCTGCGCGGTCCGAACAGGCCGACGAGACCGTCGAATTCGAGCGCCGGGTAGCCAGCCTCGCGCGCGGTCGGCACGTCGGGCAGGATCGGCGCGCGCTCGCGGTTGGTGACCGCGATGATCTTCACCTTCCCGGCCTGGACCTGCGGCCGCATGATCGCGAGCGCCGCGACGTAGAGCTCGATGCGCGCTTCGGCGAGATCGTTGAGCGCCTGCACGCCGTCGCGATAGGGCACCTTGCGCACGTCCACGCCCGCCTCGTGCAGGAAGCCCGCGACCACGAAGTCGACCGCGCCGGTCGTGCCGGCGGAATTGAGTTTGCCCGGCTGTGCGCGCGCGAGATCGAGGAATTCCTTCAGCGTATTGACGTTGAGCGCGGTCGGCACGCCGGCCGCCACGATCGTGTTGGTGATGCGCGCGATCGGCACCAGGTCGCGATTGTCGTAGGGGATCTTCTCGTGCACGAACGGGTGCGCCGTGAAGGTCGAGGTCGGCGCCATCAGGAACGTATGATCGTCGTTCGCCGCCGTGAACGCCGCGATCGCCACGATCGCGTCGCCGCCGGGGCGGTTTTCCACCACGACCGGCTTGCCCCATTTCGCCGA
>CAYZMR010000498.1:0-2759 GCA_964479515.1 uncultured Hyphomicrobiales bacterium | reverse complement strand
GCCAAAAGCCACAACGGAACCCCCGGCCTCACCGCCGGGGGTTCTGCTTTTGGGGTGGTGCGAACCGTATTCGAGGGAGCGGAGCCTAAAATCCGAGCGCCGTCACGTCGCAAAAGGTGATGAAGGCCGCGATGCGGCCGATTACCTCGCGCTCGTCCAGGAGCGGCGCATGGCCCTGGTCGGCGACCTCGAGCACATCAAGATCAGTCCGCCGAGCCCGCATCGCGCTGACGGTTGAGCCAGCGAGGATGTCGGAATTGGCGCCGTGCACCACCATCAGCGGGATGCGCGCCAGCGAATCGAATGGGCCCCATAGGGCGGGAATCGGACGCTCCAGGTCGAGGCTCGTCAACGTGGTCGCAAGCTTCAGATCGTAGTCGGGGACGAGTCCACCGCCATTGGTCACCTTCCAGGTGCGGCGCGCCTGGGTGAGCCAACTCGCCCGGTCGAGTCCAGGAAATTGGGCGTCGCCGAGCCGGCGCAGGATATCGGCGCCTTCCTCGAAGCTGCGCGGGACCGGCATTTTTCCGACATAGCCCCGGATGCGCATCAGCCCCTTTGGATCGATCACCGGGCCGATATCGTTGAGGATGACGCCGGCGAGCGCGCCCGGCCGCGCCGCGCCGAGCAGCATCGCAAGCACGCCGCCGCGCGAGGTGCCCAGCACGATCGCGCGACCGATCTCGCGCGCACTGAGAACGGCGAGTACGTCGGCGAGCTCGACCGAGAAGGAATAGTTTGCGGGATCGCGATCATAGTCGGAGCGCCCGCGGCCGCGCGGGTCGATCGTGATCACGCGGCGAGGCGCCCGTGCATCGGTTGCGAGCGCGGTCGCAATCTCGTGGAAATCGGCGCCGTTGCGGGACAGGCCGGGCAGGCAAACAAGCGTCAGGGCGCGCTCGTTATGCGAGCCATATTCGCGCAGGTAGAGCCGCAGCCCGTCCTGCGCCGTCACATACGAGCCGGTGAAGCCCGTCTCATCCGCGGATATATCGGCGATTTGCGCGTCTGCCATGCCCGGCGATCTCCTGTGCGGAGCATAGGAGACACTGTCGGCTTTGCAATCAGTTCGCCGCGCCGCGGCGCATGTCCGCCTCGATCATGAGCTGCGTGCCGTTGCCGAGCTGGGCGCGATAGACCTGCATGTTCTCGATCACGCGCTGCACATAATTGCGTGTCTCGGCGATCGGGATGCGCTCGACCCAGTCGATCGGATCGGCCTCCGGGTCGCGCGGGTCGCCGTAGCGGCTGACCCACTGCTTCACACGGCCGGGACCGGCATTGTAGGCGCAGAACGTGAGAATGTAGGAGCCGCGATAGTCCGCCAACCGATCACCGAGTTCAGCCGAGCCGATCTGCGCATTGTAGACCGGGTCCGACAGGAGCCGCTTGGCGTCGAAGGCGAGGCCGAATTTCTTCGCGACCATGCGCGCCGTGCCGGGCATCACCTGCATCAGGCCGAGCGCCTTGGCGGGTGATACCGCGCGCGGATTGAACGCGCTTTCCTGGCGCGCGATCGAATACACGACGCTGCGGTCGACCTGCGGACCGACCATGCGATAGTCCGGCATGCCGCTGATCGGGAAGGCGTAGACGTCGAAGGCAAAGCCGCGCGCCAGCGCCGCCTTGCCCACGTAGAGCATGGTGCGGGCGTCTTCATACTTGTTCGCCATGTCGGCGATGACGACGAGCGCGCCGATGTCGACCGCGTTCTCGGCGAGGTCGGTTGCGAACGGCAGCACCAGGTCGCGCGCGTCGATCGCGTAGAGGATCTGCGCCGCGCGCACCACTTCCAAGCCCATGAGCGCGGCCTTGTTGGCGGGGTCCGGCGGGCGGCGCAGCACGAGGTCGCCCAAGCCAAGCTTCGCGCGCGCGATCTGCCCGTAATAGGCGGTCGGGAAGCGCGCCGCGGCCTGATAATGCGCGCGCGCCTCATTGTGCCGGCCCGCGGCTTCGGCGGCGCGGCCCTGCCAGTACTCGGCGCGTGCGAGCGTGGTCGGATGGGCGGTGTCACGACCGACGCGGGCAAAGTGCAGGTAGGCGGCGCTCGGATCGTTGTTGAAGCGCAACGCGATCCAGCCAGCGGTGAATTCATGCTCGGCGCGCAGATTGTCCTTGCGCGGCGGGATCGCTTCGCTCGCGATGCGATAGGCGGTCGCGGCATCACCGGCGTCGAGCAGCCCGCGTGCTATCATCCGACGCTCGACCCACCATTCGTCGAGATTGACCTGCTGGCTCGGATCGCGCGGAGCCGTGAGCATGACCTGTGCGGCCTCGGCCCATTTCTCCTGCCGCCGCAGCAATTGGGCGCGGGCGAAGATATAGCCTGCGTCATGGCGCGCACTCGCCGGCACGGCATCGAGCAGCGTGCCGGCCTTGGAGGACTTGTCGACGACCGCCTCGCGCGCCTTCGCGATCACAAGGTCAGTGCCACCGAGGCGCTGCGCGATGCGCATCGCCGCGTCCGTCTCCTCGGCATAGAACAACATGTCCATGCGCGCTTTGTGGTCGGCGCGAGTCAACAGCTCCCCGAAGTTTTCTTCGGCCAGTTTCTCCAGGTCGCGCGAGAAGATGTCCGTGCGCCAAGCCTCGCGCACATAGGTGGCCGCGCCGGCCGGGTCGCCGCGCGCGATCAGCGAGCGCGCGAGCGCGAAACGGCCTTTGGCGGTTGTCGGCTTGGTCGTGGCGAAGAACGCATGCACCGTCGCGGGATCGCGCTTCTCGTCCCACAGCGTGTTCTCGGCGCGCTTGCGCAGCAT
>CAYZMR010000497.1:0-2764 GCA_964479515.1 uncultured Hyphomicrobiales bacterium | reverse complement strand
CCCATCTCCATGTCGTAGGGCTGCAGGATCACACAGCCGTGGTCCGCCCAGTAGCGCTGCAGCGTGAGGATCAGCCCCTGGAACGAGCGTTCCGGGCGCATATGCGCAGGCAGGTCGAGGTCGGGCATGAACGGCGGGTCCGAGAGCGCGGGCGCGCGAGTTGGCGGACCCTATCGCGCGCCCTCCCGCGAGGGTCAAGCCGGGCGGGCTGAACCGAAACCGGCCTGCGGGCGACAAATGGAGGTCAGACCGCCTGGGAGGGCGTCATGTCCGCGCTGTTTTCGGTTGCCTTCAGCAGCATCTTCCTTGCGATCGGCGTCGCGGCCGTCATCGGCCATGTGGTACTGATCGACGTCCTGCTGCGCCCCGCCGCGATCCAGACCGCGCAGGCGCCGATCACCGACACCGCGCAGCCGCGTCAGATTCGCTAAGGCGCCGCCGCGGCTCATGCCGCATCAGTGTCGCTGTCGCTAAAGTCGTCCGCATCCTGCTGCTCATCCTGAGCGTCGTCCGCATCGGACTGCGCGTCATCCGCCGCGTCCTGTCGTGCCTGGTCGACATCGCCGAAGGCTGTGCGCCTGCTCCCGATATCGTTGATGCCCGCGTCGCGCGCGAGGTCGCTGCCGGCCGCTCCGCTCCAGGGAGAGCCCTCGCGTGCGCCAAGTTGGTCGAAGGCGCCGGCGAATGGTCCGGCCTGGTGCGAGCCGAGCGCCGAGCGGATACCGCCCATCAGCAGCGAACCGCCGATCACGCCCGCCGCCGCGGCCGCGGCGGTGCCGAGGAACGAGGGACCGCTCGACTGCGGCTGCGCATAGGCCGGCGCCTGCGGCGGCGCGTAGGCTTGCGTATTTCGACCCCACGGGTCGCCGCGGCTGTCGTCGCGGTATCCGGCCTGCGGGACGCGCGGCACCGACCCGCGCGGCTCCTCGCGGCCGAAGAACTGCTCGCGCATGCTGTCGAGGAAGCCGCGCGGCTGCTCCGGCGCCGCCGGCTGATCGCCTTGCTCGTATTCCTGGATGCGCGCGTTCGCGGCTTTCAGCGCCTCGTCTTGCACCAGCACGGTCTGCACCAGCGCGTAGATCGCGTTCGGGGCGCGTTGCAGCCCGTCTCGGATCACCGCCTCCGCATCGCGGTCGCGCGGGTTGCGCTCCAGCGAGGCAAGGCGGTCAAACAGCTCGGTGATGAGCTCACGTTCCTGCGGCGTCATGGGGTCCTCCTCCGGCGCCTTATGGCGGTCTCGATATGGGAGCCGTTTTGGCGCAACGGAATGGCGGAACGATGAAATCTTGTCGCAGGGGAGCCGGGTCAAATCCGAGTGAGCGGACCTTCCGGGCGGCCGGCCGGAACCCTATTCCGGTCGATCGAGCGTCGCTTGGTGATGTTCGAGCGCGGCCGCGAAGGCCTCGCCGCCGAGAAACGCATATTCCCGCTCGCGATGGGTCGTCAGCGGATCGAGGCGCACGAGTTCGGCATCGACCCGACCCGGATGGCACATGATCAGGCCGCCATCGGGAAGCCGGTCGAGGAATTTTGGAAAAATCGCCGCGAAGTCGGCGCCGGCCCTGAACGAGTAGGTGCCGGCGAAGGCCGGATTGGTCGTGATGCCCGCCGCCGCCGCACGGGCCCGGAACGCGCGGCTCAAGACGTCGATCAACAGGCCCTTGGGATCGGTGAGGCGCCCGGACAACGGCATGGCGCTGCCGCATTGGCGCACCCAGGCTCCCGGCGCAAGGCGCGCGGCCACGGCGAGCACCACGTCGCGCACCTGTGGGAACAGATGGACATGCTGGTGGCCGTCGACGAAGTCCGGCGCGCGGCCGAATGCCTCGCGGAAGGCGCCGAACTGCGCTTCGATCTCGCGCGCGAGCGCGGTCGGGTCGAGGCGCCGCAGGAGCGCGGCGCGCAAGGTCGCGGCGATGGAGAGAAAAGCGCCACCACGAAGCGGCGCATAGCCCACCGTGAGCGGACGGAACGGTGTCGTCAGCGTGATATGCAGGCCGATCGCGACGCGATGGCGGTCCGCGTTCAGGCGCGCGAGCGCATCGGCCTCGGCGCGCGAGAAGGTCGGCGGCAACACCATCACGGACGTCGCGTTGAGCCGGCCCCCCGCGACGAGGTCGCGGATCGCGCTATCGACGCCCGGCGCGATGCCGTAATCGTCCGCGCACAGCCAGATGCGCCGTACTGCCTGCTGACCGTTCACGGAACAAGCCCTATTCGGCCGCGGTTCGCGTTGGTTCGGCGCCGTGCTCGCGATGCTCGCCAGCCGTCTTCACGCTGTGCTCGGCGACGAAATAGATCGGCCGCGCCTTGAGCTCGGACAGGATCTTGCCGATGTATTCGCCGACGACGCCGATCATGATGAGCTGCACGCCGCCGAGCACCATCAGGCCGACCACGACCGACGGATAGCCCGGCACCGCGACGCCGTAGAACCAAACCTCGAACAACATCGAAACGCCGAAAACAAGCGCGCTCGCGGCGAGCAGCACGCCGAGCAGGCTCGCAAGCCGCAACGGCGCGACCGAGAACGAGGTCAGCCCCTCGATCGAGAGCACCAGCAGCGAGGCGAGACCGAACCTGGTCTTGCCGTGCGCCCGCTCGTCGGGCTCGTAGTCGACACGCTTCTGGCGGAAGCCGATCCAGCTCGCGAGTCCCTTGAAGAAGCGGTTGCGCTCCGGCATCGCCCGCAACGCCGCGGCGGCGCGGGGCGACAGCAGGCGGAAGTCGCCCGCGTCCTCCGGGATCTTGTGGCGATTGCCCC
>CAYZMR010000496.1:0-2765 GCA_964479515.1 uncultured Hyphomicrobiales bacterium | reverse complement strand
GCGCCGAGGACGAGGAAGACGCGCCAGTCGTCGCGCGGCCCTTCGATCGCCTTGGCGACCGAGAGGTCGGCGCTGTAGGTGTCCTCCCAGGCGACGCGGATGCCGGCGCCGGCCGACGTGCCGGTCTGGCGCGCCGGCGTCCCGATGTCCGGCATCATGTTGTAGACCTCGCCGTGGTCGGCAAAGCCGTAGAGCTGCGCGCGCGTGATCTGCTTGATGCTGTTCGGAATGTCGAAGCGCAGTTCGCCGAGCACCTCCCAGCAATGGTCGCCGAGAAGCTGCGAGGGATCGAAGGCGCGACCGAAGAAGCGTCCGCCGAAGCTGCATTGCTCGGTGATCAGCAGCGGCGTGAAGGCGTATTGGCCGTAGGCCGCAAACAGCGCCGACACGTTGCCGAACAGCGGCTGCACCCGGCTCGCGGTCGCCTCGACTTTGTCGAAGTCGACGCGCCCGACGCCCGGACGCGACGAGATCGGATTGTCGTTGGTGGTCGAGTCGAGGCCTTGGATGCCCTGGCTGAAGGTGAAGTTCACCTGGTTGATGCCGAGGAACATGTCGGCCCAGTCGCCGTCGGCCTTCAGCCGGAAGCCGCGCAGCCGGTCGCGCGAGAACGGCTGCCCGAGCTGGTCGCCGTCGTCATTGGTCATGAAGCCGAGCGCCGAGAGCGTCAGGTTGCGTTCGCGCGAGCGGATCACCGGATAGCTCAAGCCCGCTTCGACGACGGTCGAGCGCGTCTTGTATTCGAGCAGTTCGAGCTGCGCGGTGCCGGGCTTACCGAAGCCGTAGCTCGCGTTCACGAACGCGGTCAGGCCCTCGCTGTTGAGCACCTGGCGGTAGTTTGCGTAGACATATTGCAGCTCCTGGAGCTGGAACGTGCCCGCATAGGTGACCGTGAAGGCTTCGTGCGCGCCGAAGAAATTGTTCGCCGTGACCGAGCCGAGATATTCCCAAGGGCCCCGCGCCGCCGTGCCGCGGTTGTCGACGCGCGCGGCCGCGTCGATCGGCTTCTCCGCCACCTCGACGATCAGCGTCGAGGCGTTGGGGTTGTTGGCGGACGGCTTCAGGCTGGTCGTGAATTTCAGGCCCGGCAGGTCGTTCGCGAGCAGGAGGTAGCGCTCCAGCGTGCGGATGTTGGCGGGCCGGTCGGCGGTGATCTTGGCGGCGTAATCGGTGAAGAAGTCGCGATAGCGGGCGAGCTTCTCGGTCGGCCACACGACCTTGTCGACATAGCCTTCCACCACCTGGATGCGCACGGTCGCGTCGCGCGGGGCCAGGTTCTGCGGCGGTACCACGGCGCGCGACAGCACGTAGCCGTCCGCGCCGTATTTGGCCGTGATGCGGCGCGCGATCTCGTAGACCGAGGCGAGCGAGACGTCGCCGCCGACAAGGTCCGCGTAGAGCGGCGCGAGGTCCGCCTCGCTGTAGACCGTAGCCCCGGTGACGACGATCCGGCCGATCGTCAACCTGATGGCTTCGGCGCCGGCGGGCGCGACTGTGCTCGGAAGCGTGATCGCGGGACCGCCCGGCTGGGCGCGCGGGGCCTGCGGCTCGACGAATCGTTCACGCTCCCGGCCAGGCTGCTCGCTCGGCGGAATGACCTGAGCAGCCGCTGCGACCGGGACGAGAAGGATCGCCAGTACCGCCAATAGGCGGCATCTGCCGGCGGCCATACCCGCAGCCCCCTACGCTGTACCCCATTCCACCGGGATCGGATGAGACTTGCACGCTCAGAGCCGAATGGGAATACCCCAGCGAAGTTCTTGCCCCCGTTCATGAAATGCTGATGCAGGCGGGCAACGGCGACTCGGCCGCGATGCTCTGGTATCAGGGCCCACGTCGGACGCGCGTGCCGCCCGCCAAGCTCGACCGGAGAAGCCTATGGGAAAGCGGCTTTCTCGTCGCCGCCGACGGTCACAAACGGGGCGCCTCGCGGGCCGACCCTGCCTGAAAGGCCAAAGGCGGCGGGGTGGTCATCCAGGGGATCTTCGGCGTTAACCATCACATCAGATCGGCGCGCGACCGGCTCGCCGCTACGATGCCTTCTCGGTGAAGAACTTCTCCCCGTAGGCGAAGCGGTTGGGCTTGAGGAAGAAGCCGAGGATGACGGCGCCGTTCGGCGACACCGCTTCATGCTGGTTGCCGGCCGGCCGCCAGACGAACTGGCCCGGTCCGCTGACGCCCTCGTGATCCTCGATCGTGCCCTCGAGCACATAGGTCTGCTCCAGCGCGGTGTGCTCGTGCAGCGGCACCACGGCGCCCGGCGCCAATTTGAACAGCGCCGTGGTGATGCCGCTGTCGTCGGAATACAGCACCTTGATCTCTATGCCGGGAAATTTGGTCGCCGCCCACGGCATGTTCGGCACGTCGAGATAGTGCGAGGCGCGCTCGGGCGGATTCTCGGGCTTGATGTCGGCATGCACGACCTTGCGGGGTTGCGCGGACATGGAATCCTCCTTGGGAATTTGTCAGGCCGTCTCGCGGCCTTCCGAGCAGGCTATCTCGGCGCACCCGCAGGCGGAAGAGCCTTGCGCCCTCCACGCTTACGGCAGAATCGCGAACGCGCGCGCCGGAAAGCCGAGCCCCTTGCGCACCTTCGGCCAGGTCACGACGATGAGCGCGCCTGTCGGCGGCACCTTGTCGAGGTTCGCCATCACTTCGATCTGATAATGGCCGTGCTGCAGGATGTAGGTCTCCGAGTCCATCTTGTCGGTGGTGTCGGTGTCCATCGCCTCATGTCCGGTCGCGGTGACGCCGCGCTCCTCGTA
>CAYZMR010000495.1:0-2768 GCA_964479515.1 uncultured Hyphomicrobiales bacterium | reverse complement strand
GAGGCGAGGATGCGTGGGTCGATGTTACCGCCGCACAGAATGAGCCCGACTTTGCGGCCGGCGAAGCGCCGCGGTTCGCTGAGCATCGCGGCAAGTCCCGCCGCGCCCGCCCCTTCGGCCATGGTCTTCTGCAGCGTCAGGAACGCATTGACGGCGCGTTCGAGCGCGTCCTCCTCGACCAGGACGATGTCGGCGACGAGCGCGCGCACGACCGGCTCGGTGAGCGTGCCGACATTCTTCACCGCGATGCCTTCGGCGAGCGTCGCCCCGCCGCACGGGCGGTCTTGCGCGCGCAGCTTGTTCCACATCGAGGGGTAGAGCGCGCATTCGACGCCGAGAATCTCGATTCCCGGCCGGACCCCGCGCGCCGCGATCGCATTGCCGGCGATCAAGCCGCCGCCGCCGATCGGGATGACCAGCACGTCGAGGTCCTTGACCTCTTCCAGCATCTCCAGCGCGATCGTGCCCTGGCCTGCGATCACGCGGGCGTCGTCATACGGGTGCACCCAGGTGAGGTTGCGCTCGCGCGCGATGCCTTCCGCGCGCACCTGCGCGTCGGCGACGCTCTCGCCGTCGAGGACCACGGTCGCACCGTGCTGCTCGGTCGCCGCGACCTTCACGAACGGCGTCGTCACCGGCATCACGATGGTCGCCGGGATGCGCAGGCGCTTGGCGTGATAGGCGACGGCCTGCGCGTGATTGCCGGCCGACATCGCGATGACGCCGCGCGCGCGTTCCTCCGCGCCGAGCGCCGTCAGCTTGTTGAGCGCGCCGCGCTCCTTGAACGAGTTCGTGACCTGCAGGTTCTCGTATTTGACGTAGACCTCGGCGCCCGTCAGCGCGGAGAGCTTCGGTGCCGGCAGCATCGGCGTGCGCAGCACCTGGGCGCCGATGGTGCGCCGTGCGGCCTCGATGTCGGCGAGCGTGACGGTCACAGGCCCTCCCTACACATCCCGGGGCTTCGGTCCGGAGAAACCCAGCAATCCCCCCGGCCGCAGCACGAACACCACGATCAGCAGCGCGTACACCACAATATCGCGCGCCTCGATCGGGAAGTAGGCCGACCACGCCGCCTCGACCAGCGCCACGCAGATGCCGCCGAGAAAGGCACCCGGCACCGAGCCGATGCCGCCGACGACGGCCGCCACCAGCGCTTTCAGACCAAGCATCGTGCCCATCGAGAACGAGATGTTGCCGTAATAGACCGCGACGATCCAACCCGCGAGCCCGGCGCATAACCCGGCGAGCACGAAGGTCGCGGCGATCAGCCGGCCGCTATCGACGCCGAACAGCGCCGCGGTCTTGGGATCGTCGGCGAAGGCGCGCCAAGCCCTGCCGAAACGCGAGCGCGCAAGCAGCCACAATACGCCGAACGCCGCCGTCAGCGCCGCGGTTGCGACCATGATCTGCATCGGCGTGACGGTGACGACGAAACCGCCGCCGCGCGCCAGCGCGATCGGCTCGTTGAAGGTCGGCGGCATCCAGCGTTCGCGCGGGCCCTGCAGGACGCGCAGGAATTCCTGAATCGTCAGCGCCACGGCGGCGGTCGCGATCAGGATCGGCTGGCCGAGCCGGTGGCGCGCGTGCAGCGGCGCCACGACGAGACGCCCGACGACCGCGCTCCAGCCGGCCGACAGTCCGCCCGCGACCGCGAGCGCGACCGCAAGCCCGCCAAGCGGATCGCCAAACCCGAGCGTGACCGCCGCCGCGACCGCGCCGATCGCCCCATAGGCGCCGAGCACCGTGATCTCGCCGAAGGCGAGATTGAGCCGCCCGGTGAGCCCGTAGATCAGCGAATAGGCGGTCGCAAGCAGCGCATAGACGGCGCCGAGCGCGATGCCATTGAAGAGCTGCTGCAACGCGTAGGCCGCGGCCGCGGGAATGCGGGGCAGACCGTCAAGCGCATCCGGCGGCAGCGTTTCGGCCTCGACCGCCGGGAGCCAGAAGCGCTTGAGATAGAGGAGCCGCGCCTCTCCGAGCGCGCCCGAATCGGTGTCGAGCGCCACCAGGTCGAGCCGGTCGGCCTCGAGCGCGGTCCCGCCGAAGCCACAGGCGGCAAAATGCACGCGATTGACCGCGCCCGGCTCGCGCGCCGCATAGTCGATGCGCAGGCCTACCTTGCCGAGCGTCGCCGGCGACACGCGGATCTCGCGCAGGGTCGTTCCGTCCGGATGCAGCGCCGGCAGGACCTGGCGGCAGACGCGCAGCTGCTCGGAATCGATCGGCCCGGCGCAGCCCGCAAGCAGCGCGACGAGGAGCAGCACCGAGAGGCGTTCCGCGCGCATCGCGCAACGATACGCCAACCCGCTGGTTCCGTCGCGCCGGCGCGGGCGTCGCCCCCCTTGCGCCGCCGAAATGCCAATCTCATCTGTCATCAGGATTTTGGAGGCCACCATGACGATGCCCGGAACCGACCCAAGGCGAATGGGCTTCTCGGCCGGCGTGCAGCCGCACGCCTACGATCCCGCAACCCAACCGGAGCTGTTCGAGGGCGTACTGGAACGGCGCATTTTCGCGTTCATCATCGACATGTTCGTCATGGCGGTCCCGCTCATCTTCCTGTCGCTGTTCATCTTCATGTTCGGGCTGGTGACGTTCGGGCTTGGGTGGCTGCTGTTCTGGCTGATCGGACCCGTGGCGGTGATCTGGGCGCTCCTCTATTACGGCTTCACCCTCGGCAGCGCGGCGTCCGCCACGGTCGGCATGCGCATGATGGATCTGGAGATGCGCACCTGGTACGGCGCGCCGGCCTATTTCGTGCTCGGCGC
>CAYZMR010000494.1:0-2775 GCA_964479515.1 uncultured Hyphomicrobiales bacterium | reverse complement strand
TGGAAGAGGCCGAGCACCAGATGGCGACGCGGCTCTATCAGAACACCGCGCGCGTCCATTTCAACAATTACGCGATGAGCAAGGACCGCTTCGGCCGCCGGCTGATCTATGGCGGCCACGTCATCTCGCTCGCGCGCGCGCTCTCGTTCAACGGGCTCGCGAACGCCTTCCAGATCGCGGCGATCAATGGCGGGCGGCATGTCGCGCCGCTGTTTGCCGGCTGCACGGTGTTCGCCTGGAGCCAGGTGCTGGCGAAGGCCGCGCTGTCGGGACGCGACGACGTCGGCGCGCTCCGGCTGCGCACGATCGCCACCAAGGACCAGCCGTGCACCGATTTTCCGCTCAAGCAGGGCGAGGCGGACGACCCGTCCGTGATCCTCGATCTGGATTATTGGGTGCTGATGCCGCGGTGAGCGGAGCTGTCATCCCGGGGCGGCCCGCAGGGCCGAACCCGGGATCCATAGTCACAATCCGTGCGACTCAAGAACTGGTGGTGGTTATGGGTCCCGGCTCTCGCTTCGCTCGGCCGGGATGACATGTACGTCGCATCGAAGCGTCACGTGATCTCCCGTCGCTCCTCGCGCATGTGATCCACCAATTGCCGCGCGTAATGTGGCAGCGCCTTGTAGTCGCGCACGCAGATCGACAGATCGCGCAGCGCCCAGGGATCAGTGAGTTCGACGGCCTTGATCGCCATCGTCTTGGCCGCCCAGCGCGCGGTCGTCTCCGGCACGATGCCGACGCCGACATTGCGCTCCACCAGGCGGCACACGCCGTCGAACGAGCGCAACTGGATGCGCAACCGGATCGATCGTCCGGCGCGCGCGGCCTTGTCGGCGAGAAAGCGCTGCAACGCGCTCGCGCGGTCGAGGCCGACGAAGTCATGATCGAGCACCTCGGAAAATCCTATTCTGGCCCTGCGCGCGAGCGGATGATCGCGCGCGACCACGAGCACGAAACGGTCGCTACGGAACGGAAACGTCTCCAGCCGGCCCGCATCGACGGTTCCGGCCACGATCCCGATGTCGGCGACGCCTTCGGCGATCAGTCCGACGATTTCGTCCGACAGCCGCTCCTCCAGATCGACGCTCACATTCGGATGCGCGGCGAGGAACGCGCTCAGTGTTTCGGGAAGGAATTCGGTCAGCGCATTGGTGTTGGAGAGAACGCGTACCTGGCCCGCGGCCCCGCCCGCATAGGCGCCGAGGTCCTCGCGCAGCCGCTCGGCCTGGGCCAGCATCGTGCGCGCGTGCTGCAGCAGCGTGCGACCGGCCTGCGTCGGCGTCACGCCCTGGCGCCCGCGGGTCAGCAGCACGACGCCGATCGAGGCCTCCATGTTGCGGATTCGCGTGCTCGCTGCGGCGAGCGCCAAATGCGCGCGATCCGCGCCATGCGTGATGCTTCCCGCCTCGACGACGTGGCGGAAAAGGCTGAGATCGACGAGGTCGACACGCATATCGGTAGACCGATCCTTCGCATTTAGCGAAGGCTCCCTCCGCCAAATGCTCATGGATTTGAGCTATTCCGAGGAATAGTCTTCGTCATACACGAAGTAAAGAGATGGCGTGAAGTTTGCGTGTCGCAAGGCGTCGACAAGGTTGCGCAGAACTGCCGGGAGTGCCGCCAGGTCGATTGCGGCACTTCCCGAGTTTGGTTACCAACGACGCGAGACTTCGCGTCCCGCGAACTGACATGACTGGACACTGACGATGGCCGACCTCCGCGCCCCCGTTCAACGGCCGCTTTCGCCCCACATTTCGATCTACAAGCCGACGCTGACGATGACGATGTCGATCGTCCATCGGGCGACCGGCATGGCGCTCTATGCCGGTACGCTGCTCTTGGTGTGGTGGCTGTTGGCGGCGGCGACGGGCCCGAACGCCTACGCCAAGGTGCAGTGGTTCATGGGCACGCTGGTCGGCGAGGTCATCCTGTTCGGCTATACCTGGGCGCTGGTGCACCACATGTTCGGCGGCATCCGCCATTTCATCTGGGACAGCGGCCACGGTTTCGGGCCGACTGAGCGCGAGTGGCTGGTGCGCGCCGGGCTTGCCGGCTCGATCGCCATCACGATCATTCTGTGGGTCGTCGGCTACGCCGTGATGGGAGGCGGCCGATGAGCATCCGCACCCCGCTCGGCCGCGTGCGCGGCCTCGGCTCGGCCAAGTCCGGCACCGAGCATTTCTGGCACCAGCGCCTCACCGCGCTCGCCAACGTGCCGCTCACGATCTTCTTCATCATCATCCTGGTAGCGTTGCTCGGACGCAGCCACGCGACCGCGATCCAGACCCTCGGCAGCCCGCTGGTCGCGATCGTCATGCTGCTGTTCATCGGCTCGGTCACCTATCACATGAAGATCGGCATGCAGGTCGTCATCGAGGACTACGTGCATGACGAGACCTGGAAATTCGCGGCCCTGATCGCGAACACGTTCTTCGCGATCACGGTCGCGGCGGCGGCGGCCTACGCGATCCTCAAGCTGTCCTCCGGAGTCTAGATCGATGGCGACCAACGGTTCGAGCAACGGCACCGGGCCGGCGATCAACGGCCACGCCTATCCGATCCAGGACCACGCCTACGACGTCGTGGTGGTCGGGGCCGGCGGCGCGGGCTTGCGCGCCGTCGTTGGCTGCAGCGAGGCGGGACTGCGCACCGCCTGCATCACCAAGGTGTTTCCGACCCGCTCGCACACGGTCGCCGCGCAAGGCGGGATCGCGGCTTCGCTCGGCAACATGGGCGAGGACGACTGGCGCTGGCACATGTACGACACCGTGA
>CAYZMR010000493.1:0-2776 GCA_964479515.1 uncultured Hyphomicrobiales bacterium | reverse complement strand
CGGCTCGATGATGGCGCTCGAAGTGATCCGCGAGATCGTCGGCTTCGGCGAGGGCTTGGTGGGCAGGCTGTTGATGGTCGATGCGCGCGCGCTGCGTTTCGAGACGCTGTCCTACGCATGGGATTCGGGTAATCCGCTGTCGGGCGAGACGCCGACGATCAGGGATTTGAGCGGGCACCAATGAGCCGTGTCCCGCACGCGGTGCAGCGCGTCAGCGATGCACCGCAGATGCGGGACCCCGGTTGCTTCAAAGAAGGAAAGAAACCGGGATCCCGGGTCTGCGTCGCACCGTTCGCTTACGCTCATGCTGCGCCGCGCCCGGGACACGCGCTTCGCGCTACTTGCTCCACACCGCGACCGTGGTCGCGCCCTTCACGACCGACCACTTGTTCTTGTCGACGACGACGAGCGTGTAGCAGTTCGCCTTGCTGCCCTTCCAGGTGGTGCAGAAGCCGTCCTTGCTGAGCTTCCAGGTGCCTTCGCCCTTGACGCCGGCCTTGTCCTGCGGCTCGCGCGTGACCTTGCCGTCGGCCGTGAAGACGAACTTGAACTTGACGCCCGACGTCGTCGCGGCCGTGAAGGCTTGGCCGTTGAAGAAGGTCGCTTGGATTTCGCTCGGGGCGAGCTTCGTCGCCGCGAGCGCGGTGCCAAGACCGAGGAGGGCGGCGATCACGACGCCCGCAGTGGCTGCACGCATCGATGGTCCTCCGAAAAACGATTCTCCTGGAACATGATACGACAGGTTGCGGCGTAAATGCAGCCGGCCAAAACAGGCGGCGAAACCGGTCGCGTTATGGCTTATCGCCGCCGCACGGGCCGAGGCAGAACTGCACCCCGTCGCTGTTGCGGAAATGACTGGCGTCGACGCGCACATAGTCGACGCAGCGGCGGCGGTCGACGGGATCGCCGGCATTGCGGCGGCAGATGCGTCCGCCGTCGGCTTCCCAGAGTCCTTTCACCACCAGTCCCGAGCCGGCCAGAATGGCTGTCCCGTCGGGCATATGCACAGTGCAGAGCGACTTGCCGGCGAGCGGCCCGGTGTCCGGCGTCCCGCACAGCGGCATGCCGACCAGCTCGCGGCGGAATTCGTCGACCGTCATGGTCTGTGCCGACGCGGAGGCAGCGGGCGCCACCAGCAGCGCGAGCGTGAGAACGTGGCCGGCAAGCGTCGCTTTCGTCATGAGCAGACTTCCATTCACAGCATGGACGGCAGGACCCGATCCGGCGGCCTGTGGCCGTCCATGAAGGTCCTGATGTTGATGATCACCTTGTCGCCCATGTCGACGCGCCCCTCGATGGTGGCCGAGCCCATATGCGGCAGGATGACCACCTTGCCGTTGCGCGCAAGCCGGACCAGCTTGGGATTCACGGCCGGCTCGTGCTCGAACACGTCGAGGCCCGCGCCCGCGACGTCGCCGGCTTCGATCATGCGGGTCAGCGCGTTCTCGTCGATGACCTCGCCGCGCGCCGTGTTGACGATATAGGCGTCGGTCCGCATCAGCTTGAGCCGGCGCGCCGAGAGCAGGTGATAGGTTGCGGGCGTGTGCGGGCAGTTGACCGAAATGATGTCCATGCGGGCGAGCATCTGGTCGAGGCTCTCCCAATAGGTCGCGTCCAGCTCTTCCTCGATCGCCGCGGCGACCCTCTTGCGGTTGTGGTAGTGGATCTGCAGGCCGAAGGCCTTGGCGCGCCGCGCGACCGCCTGGCCGATGCGTCCCATGCCGATGATGCCGAGCCGCTTGCCGTGGATGCGGTGGCCGAGCATCCAGGTCGGCGTCCAGCCGTTCCATTCCTTGTCGCCGGTGAGCACGACCGAGCCTTCGGCGAGGCGGCGCGGAACCGCGAGGATCAACGCCATCGTCATGTCGGCGGTGTCCTCGGTCAGCACGCCGGGCGTATTGGTGACGGTGATGCCGCGCTGCAGCGCGGTAGCGACGTCGATGTTGTCGACGCCATTGCCGAAATTCGCGATCAGGCGGAGCTTTTCGCCGGATTGGCCGAGCACCGCGGCGTCGATGCGGTCCGTCACGGTCGGCACCAGCACGTCGGCGGTTTTGACGGCCTCGACGAGCTCGGCCTGCGTCATCGGCTTGTCGTCGAGGTTGAGGCGCGCGTCGAACAATTCGCGCATGCGCGTCTCGACGGTGTCCGGCAGCTTGCGCGTGACGACGACCAGCGGCTTTCGACCCTTCGCCATCCTCGCTCCCGCTCCTTGCGCAGAACGCCCAGAAGGGCCCGAGGGAGGCCGCATGTCGCGGACGTTCAGCCCTCTTTAACCCGCCTCGGCGGAAACTGAAGCCGGAGGCCTCCGAACGAGGCACGGGGGGTTCAAGGCTGGTCCCTCTCTAGCAGATGGCCGGGCCAACACAAGGCGGCAGTGGCGTGATGGGCTGCCGGCCGGTCCCGGCCCGGGCTTGTCGGGATGTGCGGGTCGTTCGGGGCGGCGGTGTGAAGGGATCAGTGGACGCTAGGATGGACAAGATCAGGGGAATCGCTCTCGCAGGTGTCATGGCCGCAATCGTCATCGTGGCGGGCATCGGCGCGGCGCAAGCCGGCGACCAGGTGACGATCGGTTCCGCGAGCGGCCTTCGGGTCCCGCGCTTCGTCAGCCTCAAGACCGACAAGGTCAATGTCCGCGCGGGGCCCGCCAAGGATCACGAGGTCGCCTGGGTGTACAACCGCTCGGCGCTGCCGGTTGAGGTGATCGCCGAGTCCGACAACTGGCGCCGCATCCGCGACTGGGAGGGCGCCGAAGGCTGGGTCTATCACTCGCTGC
>CAYZMR010000492.1:0-2786 GCA_964479515.1 uncultured Hyphomicrobiales bacterium | reverse complement strand
GCATCTTGATCGCCTTGTAGCCCTGCTTCACGTAGGTCAGCGCCTTCTCGATCATCCCGTCGCCGCCGGCGCCGCGGAAGCAGCCGGAGCCGTAGATCGGGATCTTCGAGCGGTAATGGCCCCAGAGGCGATGCAGCGGCAGGCCGGCGCGCTTGCCGACGGCGTCCCACAGGGCAATGTCCAAGGCCGACATTGCCATCACGGCGATGCCGCCGCGGCCATAAGTCATCGTGGTGACCCAAAGGTCGCGCCAGATCGCCTCGACGGCGGTCGCGTCCTTGCCCTTCACGCGCGGGATGACGACTTCCTCGAGGAACGTTGCGATCGACTTGAGGCCGGGGCGGAAGTGGAACAGATAGCCCATGCCGGTGACGCCGCCGGCGGTCTCGACATCGACGATGAGGATGCCGCGATCCGGTCCGAGCGCGTGGCCCTTGATCCAATCGGGGTTCGCCCACGGCATGCGCAGGATGCTCACGCGCACGTCGCGGATGGTCATGTCGGTGTTCTGGCTCATGGGCATACCCTCCGCGACGGTTCTGGTTGCCGCGACTATACGCGGAGAGCGAGGCTTCTGGGCAGCGCGCCGGCGGATGACGCGCATGCATTCCGCGGTGCGAGAGGCCAACCGCGACGAAAGGCCAATTGTTTAGGCGTCACCAAGCCTTGACCCCGTCCGGCCGGTCATTTCATATGCCGCAAAAGACGGTCCGCCGGGAAACGGCGGCGCGGGGCGAGCAGCAGGCGCGTTCTTTTCGGCCGGATGTGTCCGGCCGATGCGCGCGCCTTCAGAGGGGAGGCGTCGTGGCGATCGATCGCGCAGATGACGCGGATACGTTTCCGAAGCTCCTGATCCACAATGCGGCGGCGCGCGGCGCCCGCACCGCCATGCGCCACAAGGATCTCGGCATCTGGCAGGCGTGGACCTGGAGCCAAATCCTCGACGAGGTGAGGACGTTCTCGATCGGCCTTGCCGAGCTCGGCCTCAAGCGCGGCGACAGGTTCGCCATCGTCGGCTCCAACCGTCCGCGGCTGTATTGGGCGATGTGCGCCGGCCAGGCGCTCGGCGCCGTGCCGGTGCCGATCTATGCGGATTCGGTGGCCGACGAGATGGCCTATGTGCTCGGGCACGCCGAGGTCGCATTGGCGGTGGCGGAAGACCAGGAGCAGGTCGACAAGGTGTTGTCGATCTCGGATCGCGTCCCCTCGCTGCGCCACATGGTCTATGACGAGCCGCGCGGCTTGCGGGACTACGACCGCACCAGCCTCGCCTGGATCAATGACGTGCAGAAAGTCGGGCGGGAGAAGCTCGCCGCCGATCCTGACTGCCTCAAGCGCTGGGAGGCCGAGGTCGACAAGGGCAAGGGCGGCGACCTCGCGGTGATCCTCTACACCTCAGGCACGACCGGGCGGCCGAAAGGCGTGATGCTCACCTTCGACAACTGCATCATCTCGGCGCGCAACGGCAACCTGTTCGACAAGCTCGACGAGAACGAGGAGACCGTCGCGTATCTGCCGCTCGCCTGGGTCGGCGACCACCTGTTCTCCTATGCGCAGCACTATGTGGCGGGCTTCTGCGTCAATTGTCCGGAGGCCGGCGAGACCATCATCGAGGACCGGCGCGAGCTTGGCACGACCTACGCGTTCGCCCCGCCGCGCGTATTCGAGAACATGCTGACGCTGACGATGGTGCGCATGGAGGACGCGGGTGCGCTCAAGCGCCGCATGTTCCGTTTCTTCATCAATCATGCGCGCAAATGGGGCGAGAAGATCCTCGACAAGGAGCCGGTCCCGCTCGGTGCGCGCCTTGTCTATTCGGTTGGCGAATTTCTGGTGTACGGCCCGCTGAAGAACCGCTTCGGCCTGTCGCGCATCCGCGTCGGCTACACGGCGGGCGAGGCGATCGGGCCGGAGATCTTCCGCTTCTACCGCGCACTCGGGCTGAACCTGAAGCAGCTCTACGGCCAGACCGAGGCGTCGGTCTACATCACGGCGCAGCCGGACGGCGAAATCTATCCCGACACGGTCGGCAAGCCGAACATCGGCGTCGACGTGAAGATCGCCGAGAACGGCGAGGTGCTGTTCAAGTCGCCGGGCGTGTTCGCTGGATATTACAAGGACCCCGAGAAGACCGCCGAGACCAAGACGCCGGACGGCTGGGTGCGCACCGGCGATGCTGGCTTCTTCGACCAGAAGACAGGTCACCTAAAGATCATCGATCGCGCCAAGGATGTCGGGCGGCTCACCGACGGCAGCCTATTCGCGCCGAAGTACATCGAGAACAAGCTCAAATTCTATCCCAACATCAAGGAGGCGGTCGCGCTCGGGGACAAGCGCGATTTCGTCACCGTGATGCTGAACATCGACATGGTCGCGGTCGGCTCGTGGGCGGAGCGCAACAACGTCGTGTACGGCTCCTACCAGGAGCTCGCCGGCCATCCGAAGGTCTACGAGATGCTCGCCGCCCACGTCGACGAGGTGAACAAGTCGCTGTCCGAAGAGCCCTTAATGGCGGGGTCGCAGATCAAGCGCTTCCTGGTGCTGCACAAGGAGCTGGAGGCCGACGACGGCGAGCTCACACGCACCATGAAGGTGCGGCGCGGCTTCATCGGCGAGCGCTACGCAGCGCTCGTGCAGGCGCTGTACGATGGCTCGAAGCAGGCCGACGTCGCGACCGAGGTCACCTTCGAGGACGGCCGCAAGGGCACGATCTCGGCGCGCGTCGCGATCCGCGACATGAAGACCTATCCGGTGCCCGCCGCCCCGATGGAGAAAGCGGCGTGAGG
>CAYZMR010000491.1:0-2788 GCA_964479515.1 uncultured Hyphomicrobiales bacterium | reverse complement strand
GTCTCGGTGTTGAGCCGCGCGTCGAGCGCTAAACCTTTCAGCGCCTCGCGCCGCGCCGCGATCGCCGCCGTGACGCGCTCCTTCAAGCCGTTGATCAGCGGGCCCTGCTGCTTGCGCTCGTCCGGCGTCATGCCGCCGAGCGTCTTGAGCAGCGCCGACACCGAGCCGCTTTTTCCCAGCGTCGCGACGCGCACGGCCTCGAGCGCGGCTTCGTCGGCTGCGCCGGCAATCGCGCCGAGGATTTCCGGTTCAAGCGTCGCTACGTCGCTCATTGCTTCACTCCGCCAGCATCGGCAAGTCGGTGTCGTGCGGTCGGCCGCCGGCCTGCGTCAGCAGGCAGTGCACCTGGCCGCGATGGTGCGTCTGGTGATTGAACATGTGGGTCACCAGCAGCCATTTCGGCGCGGTGATGTCACGTTTCGCGCCGCCCGAATAGTAAGTGAGATCGCCGGCGAGCCAGGCGGCATCGACACCATCGGCCCACGCGATGATCTCCTCGTCGAACGCAGCGCGCTCGCGCTTGAGTTCGTCCCAATCCGGATAGAGCGAAACCGAGCCGGCGATGCCGACCTCGGGCCTCGATCCGCCGGAGAAGCGGCTCATCCACACGCGATCGCCCCACAAGAGGTGGCTCAGCGTCTTGTGCACCGAGCCGAAGAACGCGCCGCGCTCGTGCCGGCGTTCCGCGTCGGAGAGACGGTCGGCGACGCCGTAGAGGTTCTGGTTCTGCCAGCGATTGTAGCGCGCCATGCGCCGCGCATAGGCCGGGTCGATCATCGTCATCCCCGCTATCGGCGCGCCCGCGCGGTCGGCAGCAAGCCGTTGCACCAGGCGCCGAGCACCAGGGCGAACCCCGCCGCGATCAGGAGCCAGTCGTGATACCACGCGCCGACGACCGTCACGAGGTCGCCGAACAGCCGCACGAGCTCGATCACGCGCGTCATGTTGCGCTCGACATAGCGGCCGAACGCGGAATCCCGATACCGCTCCAGGGCGCCGTAGCGGATCAGCAATCCCGACGCGACCAGCGGCGGAATGAAATGCAGCGCCAGCGCGATCACCAATTGATGCTGCCAGAAGAAATAGAGCGAGATCACCGAAGCCGCGAGATCGGTCGCGAGCTTGGCCGGGTGGATCTGGTGATAGAGCGATTTTTCCTTCGGCGTCATCATGGCCTGCCTGGCAGGATCGCGTTCGCGCGAACACGCAACCGTCCGGGGTTCTTCGCCCCGGTCGATTGGCCTCGGAAGGACGGACGATCGATCAGGCCGCGGCGGGCAGTGCCGCCTTGGCCGTCTCGACGATCGCCTGGAACGCCGCCGGCTCGCGGATCGCGAGATCGGACAGCACCTTGCGGTCGACCGTAACGCCGGCCTTCGCGAGGCCGTCGATAAATCGGCTGTAGTTGAGGCCGAACGGGCGCACCGCCGCGTTCAGGCGCTGGATCCACAGCGCCCGGAAGGTGCGCTTGCGCCGCTTGCGGTCGCGGAAGGCGTACTGGTTCGCCTTCTCCACCGCCTGCTTGGCGATGCGGATCGTGTTCTTGCGCCGGCCGTGAAAGCCCTTGGCGGCTTTGAGGACCTTCTTGTGCTTGGCATGGGACGTGACGCCCCGTTTGACGCGGGCCATGGCTGATCTCCTTCAGATGCGGGCAACGTGGGTTCAGTGGCTTTCGCCGTGGTCAACCGTTCGGCAGGAAGTATTTCTTGATGTTGTCGCCGTCGGTCTTGAACAGCACATTGGTGCCGCGCAGCTGGCGGATCTGCTTCTTGGTCCGCTTGATCATGCCGTGGCGTTTGCCGCGGTGGGCGTAGAGCACCTTTCCGGTGCCCGTCACCTTGAAGCGCTTTTTAGCGCCCGACTTGGTCTTGATCTTGGGCATTTTGCTCTCCTGTTTGGCCGGAACGGCGAGCCAAAGGCCCGGGTCACCGGCATCTGCTCTCGACTGAGCGTGTGCGTGAGGCACATCACCACCGCCACGGCAGCCCTTTAGCCGGGCGGCGGAAGGGGCGCGTTATGGCAGACCGAACCCCAAAAAACAACAGTTTGGAGGGGCCGAACGGCGCTCCGTATTCAGCCCAGTGCCCGGCATTAAGGATTCATTGACCAATCGGGAGGACCCTTGAGGGAAGGCAGCTCGTGTTCCGGCTTGGAACCGGCCCGCAGTCTAAAGGGTTACCGGCCAGTCAGGGGTACCCGATCTGCCGAGGCGTCGCAGAGAGGCAAGGAGGCTCGTCGCATCGGCAGGAGGCAAGGCATGTCCCCGTCGTACCGCTACCGGTTCAACATCCCCAGTCTGTCGCTCACCGCGGCGCTGATCCTGTTTTCCTGTCCCTCCCCAAGCATCGCCAGCATCTACCGGCCCGATACCCTGATGGTGTCTGGGGTCTCCACGCCGAAATACTGCAGCGGTGCCTTTCGCTATGCGGCGCGCGTCGGCAATGACGAGATCGCCCCATTCAGCCCCGCCGAGGCGTTCGCCAAGGACCGGCATCTCGCGCGCACGCACTACGCCGGCCCGCCGAGCGGTTTCGAGACCGTCGCGGCGCGCCTGCGCTCCGCCACCGCCATGTGCGGGGCGGGCTGACACCTCGCGCAGGGCCGTTGCGGCCTGCTAGCCTCGGTGCCGATGCCGATAGGCATCGGCCGGGGAGGCTCGCCTGATGAAGGTCGCTCGTATCGAGACGCTCGCCTGCGATGCGGGCTGGCGCAACTACAGTTTCGTGAAGCTCACGACCGATGAAGGCATCGTCGGCTGGAGCGAGTTTTCCGAGGATTTCGGCTCGCC
>CAYZMR010000490.1:0-2808 GCA_964479515.1 uncultured Hyphomicrobiales bacterium | reverse complement strand
GTGCGCACGGTGAGGTCGAGGCCGTCGACCGCGGGGCGGTCGAAGGACTTCACGAGGCCGCGGATTTCGAGCGCAGAGCGGGGAACGGTCATGGGACGCCACGTGGTGAATTTTTGATGAAGTTGTTTCGTATCACTCTAGCGCGGAGAGGTTTCGACCGCGTGAATCGCGGTGAGGGTTTCGTTGACATCGGTACCAACGGCCTCGATAATCGCGACATGGCTGATGCGCGCCGCACGCTGAAATCCAAAAAATCCTCCGTTCGGGGGATTTTCGGATTTTCCGCCGCGTCGGATTAGCCGCCGCCACGCTTTCAGGAAAATCGGGAACCCCGCCGGTGACGGACGGGGTGTTTTTGTTCGTGCGCGCCCCGCTCCTCCGGCATCCACTGAGGAGAGGATCATGGACGCTCAACGCATTGAAGGACTCTGGCTGCCGCTCATCACGCCGTTCCGGGACGGGACGCTCGACGGGCATTCGCTGCGTCGATTGGCGCGCCATTATCTGGAGGAACCGGTCGACGGCCTGATCCTCGCGGCGACCACTGGCGAGGGACTGACGCTCGACGAGGCTGAGACCGAGCGGCTCGTCGCGGTCATTGCGGCCGAGGTCTCGGGCCAGATCCCGGTCTATCTCGGCCTCTCGGGCAGCGATACCCGCAAGATGGTGAAGACGCTTGTCCGCACGGCGCCCTGGCCGGTCGAGGGCTATCTGATCGCGTGCCCGTATTACACGCGGCCCTCGCAGGAGGGGCTCTATCGGCACTTCGCGGCGCTCGGCGGCGCGACCGCGCGACCGATCGCGATCTACAACATCCCGTACCGCACCGGCGTCAATCTCGGCAACGATACGCTGCTGCGTCTTGTCGAAATCGACAATATCATCGGCCTCAAGGACTGCTGCGCCGATCAGGCGCAGTCGTTCGACTTTATGCGCGCGCGGCCGCCGGGGTTCTCGGTGATGACCGGCGAGGACGCGCTGTTCTATGGCGCGCTGACGCATGGCGCCGACGGCGGTATTTTGGCGGCAGCGCATGTCGAGACCGCGCGCTTCGCGGCGATCCGCCGGATGCTGATCGATGGTGATCAGCCGGGCGCATTGCGGGCGTGGCAAAGGCTGGTCGATCTCCCGCGGCTCCTGTTCGCCGAACCGAGCCCCGCGCCGATCAAGCATTGGCTGTGGCGCGCCGGACTGATCGACAGTCCGGAGGTGCGCGCGCCGATGACGGGCGTCAGCGAGGCGCTCGCGGGGCGCATCGAGCGGGAGATGGGCGCGCGGGTCGCTGCGTGAGCAACTCCGCCGTCATCCTGAGGTGCCCGCCGAAGGCGAGCCTCGAAGGATGGCCGTACACTCCGAAAACCGCCGTCGCCCTTCGAGGCTCGCCATCAGCGCGGTTACGCGCGTCTTTGACGCGCTATGGCTCGCACCTCAGGGTGACGGCTCACCCCATAGACAAACAGGGGCGATATCGGGGATTGTCGCCTCCTGACACCCTAATTTGCCGGACCAACTCGCATGTTCCCTCGCGCCTCCACCGCGTTGAACCGCTTCACCGTCCTCGACCTCACGCGCGTTCGCGCGGGCCCGACCTGCGTGCGCCAGCTCGCCGACTGGGGCGCGAATTGCATCAAGATCGAGATGCCGGAGCACATGACGGAAGGCGAAGGCCTGGGCGGACCACGCGACGGCTCCGACTTCCAGAACCTGCACCGCAACAAGCGCTCGATCACGCTGAACCTGAAATCGCCCGAAGGCGTGGCGGTGCTCAAGAAGATGGCGGCGAAGGCCGACGTCGTGGTCGAGAATTACCGCCCCGACGTGAAGAAGCGGCTCGGCATCGATTACGAGGCGCTCTCGGCGGTCAATCCGCGCCTGATTTATGCGAGCATTTCGGGTTTTGGACAGGACGGGCCGTATGCGAACCGTCCCGGTTTCGACCAGATCGCGCAAGGCATGGGCGGGCTGATGTCGATCACGGGATTGCCGGGCCAGGGTCCGGTGCGCGTCGGTATCCCGGTCGCGGACCTCACCGCCGGCCTGTTCGCCGCCATGGGCATCATGGTGGCGCTGCTGGAGCGCGAGGAATCCGGCAAGGGCCAGGCGATCGACACCTCGCTGCTGCAGGCGCAATTGTTCATGCTCGACTTCCAGGCGACGCGCTGGCTCACCGGCGGCGTCGTGCCGCCGCAGGCCGGCAACAATCACCCGACCTCGATCCCGACCGGCGTGTTCAAGACCTCCGACGGCTACATCAACATCGCGGCCGCCGGGGGCAAGATGTGGGAGAAGGTCTGTGTAACGTTGGGTATTCCGGACGTCGCCAAGCATCCGGACTATGCGACCGGCGCGGCGCGGCAGCAGAACCGCGATGCGCTCAACGCCGTGATTGAAAACGAAACCCTCAAGAACACCAGCGCGTATTGGGTCGACGCCTTCAACAAGGCCGGCGTGCCCTGTGGGCCCATCTATTCGATCGATCAGGCGTTCGCCGATCCGCAGGTCAAGCACCTTGCGATCGCCAAGCCGGTGCGGACGCAGAAGCAAGAGACGATCACGCTGGTCGGGCAGCCCGTGCGGCTGTCGCGCACGCCGAGCGCGATCGTGGCGCCGCCGCCGATGCTCGGCGAGCACACCGACGAGATTCTGGCCGAGTTTGGCTTTACCAAAGACGAGATCAACACGTTGCACGCTTCCAAGACCTTGTGAGAAAGAAATCGACATGAACGAGATGGCTAGCCCCAAGAAGGTGCTTTCGCGCAAAGAGGGCGGCGTCGGCTACGTGGTGTTCAACAATCCGGAGCGCCACAA
>CAYZMR010000489.1:0-2810 GCA_964479515.1 uncultured Hyphomicrobiales bacterium | reverse complement strand
TAGAACGACAGGTTGATGTTCTCCAACACCTTGCGGGTCGGATAGGTCTTGGAGAGACCCTGCATGTGATAGATGAATTGACGGGCCAAGACCCTGCCTCGCTGAATGTCGGGGAATTCGGCGCTGATGTAGCGATCGAACCGAATGAGGGCAAGCGTCCCGCTGGCGATTGCCGCGGCTGGATGCGATAACCGGCCAAAATCAGCGTGCGGGAGGACCGATGTCGGCTCAAGATCCGAGTTCAACGGACAAGGATTTGCGTATTCGGGACGTGAAGGCCTATCCCACGTCCTATCCCATCCCTCCCGGTCAAAGCGTCACGCTCGGCATCGGCCGCGCGGTCAAGCGCGACGCGGTCGTCGTGAAAGTGACGACCGAAGGCGGCCTGATCGGCTACGGCGAGTCGCATCACGGCCGCGCCCATACGGCGATCGCGCAACTCGTCAACACGACCCTGCGCCAGCTCGTCCTCGGCATGAACGCCGCCGATGTCGTCGGCGTCTGGAACCGCATCTATTCGCGTCAGCTTGCAAGCCACGGCATGGGCGCGGCCTGCGCCATGGCGATGAGCGGCATCGACATGGCGCTGTGGGACATCCGCGGCAAGGCTGTCGGCTGGCCGCTCTATCGGCTGCTCGGCGGCGCGCAGAAAGCCATTCCGGCTTACGCGGGCGGCGTTTCGCTGGGCTACCAGGACCCTTCCGCGCTGGTCGACGAGGTGCAGCCCCTCCTCGCCGCCGGCTACAAGGCCGTGAAGCTGCGCGTCGGCGACAGCCCGGCGCGCGACCTCGCGCGCATCGCGGCGGTGCGCAGGGCGGTCGGCGATGGCATCGACATCCTCACCGACGCCAACACCGCCTATACGGTCAAGGACGCCCGCGCCGTGATGTCGGGCATGGACGAACACAATGTCGGCTGGCTGGAAGAGCCGTTCCCACCACACGACTATCGCAGCTACAAGCTCGCTTCCGGCTTCGGCCGCGTGCCGCTCGCCTCGGGCGAGAACCACTTCACCCGCTTTGAGTTCAACCGCGTGCTCGACGATGGCGCCATCACGATCCTCCAACCGGACCTGTCGAAGACCGGCGGCATCACCGAGCTCCTGCGTATCGCCGCGATGGCGTCGGCCTACAAGCTGCCGATCAACCCGCACACCTGCATGACCGGCCTCAACATGGCGGCGACGATCCACGTGCTGGCCGCGATCGACAATGGCGGCTATTTCGAGGGCGACGTGTCGAAGAACAACCTGTTCCGCGACGCGCTGACGAGCCAGCCTTACACGGTCGACCGCGACGGCAATGTGCGGCCGCTGGAGGCGCCGGGCATCGGCGTGGAGGTCGACGAGAGCTTCCTCGCCGCGCATCCGCCGATCGAAGGGCCTGGATATGTATGAACCAGCAGTGCGCGTGCTACGCAGCCTTGGCCTGCTGCTTGCGATTGTCGCGCTGACGGCCTCGGTCGCGCGCGCCGAATACCCCGACCGGCAGATCCGCATCGTCGTTCCCTACACGCCCGGCGCCTTCAACGACACGCTCGGCCGTATCGTGGCGAACAAGTTCAGCGAGGCCTGGGGCGTGCCGACCGTGGTCGAGAACCGCGCCGGCGGCGGCACGCTGATCGGCACCGACGTGGTCGCGAAAGCCGCGCCCGACGGCTACACGCTGCTCGTGGTCGCGTTCCCGTTCGCCGTGAACCCGACGCTCTACGCGCACCTGCCCTACGACACCGTGAAGGACTTCGCGCCGCTGATCCTTGCCGGGACGACGCCGAACCTGCTGGTGGTCAACAACGATTTTCCGGTGCATTCGGTCAAGGAACTGATCGCGGCAGCCAAGGCCGCGCCCGGCAAGCTGAGCTACGGCTCAACCGGCAGCGGCTCGTCGAACCATCTTTCGATGGAGCTGTTCCGCATGATGACCGGCACCGAGATGATCCACGTGCCCTATAAGGGCAGCGCGCCGATGGAAACCGACCTGATGGGCGGTCACCTTCAGGTCGCGTTCGACAACGTTCCGAACGTGATCACGCAGGTGAAGGCCGGGACCTTGCGTGCGCTCGCGATCACCAGCGCGACGCGGGCGCCCTCGCTCCCCGACGTCCCGACCGTCGCGGAAGCCGGCGTGCCCGGTTACGAGGTTGGCGTCTGGTTCGGGCTGGTCGCGGCCGCCGCGACCCCGCCCGCCGTGCTCGCCAAGCTCAATGCGGAACTCAACGCGATCTTGGCGATGCCGGATGTGCGGCAGAAGTTCGCCGATCAGGGCGTCGAGCCAGTCGGCGGCACGCGCGAGCAGTTCGCCGCGCATCTTGCGGCGCAGATCGAGAAGTGGGGCAAGGTCGTGAAAGAGTCCGGCGCCAAGGTCGAATAGCGCCGAGCCCGACCGTTCGCCGATCCATTGTATTGCGGCAGAGACGATGATGGATCGCGCGTCCTCACGCGCGGGTCACATCGGCGCGAGCACGATCTTTCCGACGAAACGCGACGGCGATCACGGCGTAGCTCTGGACGGACAGGGAAGGGTCCGCGCTCAGGGTAAGAATCCGGAAAGCTTGAGGCGAAATGCGCCGACATCGCTGGCGAAATCATAACAAATTTTAACGAATTCGCCCGCACCATGGACTGAACCAGGCGGCGCTGCGTCGCGACCCACAAGTGGAGCCGATCGTCGGTGCCCGCCTGGAGAACGGGAATGTGTCATGGGAAAGAGCAAAAGAGCACCGAGCATCGGCAAGGTCGTCGCTGACCTTTGGCTCACCCTGACCAGCCAGCTGTTCGACAGCTACCATCCCGAGCGGCACTACATGCGCGG
>CAYZMR010000488.1:0-2810 GCA_964479515.1 uncultured Hyphomicrobiales bacterium | reverse complement strand
TTGGTGGTGCCGTCGAGCGGATCGACGATCCAGGTGTGGGTCTTGTCGCTGCCCTCGTGACGGCCGCCTTCCTCGCCGAGGAAGCCATAGCCGGGACGCGCCTTGGAGAGCTCGGCGCGCACGACTTCCTCCGCGCGCCGGTCGGCGGCGGAGACGAAATTGGCCGGTCCCTTGAGCGAGACCTGCAGGCTCTCGACCTCGCCGAAGTCGCGCGTCAGGCCGCGCGCGGCCTTGCGCGCGGCGCCGATCATGACGTTGAGGAGGGCGGATCGCGGGGGCATGGGGACGCCCCGCTTACGCGGGACATGACGACGCCGTCAAGACCGCGGCCCGCTAGCCGCAATCCAGAACTTGGCGGTCCGCTCGGCCGTCTCGCGCTCGGTCGTGCTCAGCTTCTGAATGAAATTCTCCAGCCACGCGTCGGACAGGCCGGCCGTGCGCGCAATGATATGCCAGCGCGCCGCCGCCACGGGATCGGCCGGCAGGCCGCGTCCGCTCGCCAGAATGCGGGCGAGCCGGTTCTGCGCGATCGGATTGCCCTTCTGGGCCGCCTTGCGGAACAGCGCCGCCGCGGCGCTCTCGTCCTTCGGCACGCCGGTTCCGTTGAACAGCGCGATCGCGTATTCGACCTCGGCGTCGATGACTCCGGCACGCGCCGCCGAACCCAGCAGCTTCGCGGCCATGACCGGGTCCTTCGGCACGCCGTTGCCGTCCTTGTAGAGCGTCGCGAGCGCGTATTGGGCCTCGGGGCTCCCGGCATCGGCGGCGGTGGTCAGCAGCTCGACGGCGCGCGCCATGTTGCGCTGCACGTCGCGGCCTTCGAGATACAGCAGCGCCAGATTGTATTGCGCGGCGACATGGCCGAGCTTCGCGGCCTTTTCGAGCAACACCGCGGCCTCGGCGCGATCCTGTGGTGCTCCGCGGCCGTTGAAGCGGAACATCGCGAGCGAGAACATCGCCTGGCGGTCGCCGCGATCGGCGGCAAGCGAGAACCAGGCAAGCGCCTTCTTCTCGTCCTTGGGCAATCCGTAACCGTTGGCGTAGAGCTCGCCGATCAATGTCATCGCGACCGGATCGCCGCGTTCGCTGGCGCGGCGGTTCGCCTCCTTGTAGGCCGCGAAGTATTCCCCGCGCTGAAACGCCCCGTAGGCGATGTCGCCCGGCGCGCCGGGGGGAGCGGCCGGCGGATTGAGCGCGGTGACCTCGGTGCGCGTCGGCGTGTCGCTTGAAGGTGTGACCGGCTCGGTCTTGACCGTCGCTGGCTCTCCGGGCGCTGCCCGCTTCGCGACTGGCCTCTTGCCGGGCTTCTTGGCGGCCGGCTCGTTCGGTGGCGTGACGCGCGGTTCGCCTTGGGCGGCCGGCGGCACGATCTGCATCGGCCCCTGCGCGCGTGCGACCTGCGCCGAAAGGCACGCCGCAAGGCCGGCGAGCATGATCGATGCGGCAGCGCGCGCGGTCATTGCACCGGCTCCGCGACGGCAAGACGCTGCGCGATTGCGCCGATCGCCGCCGCGGCTCCCCGCGCGTCGCTCCAGACAAGATCGCCGACGGCGATGAAGTCGGCCCGCGCGTCCGCAAGTGCCTCGAACTCGTCGAGGCTTGCCGCGTATCCGACGCAGGGAACTTGGAACACCTCGGCCCACCAGGCGACGCGCTCGAGTACCGCGTCGAACGCCGGGCGGCGCCCGGCCGAGTCGGGCTCGCCAAACATCACGTAGTCCGTGCCGGCTTCGGCGGCGGACATCGCGTCGTGGCGCGTCGTCAGACCGCCGCAGCCGGCGATCCGCTGCGGCTTGAGCGTCGACAGCGCCGCGTTGAAGGCATCGATGCCGGTCAGATGCGCGCCGTCCGCGTCCGTTCGCGCCGCGAGATCGGCGTGACCGTCGAGCAGGAGCGCCACGCCTTTGCCCTGCGCCACCGTGCCGAGCGCCTTGATGCGGTTGATCAGCACGTGTTCGTCCGCGGGTGCCAGGCGCAACAGAACCGCAGCGACATCGCCGGCATCAAGCGCGGCCGAAAGATCATCGGCGAACGCCGCCGCGTCGTCCACGACCGGCGTCACCAGATAGAGGCGCGGCGCCGTAGGTGCCGTGGTCGCCTGGTGTCCCTTCGACATCATCGTCAGTCGCATGCGACCGCAATCGGGCGGAATGGGGGCCGAGACGTTAGATCATGATCGCGCCCAGTAGACTCGCGATCATGATCTAACTGTTTGTCTGAGCATGATCTTGTCCGAAAACCGGTTCCCACTTTTCGGGATCATGCTCCAACGCGCGCGAATCGCCGCGATTGTCGGCGGTCGCATGCCGCAAGAGAAGCGCCGTGTCACGCGGCCTTGCGGCTTTCCAGATCCTGTTTCCACTGCCCGAGCGCCGCGAGGCCGTTCATGCGCGCGCGGTGCGCGAAGGCGCGCTGCGCGGCGGCGACGTTCTCGGGTCTGCCGGCCCAGGTCGTCTGCGGGGCGTGCTGGAGCGCGCGGCCGTAGCTGAAGGTGAGCTTCCAGGGCAGCGGCCCGAGCTTGTTCATGGCGTCGAGATTGGCGGTCGCCTCCTCGTCGGTCTGTCCGCCGGAGAGAAACGCGATGCCCGGCACGGCGGCCGGCACGCAGTTCTTGAGCACCTTGACGGTCTTCTCGGCGACCTCCTGCACCGTGGCGCGGGTTTTGCCGCCCTTGCCCGGCACGACCATGTTCGGCTTGAGCACCATGCCTTCGAGCGCGACCTTGTTGTAATAGAGTTCCTGGAACGTCTCCTTCAGCATCCATTCGGAGATCATGGCGCAGCGGTCGATGTCGTGGTCGCCGTCCATCA
>CAYZMR010000487.1:0-2813 GCA_964479515.1 uncultured Hyphomicrobiales bacterium | reverse complement strand
GAGCGCGCCTGCGCGAACGACTGCGATTGGCAATAGGCGGTCGCAACCTTGGCGCCGCAGGCCTCGCCGCCGGCCAGGCAGCGATCGACGCCGTAGCCATCGGAATGGCTGGGGATCACGAAAAGGCGGGTTTCGGCGCGAGCCGGTCCGGCGAGCAGCATGGCGGCCGCGATGGCGGCAAGCCCGATACGCGACAAAGAACGCATAACCGCTGACCCCTGGTCGCCAAAGACGGCAGGGCCGCACCCTACGGGCGAAGTCGTTGAGGAAGCGTTAACCCTGAGGGAGCGGGCGGCCTACTGCAGCGCGATGCCGCGGGCGCGGGTGGGCAGGCGGATTGGGTTCGCGAGCCCGAAGCCCGGAACGCCCAGAAGCTCGTCCAGATCGGGCAGCAGGATATAGACGCGCACGTCCGACGCCGCTCCCGCAACGGCTTTCGCCGGGCGAAGCTCGACTTCCCCGAACGGGGTGCGCAGCGACGGGTTGATCATGACGCGTCCCAGAGTGTTTTGCCGGCAATCCACCATGCCGATCCCTATTGGTCGCTTAACGCCGCAATAGGTTCATTGGTTTCATGTCTCTTCGGCCAACCGGGCTGAAATCCGCCGGCTGCGGGACGATTCCGGGCGTTGTCGCGGCAAGATCGTGGCGGCGGGCCGCCGTTGGGCGCTTGACGGGGCGCCGCCCCGCTCGCATAAGGGCGGCCATGGTCGGCCTTAACTCAATTTGCGGCATTTGCCGGGAGATTATTCGCTAGCTCAACGCTGGCTGTGGCCGTCTTTTCTCCTGTTAGAGACCAAGGGACGCCCGGCCAGCAGGTCCGGGCGATTTTTTTTGGCGCGCGCTCCACGGGGAGACGTGCCGAAAAATCGCAAACGCAGGAATGGTCCGTGGAACTCAAGCTCTATGACACGCTGACGCGCGAGAAGCGGGTGTTCGCCCCGATCGACCCGGCACGCGTGCGCATGTATGTGTGCGGGCCGACCGTCTACGACTTCGCCCATATCGGCAATGCGCGCCCGGTCATCGTGTTCGACGTGCTGTTCCGCCTCTTGCGCCATCTCTATGGCGCGGACCACGTCACTTACGTCCGCAACATCACCGACGTGGACGACAAGATCAACGCGCGCGCGGCCGAGCGCGGCATCTCGATCCGCGACCTGACGGAAACGACGTACCGGAACTTCCAGGACGATGTCGCGGCGCTCGGCTGCCTGCCCCCGACCGTCGAGCCGCGCGCGACCGAGCACATCGCCGAGATGAAGACGCTGATCGAGCGGCTGATCGCGTCGAAGCACGCCTATGTGGAGCAAGACCATGTCTTGTTCAGCGTGCCGTCGATGCCGGACTACGGAAAACTCTCGAAGCGCCCGCTCGACGAGATGATCGCGGGCGCGCGCGTCGACGTCGCGCCCTACAAGCACGGCGACATGGACTTCGTGCTGTGGAAGCCCTCCAACGCCGGCGAGCCGGGTTGGCCGTCGCCCGGCGGAATCGCTGCGCCGGGCCGTCCCGGCTGGCACATCGAGTGCTCGGCGATGGCCTGGCGCCATCTCGGCGAGACCTTCGACATCCACGGCGGCGGCATCGACCTCGTGTTTCCGCACCACGAGAACGAGATCGCGCAGTCGCGCTGCGCCTTCCATACGGGCGTGATGGCCAACACCTGGATGCACAACGGCTTCCTCCAGGTCGAAGGCGAGAAGATGAGCAAGAGTCTGGGGAATTTCGCGACCATCCGCGAGGTGCTGGCCGACTGGCAGGGCGACGTGATCCGCGTTGCGATGCTGTCGACGCATTATACGAAGCCGATCAACTGGACGCTGAAGGGCCTGCAAGAATCCGAAAAGGCGCTCGCGGATTTCTTCGATGCGGCCTCCGCCGAGGCCGAGCCGCGCCCGGCGCCGGGCGTGCTCGACGCGCTCGCCGATGATCTCAACACGCCGAAGGCGCTCGCCGAGATGCACGGGTTGAAAAATGCGGCCGGGCGCCGGGCGCTCGCCGGCACGCTGGCGTTCTTCGGCTTCCGGCCGGCCGAGTTTGCGGCGTGGCGCGCGGCGCACGCGCCCGCCCCGGCGCTTGCCGCCGACGAGATCGACCGGCGGATCGCCGCGCGGCTCTCGGCGCGCAACGCGAAGAACTTCGCCGAAGCCGATCGCATTCGCGACGAGCTCGCAGCCCAGGGCATTATGCTCAAGGATTCGAAGGACGGCACGACGTGGGAGGTCGCCAGATGATGGCGCGCGCGCATCCGGAGTTCGCGCTGCGGCCGTTCCTGCCGGCGGACGCGCCGCAGCTCGCCGAGATCTTCCGTGCCAGCATCGAGGAGCTGACGGCGGAGGATTACGGCGAAGGGCAGCGGCGCGCCTGGGCCTCAGCGGTGGACGACGAGGCGGCGTTCGCGCAGCGCCTCGGCCGCCAGCTCACCCTGATCGCCACCATGAACGGCTCGCCGGTCGCCTTCGCCTCGCTCGTCAACAACGACACGATCGATATGCTCTACGTGCACCCGGCGGCCATCGAAATGGGCGCGGGCTCGATGCTGCTCGATGCACTGGGCAAGCTCGCCGCCGCGCGCGGCGCAAAGAGCCTCACCGCGGACGTGAGCGACAGCGCGATCGAGTTCTTCCGCAAGCGAGGCTTCGCGCCGCAGCAACGCAACACCATCCGGCTCGGCGGCGAATGGCTCGCCAACACCACGATGGACAAGAAGCTCGCCAAGGAGGCCGCCGCGTGAGCAAGGAGCGCCTCTATCTGTTCGACACCACGCTGCGCGACGGCGCGCAGATGAACGGCGTCGACTTCACGATCCA
>CAYZMR010000486.1:0-2819 GCA_964479515.1 uncultured Hyphomicrobiales bacterium | reverse complement strand
CGATGCTCGGCGGCACCGACCTCGTGCGCGTGCCGGGGGTTTGGCCGGAGCTCTCCACCGGCCGGCTCTTGACGCTCGACTGGCTCGAGGGCGCCAAGCTGCTTGCCCACAAGGACGACGCGCTTGCGGCGCGCAACCGCATTGGGCAGGCGATGTTCACCGCCTGGTGGTTCCCGTTCAGCCGTTTCGGCGTGATCCACGGCGATCCGCATCTCGGCAACTACACGGTGTTCGATGACGGCGGGACGCCCGGCGGCATCAACCTGCTCGATTACGGCTGCATCCGCATCTTCCCGCCGAAATTCGTCGGCGGCGTGGTCGATCTCTACAACGGACTGCGCAACGACGACCGCGACCTCGTGGTGCACGCCTACGAGACCTGGGGTTTCGTCGGCCTCTCCCGGGAGACCATCGACATCCTCAACATCTGGGCCAAGTTCATCTACGGCCCGCTGCTCGACGACCGCGAACGCACCATCGCGGACGGCGTCAAGCCGTCCGAATACGGGCGGCGCGAGGCGTTCCGGGTGCACCAGGGGCTGCGTCAGCAGGGCCGCGTGCGCGTCCCGCGCGAATTCGTCTTCATGGACCGCGCGGCGATCGGCCTCGGCGCGGTGTTCCTGCACTTGAACGCAAAGCTCAATTTCCACCGCCTGTTCAACGAGGCGATCGAGAAATTCTCCGTCGCCCAAGTCGGCAAGCGGCAGGACGCCGCGCTCAAGAAGGTCGGGCTCGGCGAGGCAATCGGGCAATAGCGGCGCTGCGCCGTTGCCCAATCGCCGCAATTACGGTAATCCCCGCGAACGGGCTATTTTTCGGTTGGAGGATGACGATGGCCGACCACGGCGAGGTCGAATACGCGACGGCAGACGGCAATGACTACGCCGAGCACGAGGCCACGTATGAGCGGTTCCTGCATCTCACCGTCATCTGCATCCTGTTCGTCATCAGCATCGCGCTTGGGCTGACGATCGGCGGGGTCGCGGAGCATTGGGGTCGCGCGGCCGCCGTCATGATCGTTGCCGCCGTCGTGGCGGCCCACGGCTTGATGACCGGCGTTCAGACGCCGAGCGCTGTCATGGCCGCGATCTCGCTTTTGGTGCTCGCGTCCTCCACGCTCTAGGATCTGGGAAAGTCACCGCCAGTCACAGGAGACGGCGTGAATGCGCATCGCCGTAGTTCGTGAGATCGAAGCGGGCGAGCCGCGCGTCGCAGCGACCCCCGACACCGTCAAGAAGCTGAAGGCGCTCGGCGCCGATGTCGCGATCGAGAGCGGCGCCGGAGTGAAATCCGGCGTGCTCGACGCCGACTACGAGGCCATGGGCGCGACCATCGTGGCGAGCGCCGCCGATGCGGTGAAAGACGCCGACGTCGTGCTCAAGGTGCGCCGTCCGACCGAGGCCGAGCTCGCGGCTTACAAAAAGGGCGCGCTTGTCATCGCGATCATGGACCCCTATGGCAACGAGGCGGCGCTGGCCGCGCTCGCCAAGGCCGGCGTCACGGCGTTCGCGATGGAGCTGATGCCGCGCATCACGCGCGCGCAGGGCATGGACGTGCTCTCGAGCCAGGCCAATCTCGCCGGCTACCGCGCCGTGATCGATGCGGCCGGCGAATTCGGCCGCGCCTTCCCGATGATGATGACGGCGGCCGGAACGGTGCCGGCGACGCGCGTATTCGTGATGGGCGTCGGCGTCGCGGGCCTGCAGGCGATCGCGACCGCGCGAAGGCTTGGCGCGATCGTGACCGCGACCGACGTGCGGCCGGCCACCAAGGAGCAGGTCGAGAGCCTGGGCGCGAAGTTCCTCGCGGTCGAGGACGAGGAGTTCAAGAACGCGCAGACCGCCGGTGGCTACGCCAAGGAAATGTCGAAGGAGTACCAGGCCAAGCAGGCCGCCTTGGTCGCCGAGCACATCAAGAAGCAGGACGTGGTGATCACCACGGCGCTGATTCCGGGCCGGCCGGCGCCGAAGCTCATCTCGGCCGAGATGGTCAAGTCGATGAAGGCCGGCTCGGTGATCGTCGACCTCGCGGTCGAGCGCGGCGGCAACGTCGAGGGCGCGGTCGCCGGGACCGTTGCGGATGTGAACGGCGTGAAGATCGTCGGCTATCTCAACGTCCCGGGTCGGCTCGCGGCGTCGGCGTCGAGCCTTTACGCCAAGAACCTCTATAACTTCCTCGATATCCTGGTCGACAAGAAGACCAAGGCGCTTGCCGTCAATTGGGACGACGACATCGTCAAGGCGACCGCGCTCACGAAAGACGGCGCCGTGGTGCATCCGAATTTCCAGCCGAAGACCGCCGCTTCCGCGCCCCAACCGAAGCCCGCGCCGGAACCCGCGTCTGCGCCGCCACCTCCGCCCGTGGCGATGGCCGCGCCGGCGCCCGCGCCGGTCGCCGCGCCAAAGCCCGCGCCTACGCCCGAGCCTACGGCCCAGCCGGTGCCGCCGATCGAGACGGTCGCGCCGCCGGTGCCGGCGCCCGAGCCGACCGCTTCGCCGACTCCCACGTCCGAGCCCACCGTTCCGCCGGGACCCAAGACCGAGCCCACCGCTTGACCGGAGACCGCCGATGAACCCCGAGGAAGCCGCACAACGCGCACAGGCCGCAGCCGAGGTGGCGCGCCAGGCCGCCGACACCGCGCAGCAATACGCCGAGGCCGCGGCGGCCTTCGCGGCGGCGAGCGTTCATGCGGCGACCGGCGCCGCGATCGATCCGTTCGTGTTCCGCTTCTCGATCTTCATCCTGGCGGTGTTCGTCGGCTACTACGTGGTCTGGTCGGTGACGCCGGCGCTGCACACGCCGCTGATGTCGGTGACCAA
>CAYZMR010000485.1:0-2819 GCA_964479515.1 uncultured Hyphomicrobiales bacterium | reverse complement strand
TTGGGGAATTAAGCCGCCTGCCTCGGGGGTCCTGCCGCATCGTCGGGACCGGCGGTCGGGGTCGCGGGCGACGCGGCGGTCGGCGTTTTCCAGCGCCGCAGCAGCGAGCCGAGCACGCTGATCGGCGGCGCGGCGATCTCGCTCGGCACGAGCTTCGCGCCGCCTTCGCGGCGCACGAGGTTGACTTTGCGCTCGTGGAACGCTTCGAGCTCCGGCCGGTGGCCGACGCTGATGATGGCGGTCTTCGGCAGCCTCTCGGAGAGCTTGGTCATCAGCATCGTCTGGCTCTCGGGATCGAGCGCCGAGGTGGCCTCGTCCATCACCACGATGTCTGGCGCGTGCAGGAACAGCCGCGCGAAGGCGAGCCGCTGCTGCTCGCCGCCCGACAGCGTGCGGTCCCAGGACGCGTCCTCGTTGTCGAGCTTCTCGACCAGATGGTCGAGCCCGACCGCCTCGAGCGTGTCTGCGACCTGCTTTTCGTCGAAGTCCTCCGGTGCGCGCGGATAGGTCGTGGCGCGCCGCAAGGTGCCGAGCGGGATGTAGGGCTTCTGCGGCATCAGGAACAGCTTGGCGCCGGATTTGAGCTCGATCTCGCCTTCGCCCCAGGGCCACAGCCCCGCGATCGCGCGCACCAGCGTGCTCTTGCCGGTGCCGGATTCGCCCGCGACCAGCACCTTCTCGCCGAGCTGCACGGTGACGTCGGCATCGTCCACCACCACGGTGCCGTCGCTGAGCGCGACCGAGACACCGCGCAGCCGGATCGCGGCGTCGCCGCCTTCGCGGCGCGTGATCGCGCCGACCTGAGTCTCCTCGATGCGGTCGAGCCCATCGAGCGCGACCAGCAGATTAGAGGCGCGCCGCGCGGACGCGGTCCATTCGGCAAGGCGCGGATAATTGTCGACGATCCAGTTGAACGCATATTGCACCTGGATGAAGGCCGCCGAGGCCTGCATCACGGTGCCAAGCGACATCTCGCCGCTGAGATATTTCGGCGCGCAAAGGATCACCGGGATCACCGACGCGATGATGAAGTTGCCGTGCGACACGAACATGGTGCGCATGTATTGCCGGGCCATGTTGCCCCAGGTGACGATCACGTCGCTCAAGAGCCGATCGAGGCCTGCGCGCTCTTCCTTCTCGCCGCCGAGGATCGCGATGCTCTCGCCGTATTCGCGCACGCGGGTCAGCGCCGCGCGGAATTCGGCTTCGGTCTGGTTCTTCTTCTCGGCCGTCGGCACGAAGCTGCGCGCGATCACCATCATCAGGCCGCTGATGATGATGCAGTAGATGACGACCGCGATGACCAGATAGCCGGGAATGAAGATTTGCGATCCTTCGAAACCGATCGTGAGGTTGCCGCCGACCTCCCACAGCACGCCCATGAAGGTCGCCGAGGTAAGGACCGCGCTGAGGATGCCGACCGCGAAGTCGACCGGCTGCTCGGTCGCGATGCGGGTGTCCTCGGCGATGCGCGCCTCGGGATTCTTGTGGTCCCCCTCGATGACGTTGAGCTGGTAGTAGCGGCCCTTGGCGAGCCAGCGCGTGATCGTGTGCTCGGTCAGCCATGCGCGCCAGCGGCGCTGCATGCGCATGCGCGCGTAGACGACCGACACCGCGACCGCGATGCTGCCGGCCGCGAGCGGCACGAAGATGATCGCTTGGCGCAGGACCGTCGCGGCGTCCTTCTTCTCCAGCGCGTCGAAGATCGCCCTGTTCCAGACGTTGAGCTGGTACTGAAAGACAAGCTGGCCGACGACGAGCGCGACCAGCGCGGCCGTCATCAACCAAGCGACCTTCCAGCTATCCGGCGCGGACCAGAAGCCCCGCGCGGCACCCCAGAAGCGCCGGACCAGGGGTTTCTGGATGTCGCGGGCCGCGTCGTTTGACATGAAAAGCCCCAATGTGCCCGTAGCTTATGCGGGTTCCCGAGACAACGCGGCCGAGTTCCGAAAGTTCATCCGGCGCCGTTGTGTCTTGTCCGGCGATCCTTTAGCCAACCGGCATGGCCGAGCCTGAGTCCGATATCCTGTTCGCGCGCCGCGGCGCCGCCGGCATCGTGACGCTCAACCGGCCGCACGCGCTCAACGCCATCACGCACGACATGGTGCGCGCGCTTGCCGGCCAGCTCGACGCATGGGCTGCCGACGGGGCGGTCACGCGCATCATCGTCACGGCGGCAGGCGGGCGCGCCTTCTCGGCCGGCGGCGACATCCGGGCGCTCTATGAGCTCGGTCGGGCAGGGCGGCAGGCGGACGCGCTGACGTTCTTCCGCGAGGAATACGCGCTCAATGCGGCGATCAAACGCTATCGCAAGCCATACGTCTCACTCATCGACGGCATCGTGATGGGCGGCGGCTTCGGCGTGTCGGTGCACGGCTCGCATCGCGTCGCGGGCGACCGCTTCCAGTTCGCCATGCCGGAGGTCGGGATCGGATTCTTCCCCGACGTCGGCGCGACTTGGGTGCTGCCGCGGCTGCCGGGCGAGATCGGAACGTGGTGCGCGCTGACGGGCGAACGGTTGAAGACGGCGGACGGTGTCGCGGCCGGCATCGCCACGCATCACGTGCGCTCCGAGCGATTCCCCGACCTGCTCGATGCCTTGTGCGGCAACGTCTCGGTCGACGCGCTGCTTGCGGCCTTCGCCGAGCCGCCGGGCGAGGGCCCCGTGATGGCGCGCCGGCCCGCGATCGAAAGGCTGTTCGCCGGCGACCGGGTGGAGGATATTCTGAGCCATCTGGATGCGGCGGGCGATGACTGGTCGAAGGCGGCCGCGGCGACGATCCGCGCCAAGTCACCGACGAGCCTGAAGATCGCGCTCG
>CAYZMR010000484.1:0-2832 GCA_964479515.1 uncultured Hyphomicrobiales bacterium | reverse complement strand
AGGCCGCGCGCGCCGACCTCGAGCGCGCGCAGAACGAGGCGCAGACCTACGCCAATCGCGTCGTGCCCGAGGCGCGCGGTCGCGCCGCGGGCGTCACCCAGCAGGCCGAAGCCTATCGCGAGCAGACGGTCGCGGAGGCGCGCGGCGCGGCGTCGCGCTTCCTCCAGGTCTACGAGGAATACAAGAAGGCGCCGGATGTCACGCGCCAGCGCATTTATCTGGAGACGATGGAGCGCGTGTTCGGCGGCGCCGACAAGATCATCCTGGATTCCGGCACGCAGACGCCGGGCACGACGCAAGGCGTGGTGCCGGTGCTGCCGCTCAACGAGATAACGCGCCGGCCTCCGGCGACGGGAGCAAAACAATGAAGCTCGGTCTCGCCGGCGGCGTGATCGCGGTTCTCGCGGTCGTTCTCGTCATCATCGGGTACAGTTCGCTGTTCACCGTCTATCAGACGCGGCTCGCCCTCGTCGTGCGGCTCGGCCAGCCGGTCCGCGTCGTCACCGAGCCGGGGCTGAACTTCAAGGTGCCGCTGATCGACAGCGTCATCTACATCGACAAGCGCATCCTCGACCTGGAGAACTCGTCCCAGGAGGTGATCGCGTCGGACCAGAAGCGGCTCGTGGTCGACGCCTTCGCGCGCTATCGCATCAATGACGCGCTCAAGTTCTATCAGGCGGTCGGCTCGATCGAGGGCGCCAATTCGCGGCTCTCGACCTTGCTCAACGCGGCGCTGCGCCGCGTGCTCGGCGAAGCGACATTGACGCATGTCGTGCGCGATCAGCGCGCGCAACTGATGGCGCGGGTGCGCGAGCAGGTCGACAAGGAGGCGGCGGCCTTCGGCATCACGATCGTCGACGTGCGCATCCGGCGCGCCGACCTGCCGGAGCAGAACAGCCAGGCGGTCTACCAGCGCATGCAGACGGAGCGCCAGCGCGAGGCGGCGGAATTCCGCGCCAACGGCTCGCAGAAGAGCCAGGAGATCCGCGCCAAGGCCGATCGCGACGTGACCGTGCTGCTTGCCGAGGCCCTGTCCAAGGCCGAGCAGACGCGCGGCGAGGGCGACGCCGAGCGAAACCGCATCTTCGCCGAAGCCTATGGCCAGGACCGCGACTTCTTCGGCTTCTACCGCTCGATGCAGGCCTACGAGAACGGACTCAAGGCGAGCGACACCCGCATGGTCTTGAAGCCCGATAGCGACTTCTTCCGCTATTTCGCCGACCCCAGCGGCAAACCGAAAGAAGACGTCAAGAAATAACGGACATCATGCGTCGCGGCGCCGCCTTCCGCGGCGCCGCATCGGTTGCCCCTCATGGCGGATTTCATCGTCGCGCTCGGCCTCGTGTTCGTGATCGAAGGCCTGATCTTCGCCGCCAATCCGGGCGCGGCCAAGCGCGCCATGGCGCATGTGCTCGAGACCCATGACGGCACGCTGCGCGTCGTCGGCGTCGTCTCGGCGGTGCTCGGCGTCGTGCTCGTGTGGCTGATCCGGGGCTGAGACCGTCGCCCGGCTTGAGCGCAGCGAAAGCCGGGATCTCGTGAACGCAAAACCGACCCCGGATTTCGCTCACGCTCAATCCGGGCTACGCGCTCACGTCGGCGTGAAGGCACCCGCCTCTCAGCCGCGTTTCCGCCCAAATCCCCCCGTCCTAGTGCGGCCGCGGCGCCGTCGCCCTTGCGTCGCATGTCCGGCGAGGGCACTGTCCGCCGAATCGCCCCTAGGAGATCTCACGCTCATGGCCGGCTCCTTCGCTCAACTCGCGCGCTTCCGCCGTCCCGCGCTCGCGGCGGCGACGGTCGCCCTCGCGTTCGCGCTGACGCCTTCGCCCGCCGCGGCACGCGGCCCCGATAACATCGCCGACGTCGCGGAAGCCGTGATCGACGCGGTCGTCAACATCTCGACCTCGCAGACGGTCACGGCCGGCGGCCCGCAGCGCTCCGGCCCCGACAGTCGCCCGACGCCCGATAACCGGCCGGGTCCCGGACCCGAGAGCCGGCAGGGACCGCAGGTGCCGCCCGGCTCGCCGTTCGAGGAGTTCTTCGAGGAGTTCTTCAAGAACCGGCGCGGCCCCGGCGACCGCAACACCGACCGCACGCCGCGCCGCGTAACCTCGCTCGGCTCCGGCTTCATCATCGATCCGTCCGGCGTCGTGGTCACCAACAACCACGTGATCGCGGACGCCGACGAGATCACCGTCGTGCTCAATGACGGCACCAAGCTCAAGGCCGAGCTGATCGGCAAGGATACGAAAACCGACCTCGCGGTGCTCAAGGTGAAGCCCGACAAGCCGCTCAAGGCGGTGAAGTTCGGCAACAGCGACAAGCTGCGCCTCGGCGAATGGGTGATCGCGATCGGCAACCCGTTCAGCCTCGGCGGCACGGTCACGGCCGGCATCGTCTCGGCGCGCAACCGCGACATCCAGTCCGGCCCCTACGACAACTACATCCAGACCGACGCCGCCATCAATCGCGGCAATTCCGGCGGTCCGCTGTTCAACCTCGACGGCGATGTGATCGGCGTGAACACGGCGATCATCTCGCCCTCGGGCGGCTCGATCGGCATCGGTTTCGCGGTGCCTTCGAGCACCGTCGTCGGCGTCATCGACCAGTTGCGCAATTTCGGCGAGATGCGGCGCGGCTGGCTCGGCGTGCGCATCCAGCAGGTGACCGACGACATCGCCGAAAGCCTCGGCATCAAGCCGCCGCACGGCGCGCTGGTCGCCGGCATCGACGAGAAGGGCCCTGCCAAGCCCGCCGGCATCGAACCGGGCGACGTGATCGTCAAGTTCGACGGCAAGGACATCAAGGAGATGCGCGACCTGCCGAAGATCG
>CAYZMR010000483.1:0-2835 GCA_964479515.1 uncultured Hyphomicrobiales bacterium | reverse complement strand
AAAAAAGGAGCCGCCGTCGCCGGCGGCTCGAAGGTGATAACAGGGAGGCGTCAAACAGAGTGGACAGGAGCCACTCGACGTCCAAAAGCTGGACGGTCTCAGTAATGAAGGGGAAAGCTTAATAACTGGTTAAGATTTTAACCAAGTTTCTAGAAACTCTGGTTACGGGATGATCTTCAGCGCTTGAAGAACTGGTCAGCCGCCGAGCGCGAAGCCTGCTTCTTCGCTCTGTCGGCCTCGAGCCGCGCGATCTCTTCCCGCAGGAGCGCGATGCGCTCGTCGAGCTCCTTCACCGACAGGAGAGCCAGCTCCTGCCCGACCGCGTGCGTGATCTTTTTTTTCGGCAGTTCGTCTTCGTCGATCGCCGCCATGGCGAAAACCCCCCGGGCCGCTGGCTTTCATAAGCGCAATACGGTTTGCTTGCCAGTCAAACGACCAGGGGCGAGACGCCGGCACCATGGCTGAAACGCAAATCCGGTTTAACGACGGCGCCAGCTACGAGCGATACATGGGGGCCTGGAGCCGGCTCGCCGGCGAGGTGTTCCTCGATTGGCTCGCACCGAGCCCCGGTCTGCGCTGGGCCGATGTCGGGTGCGGCAATGGCGCATTCACCGAGCTGATCGCCGAGCGCTGCGCACCGGCCGAACTGCAAGCCATGGACCCGTCGGAAGGGCAACTCGCCTTCGCGCGCACACGGCCTGGTGCGCGTCTCGCGACGTTCCGGCAGGGCGACGCCATGGCGCTTCCCTTCGCGGACAACAGCTTCGACGTCGCCGTTATGGCGCTCGTCATCTTCTTCGTGCCCGACCCCGCCAAGGGCGTCGCCGAAATGGCGCGGGTCGTGCGTCCAGGCGGCATCGTGGCGAGCTATGCGTGGGACCTCCAGGGCGGCGGATTTCCGCTGGAGCCCGGGATGGCTGAAATGCGCGCGATGGGCATGACGCGGCCGCAGCCGCCGAGCCCCGAGGCGGCCGGCATCGAGGCCTCGCGTCAACTCTGGGCGGGCGCCGGGATCGAAGCGGTGGAGACGCGCCAGATCACGGTGCAGCGCACCTTCGCCGGCTTCGATGACCTCTGGACGACCTTTCTGCTGGCGCCAAGCGTAGGCCCGATCCTCGCGGCACTTCCAGCCGATGATCTCGCGCTGCTTCAGTCGCGCATGCGCTCGCGCCTGCCGCCGGATTCATCCGGCCGCATCACCTACTCGGCCCGCGCGAACGCGATCAAAGGCCGGGTGGCAAAGTAGGCGTGGCGGGTTGTCAGGCCGGCGCGCGCCAACTATTCAAGCCACGCAACAAAACCCAAGGACGCGCCCAATGTCCGTACCCTCCCGCATGACCGCGATCGCAATCAGCGCCTATGGCGCGCCCGAGATGCTTGTGCCGCGGGAGGTCCCCGTGCCGACGCCCGGCACCGGCGAGGTGCTGGTCAAGATCGCGGCCGCGGGCGTCAACCGGCCGGACGTGATGCAGCGCCAAGGCCACTATCCGCCGCCGCCCGGCGCGCCGGATATTCCGGGCCTGGAGCTTGCCGGCGAGGTCGTGGCGCTCGGGCCGGACGTGAAGCGCTGGAAGCTCGGCGACAAGATCTGCGCGCTCGTGCCCGGCGGCGGCTATTCGGAATACTGGGTGACGCATGAAAGCACGGCGCTGCCGGTGATCCCGCAGCTCACGATGGTGGAAGCCGCCGCGATCCCCGAGACCTTCTTCACGGTCTGGCACAACGTGTTCGAGCGCGGCGCGCTGAAGGCCGGCGAGACGATGCTCTGCCATGGCGGCTCGTCGGGCATCGGCACGACAGCGATCATGCTGGCGAAGAATTTCGGCGCGCGCGTCATCGTCACCGCCGGCTCGCAGGAGAAGTGCGACGCGTGTCTCAAGCTCGGCGCGGATGTCGCGATTAACTACAACACGCAGGATTTCGTCGCCGAGACCAAGAAGGCGACCGACGGCAAGGGCGCCGAGCTGATCATCGACATGGTCGCGGGCGAATACATCCAGAAGAACTACGAGGCCGCGCGCGTCGACGGCCGCATCGTGCAGATCGCGTTCCAGCGCCCGCCGAAGGCAACCGTCGACTTCCGCCCGCTTTTGATCAAGCGGCTGTGGCACACCGGTTCCGGGTTGCGCCCGAGGCCCGTGCACGAGAAGGCCGCGATCGCGCGCGGCGTGGAGGCGAATGTCTGGCCGCTGATCGCGGCTGGAAAAGTAAAGCCCGTCATCTACAAGACGTTTCCGCTGCGTGAGGCCGCGGCCGCGCATGCGCTGATGGAATCGAGCGCGCATATCGGAAAAATTGTGCTGACGAATTGAGGCGCGATGTCGCCGCAATCTTTCCGCCACAATCGTTAATGCGGCGGTGAAATCCTTGCTCTTGCCCCATCGCCCCGCTACTCATCTGAGCCTTGCTGACGGGGTCGCGGAGCCGGGAGGTCGACGTTTTGCGTCTGTTGCGCGCCGTTGAGGCGGTTGCGATTCTGGTCAGCGTCGTGCTCGGCGCCGATGCCGCGCGCGCCGTCGAGGCGATCAACGTCAAGGTCGACGCACCGGCGATCGATCTGACCGACGCGGTCGAGCGGCCGAAGTCCGACACCGACCGCATCCAGGTGTCGACCGCGCCCGGCGCCGACGGGATCGTGCGCCGCATCGAGGTGCGCGGCCGCGAGGCCGGAAACCAGTGGGCCGTGTTCGCGCTCGCCAACAACAGCGACGAGCAGATCGACCGGCTGATCGTCGTGCCGCATTACCGCATGGTGGATTCCGGACTGTTCTGGCCGGACCTCGGCCTCTCGCGCGTCGTCAACGTCACGCCGAGCTCGGGCGACCGTCCGGACCG
>CAYZMR010000482.1:1622-2855 GCA_964479515.1 uncultured Hyphomicrobiales bacterium | reverse complement strand
CGAAGGTCGGCATCGACAACAAGCCGGGCGATTTCGAATACGTGAAGATCGAGACGTGATCGTCCGCCTCAATCCCCGGCCGCCCGGCCCGCGGCAACCGAAGAGTCGTCCGCCGCGGCGGCTGCCGAGCACCGTCAAGCAGATTCGCGCCGAGAATACGTATCTGCTGGTGGAGATTGGGCGCATCGTGCGCAACGAGCGTGCCCGCCACGGCGTCACGCGCAAGACGCTCGCGCTGCAATGCCAGGTGTCGGAACGCTATCTGGCGCAGGTCGAGCTTGGCGAAGCCAATCCGAGCGTGCTCGTGCTCGATTCGATCGCACGTGCATTGGGTCTGTCGCCGGTCGATCTGATGCCTTCGCCCGGACGGCTCGATTCTGGACGCCGCGAGTTGCTCTCGCGTTTGCAGCGCCTGCCAACCGTCGATCTTGCGGCGCTCGTCGGCTCGCGCGAGCAAGCGGCGCGGTCAGGCGAGCCGAACCGTCGCGCACGCCGCGTCGCGCTGGTCGGGCTGCGCGGAGCCGGAAAATCGACGCTCGGAGCAGCGCTGGCGAAGCGGCTCGCAGCCCCATTCGTCGAAATCGACAAGATGATCGAACACGAACACGGCGCGCCGGTCGCCACGCTGTTCGAGGTTTACGGGCACAATGCCTTCCGCCGCTACGAGCGCGAGTGCCTCTCCGGCATCATCGCCTCGCATGTCAGCGTCGTGATCGCGACCGCCGGCGGAATCGTGGCGGACGACGAGACCTTCGCGCGGCTGCTCGACCAGACCCATGTCATCTGGCTTCAGGCCTCGCCTTCGGAGCACATGCGTCGCGTGATGGAGCAGGGCGACTTCCGCCCGATGGAGCACAATCGCGATGCCATGAAGGATCTGGTCGCGATCCTCGACGCGCGCGCCCCGTTTTACGGACACGCGCATGCGCGGCTCGACACGTCGGGCAAGAGCGTCGAGGCATGCGTGAATGAGCTGGTGGGGATCGCGGAGGGTTTGTTCGCAGGGGGGTAAGCGGCCGCGGGCGTCCCCTCTCGGGAGAGAGTGCCGGGCTACGCGGTGTGCTGCGACGAACTCGGTCTCTTACCCTCCCCTTTGCGGGGAGGGTCGACCGCCGAAGGCGGTCGGGGTGGGGGTCGCGAGAGCGCGCCCAAATCTCTCGACCCCCACCCCCAACCCCTCCCCGCAAGGGGGAGGGGAGCACAGCGGAGCTCGTTGCCGCGCTCAGTCTTGCT
>CAYZMR010000482.1:0-1522 GCA_964479515.1 uncultured Hyphomicrobiales bacterium | reverse complement strand
TGCTTCTCGTCCATCTCGCCGATGTGGTGCTGGGCGTAGAGTTGCAGCCCGAGCTTGGCGACGAGATCGAGCTGGGTCTCGAGGAAATCGATGTGGTGCTCCTCGTCGGCCATCAGCTCCTCGAACAGATCGCGCGTCACGAAGTCCTTCACGGTGGCGCAATAGGCCGCCGCCTCTTGGTAGAGGGCGCGCGCGCCGACCTCGGCCGCGAGATCGCTGTCGAGGATTTCCTTGACGTCCTGCCCGATGTGCAGCGGGTCGAGCACCTGCATGTTGGGAAAACCGTCGAGGAAGATGATGCGATGCACGAACTTGTCGGCGTGCTCCATTTCCTCGATCGATTCCTTGCGCCACTTCTTGGCGAGGTCGTTGTAGCCCCAGTTCTCCAGCAGCCGGTAATGGAGCCAATATTGGCTGACCGCCGTGAGCTCGCTGCGCAGGCCCTTGTTGAGATAATCGATGACCTTGGCGTCGCCCTTCATGGCTCGCTCCTGTTCGGCAGAACTAGATTAGATCGACTCTAAAGTCGGGCGCGGAACGGCGCAAGGCGCACGACGCGATCGCCAGCGCGGACACGAGGAGATATCGACGATCTTAGCCTTGGGTGCCGTCGACATCCGACAAATCGCGGCAGGCGCAGTCGGCGTCGGTCTCGGTCTCGGCGGCCCGCAGCGCCTCGTCCATGATCTTGCGGATCGTGCGCGCGCACCGCCCGCATTGCGCGCTGCAGCCAAGGCAGCCGTAGACCTGGCCGCAGGTCGCAGGCTTCGTCTCCGCCGAGGTCACGGCGGAACGCACGTCATGGTCACTGAACACGTTGCAGGAACAAACGATCATGGGAGAGGCTTGGATTTTCCGGCTGGACTGACCGCGTGACGAATAAGCGATGAAATCTCAATATGCAAAAGAAAAGCGTTGTTTGCATTGATTCTAATCAACAACTTGATCTTTGCTGGGACAGACTTGCTTAAAAACGGGCGAACGCCACCACAGACTATAAGACCTCTAAACTACGCAATACTCGCGAACGAAAGCGCGGGCGATGACGCCGCAATCGTCCGGCCGCGCGCACTCAATGCCCGAAGCGATCAGGGTCGGGCTTGCGTTTCTCGGCGAATGATTTGCCGAGCTCTTCGGCCTCTTCGGTTTCCAGATAGCTGCGCGTGAGCAGGTCATGCGCCATGCGGCCGAGGCCGGCGACGCCGCCGTGGCGCACGCCGAACGCCGCCTTGATCGACGCGAGCGCGAACGAGCCGCGCTCGGAGATCTCCAGCGCCATCTTGCGGGTCTCGTCCTTGAGCTTGTCGTCGGGCACGACCGTGTTGATGAGGCCGATCTCGAGCGCCTCGCGCGCGGTCATCTTCATGTTGCGGAACCAGATCTCCTTCGCCTTCTTCTTGCCGACGAGGTCTTCCAGGTACCAGGTGCCGTAGCCGGCATCGAACGAGCCCATCATCGGGCCGACCTGGCGGAACACCGCGCTCTCCTTGGCGATGGTGATGTCGCACATCACCTGCAGCAC
>CAYZMR010000481.1:0-2857 GCA_964479515.1 uncultured Hyphomicrobiales bacterium | reverse complement strand
AGCGCCTCGGCGAGGCTCGCCCGGTCGACCGCATGGATCGCGTCGAACAGCGCCACCGCGTCCTTCGCCTTGTTGGATTGCAGCGGCCCGATGAGATGCAGCGCGAGGCCGGGCCATGTCGCTTTCAGCGCCGGCCATTTCGCTTTGGCCTCCTGCACGCGGTTCTCGCCGAACACGCGCTGCCCGGCCGCCAGCACCGGCTCGATCGCCTCGGGCGGAAACGTCTTCGACACCGCGATCAGCGTAACCGAGGCCGGATCGCGCCGCGCCTCGCGGCACGCCGCCGCAACCTCGTCCTTCACCCGCGCGAGCGCAGCCGGAACCGAATGATCAGCCATGGCAATCAAGGTCATCGAGAAAGATCATATCACCGTTCCGCCGCCTCGCATTCCCTCCCACCTCCACAGGTGCTACCCAACGTTACGAAGTTCCTAGCCGGGACCTGACCGTGACCGCAATTGCCCATGCCGGCGGTGATGCCGCCGACATCGATTCCACCTATGCGTGGCTGCGCCTCGCGGTCGCGACCGTGCTCGGCACGATCGGCAGCGTCGGCATGTGGTCGTTCGTGGTCGCGCTGCCGCCGGTGCAGGCCGAGTTCGACATCGACCGCGCCGCCGCCTCGATGCCCTACACGGCTGCGATGGTCGGCTTTGCGTTCAGCGGCGTGCTGATGGGCCGCTTCGCGGACCGCTACGGCATCGTGTTTCCGGCGATCCTCGGCACCGTGCTGCTTGCGCTTGGATATCTCGCGGCCGGGTATGCGCCGAACATCTGGGCGCTCACTGCCGCGCACGCCGTCATCGGGGCGGGCGCTTCGGGAACGTTCGGCCCGATCGTCTCCGACATGTCGCATTGGTTTCGCAAGCGGCGCGGCATCGCGATCGGGATCGCGTCGTGCGGCAATTATCTCTCCGGCGCCGTGTGGCCGCCGATCATCCAGCACTTCATCGCGAGCGACGGATGGCGCCTGACGCATATCGGCGTCGGGGTACTCTGCATCGCCACGATGGTGCCACTCGCGCTGCTGCTGCGGCGGCCCTCGCCGGTCGAGACGGTTGCGCCGGGCGCCGCCGGCGCGGCGCGCGGCACGCTCGGCCTCAAGCCGAACACACTGCAGGCGCTGCTCGCGGTCGCGGCGATCGGCTGCTGCGTCGCGATGTCGATGCCGCAGGTTCACATCGTCGCCTATTGCGGCGACCTCGGCTACGGCCCGGCACGCGGCGCCGAGATGCTCTCCCTCATGCTCAGCCTCGGGCTGATCGCGCGCGTCGCGTCGGGCAGCATCGCGGACAAGATCGGTGGGCTAGGGGCGCTGCTGATCGGCTCGGGGCTGCAGGCGTTCGCGCTGCTGCTCTATGTCGGCTTCAACGGCCTGACCTCGCTCTACGTGATCTCCGGATTGTTCGGCCTGTTCCAGGGCGGCATCATTCCGATGTACGCGGTCATCGTGCGCGAGTATTTCTCGCCGCAAGATGCCGGCATCCGCGTCGGCGTCGCGCTGATGTTCGCGCTGTTCGGCATGGCGCTCGGCGGCTGGATGTCGGGCGCGATCTTCGATCTCACCGGGTCTTATCGCGCGGCCTTCGCGAACGGAATTCTCTGGAACCTGATGAACATCGCGATCATCGGGTGGCTCCTGGTGCGCAGCCATGCCCGGCCGAGCGGCGCGTTGGCGGCGGCGTAGCCGCTTGCTCCGTTACCCTCCCCCGAAGGGGGAGGGTTAAGACCGGAGCGTGCTTCCTCAACTCCCCTTCAGCTCATGCACCTCGGGCATGAACATGTCCTTCCAATCGGAAGGCAGCTTCTTGATCGTGCCGACCTTGTGCATGAACTCGACGTAGCGCATCGCGTTCTGCGGCGTCGTGGTCCAGGCATTGTCCGGATCGGCGATCATCGCCGCCATGTCGGCGACGCCTGAACGCTTCTCGTTGGTCATGCGGATATAGACCTCGGCTGAGTGGCGCGGATCCTGGTTGATGATGTCGGAGGCCTCGGCGAATGCCGCATAGGCGGCGCTCGTCACCTTCGGATTGGCGTCGCGGAATTTCTTGGACATGAGAACCACGCCGTTGGTCGTCTGACCGCCGAGCGTGTCGTAGGATTTGAGCACCGCATGCACGCCCGGCGCCGCGAGCTCGTAGTTCTGGAACGGCGCGACGCCGTAATGCCCCGTCACCTCGGTCGACTTCGCGATGATCGCGATCGCGGCGTCCGGATGCGGCAGCGTGATCGTGAACGGATCGAGCCGGGCATATTGCGCCTGGCCCCATTCCTTCGCGGCCGCCATCTGCAGGCAGATCGCCTGGTTCGAGTTCTTGATGCCGGGCACCGCGATCTTGTCGCCCTCGCGGAAATCCGCGATCGTCTTCACCGCCGGCCGGTTGCAGGTGAGGATGAACGGCATCGCCTGCGCGGCGCAGAGCGCGCGCACTTCGTTGGCGGTGCCGGCGGTCTTGTCCCACAGGGTGGCGAGGCCCGGCACGCCGGTGATGCCGAAATGCATCTGCCCGCCGATCAGCGCGTCGACCAGCGACTGCGTGCCGCCGAGCGTGCGGTAGTCGGTCTTGAGGCCCGGAACGCCGAGCTTCTCGGCATGTTTCTCGACCAGCCTGTGCTCTTCCATCAGCATCAGCGGCAGGTACGGCAAGCCATGCTGGCTGATGAGCGTGATGGATGAGGCCTCGTCAGCGAAGGCCGAGCGGGCGAGCGCCGGCATGGCGACAAGCCCGAGGCAGAATTCGCGCCTGCGCATGCATTCCCTCCTGGGTGTTTGGCGTATTGTAGCCCGGATGGAGCAAAGCGACATCCGGGGATAGACTTTCCCGGATTTCGCTGCGCTCAATCCGGGCTACAG
>CAYZMR010000480.1:0-2875 GCA_964479515.1 uncultured Hyphomicrobiales bacterium | reverse complement strand
ATCGCGGCGTCGAGCGAGTCGAGCACGCCGCCGACGTCCTGCTCCAACTCGCTTTGCCGGATCTGCACCACCTGATAGTCGCGTTCGCGCAGCCAAGCGTGCCGCTCCGCACGCGACTTCGCCGCGGCCTCGCTCTCGTCGTCCGGCACGATGTCGATCACGACACGCTGCGAGAACGAGACGAAGTCGTTGATGTGCGGACCGACCGGCGTCTGCCGCTTGAACAGTCCGGCGAAGCGGCGGTCTTTCGTCAGCGCGTCCCACAGCGCGCGCTCGGCATCCGTCGGATTGCGGCGCAGCAGCCGCGACAGGCCGCGCGCGGGCCCTCGATTGCCCGGCACGCGGGAAAGGCCGTGCTCCGCGAGCAACGCGCGCAGCGCGCCCGCCTCCTTGCCGTCGAGGACGCCGCCGGCCGCAGGGCCCTTGCGCCCTTCGGCGATCGCCATGATCACGCCGTGCAGGGTCTGGATGTCCTGGCGCGTCGGCTGCATGCGCGAGAAGATGTTGCGCAGGTTGATCTGCATGGTCGCGCGCTTGTCCGGTGGGCGGAAGAACTCAACGCGTTCGAGCTCGCGCTCCAGGTCGGCGAAGAAGGCAAGCAGTTGCTCGCGCGGCGCGGCATCCGACTTGCGCGGCATCGCGAACGGCAGCGCGCCGCCGCCGAGATGCTTGAACCACTCGTAGCCGACGATCACGACCGCCTGCGCGAGGTTGAGCGAGGCGAAGGCTGGATTGACCGGCAGCGTGATGATGCGATCGGCAAGCGCGACCTCGTCGTTCTCCAGGCCATTGCGCTCGCGCCCAAACATCAGCCCGACACTTTCGCCGGCGGCGATCTTCTCGGCCGCGATGCGCGCCGCTTCCTCGGCTCCGACCACCGGCTTTGCCTGGTCATGCGCCCGGGCGGTTGCGGCGAACACCGTATTGAGGTCGCCGATCGCCGCCTCCACGCTCTCGTGCAGCGTTGCCTGTTCGAGCACGCGCTCCGCGCCCGAGGCGACCGCGCGCGCCTTCTCGTTCGGAAAGGCGGCGCGCGGTCGGACGAGGCGCAGCCGGGCCAGCCCGAAATTCGCCATCGCGCGCGCGACCGCACCGACGTTTTCGGGCAGTTGCGGCTCGACCAGGATCACGGCCGGCCCCGGCTGCTCGATCCAGTTGCGCGTCTTGTCGGTCCCGGCGCCAGGCACGTGTGCTCCTTAAGCGATGCCGCCTTGCGCGGATTTACCCGCCATTAACCATGTCATCCCATGGTGCAGGGCGCGGCGAAAGACTCAAAAGCCACTCGGGCGACGTCCACGATGAAGATTCTCATTGGCACGCCGGCTTACGGCGACAGCGTCACCACGACCTATTGCGAGACCATGTTCTGGTTGTTCGATCATTTCCGCGCCAACCATCCCCATATCCGGCTTGACCACAAGTTCCTGTCCTTCTCGCTGCTGCCCTACATGCGCAACTATTTCGCAAGCCGCGTGCTCAATGACGCGAGCTACACGCATCTCCTGTTCATCGACGCCGACATGGGATTCAGCCCGACGCTGATCGAGCACATGATCGCCGCCGACAAGCCGGTGGTCGGCTGCATCTACCCGCGCCGCGCGCTCGACCTCAACCGGGTGTTCGCGCTGCGCGACCGGGTCGACGATATCAACATCGCCAAGTTGGTGGCGCAGGACTACGTCGGCGCCGGCACCTCGATCGACTTCGGCGAGGAGCTCGAGGTCGGCAGCAAGTTCGACATCGAGAAGATGGCAGTAGACGGCCCGGCCGTGCGCGTGAAGCACGCCGGAACCGGCGTCATGCTGATCAAGCGCGAAGTATTCGAACAGTTGAAGGCACGCTATCCGGAGCTGTGGTCCGAGCAGATCAAGGGCAGCTACGGCAATTTCGGCCTGGAAGGCGGCGTTCTGCAATGTTTCGAGACCATGCCGGACAAGAACGGCATCTTCGTCGGCGAGGACATCGCCTTCTGCAAGCGCTGGGTGGAGGGCTGCGGCGGCGAGATCTGGTCGGTCGTGACCGAGACGATCGTGCATGTCGGCACCGACCGCTTCGTCGGCCGCTTCCTGACCAAGCTCGAGCACGGCCTCGCCTAGGCCACTCTGCGCCTCCCTGTGAAATAGCCATCTCGCGACTGCCCGGCCGGCTTTGACGGCCCGTTCCTGGATGCTATAGCGACGCCGCCGGCGGGGACGGCGCTTTCCGCGCGCGCCTGCTTCCCCGACCTCCGCATTTCACCGCGCTTTCAGGAAGGCCCAAGCCCCATGCCAGACCTCGAAATCATGTGGACCAAGGTCGATGAAGCCCCGGCGCTCGCGACCTTTTCCCTGCTGCCGATCGTCGAAGCCTTCGTGGGCGCGGCGGGTGTGTCGGTGAAGCTGAAGGACATCTCGCTCGCCGGTCGCATCATCGCCAGTTTCCCCGAGAAGCTCACCCCTGCGCAACGGATCAACGACGAACTCACCGAGCTCGGCAAGCTCACGCTGCGGCCCGAAGCCAACATCATGAAGCTGCCCAACATCTCCGCCTCGATCCCGCAGCTCAAGGCCGCGATCAAGGAGCTGCAGGGCAAGGGCTATGACGTTCCGGATTATCCGGACAACCCGACGACGGACGCCGAGAAGGAGATCAAGGCCCGCTACGGCAAGGTGTTCGGCAGCGTCGTCAACCCCGTTTTGCGCGAAGGCAATTCGGACCGCCGCGCCGCCGGCGCGGTCAAGCAGTACGCCCGCAACAATCCGCATAAGATGGGCGCGTGGAGCAAGGACTCCAAGTCTCATGTGGCCTACATGTCGGGCGGCGACTACTACGGCTCTGAAATCGCGACCACTGTCGCTGAGGCGACCAACGTCCGCATCGAGCTGGTCGGCGCCGA
>CAYZMR010000479.1:0-2883 GCA_964479515.1 uncultured Hyphomicrobiales bacterium | reverse complement strand
GTCGAATGGGTGCGCGACGACGCGGTCTATTTCATGATGCACCGCTTCCAGTCGCTGCGCCCGCAGATGCCGCCGGAAGCCGTGTTCGACATCTTCCGCCGCGAGTTCGACGCGGCCTACGAGGAAGGCGGCATCTGCCAGATCACCACGCATCCGCACATCATCGGCTACCGCTCGCGCATCTGGATCATCGAGGAACTGATCCGCCACGCGAAGTCGCGGCCCGACGTGTGGTTTGCCACCCACGCGCAGGTCGCGGCCTACGCCAAGGACCACGCCGAATAATGCGCATCGCCGTCGTCGCCGACATCCACGGCAATGCGCGCGCGCTGCGCGCCGTGATGGACGATCTCAAGCAGGTCGCGCCCGACACGGTCGTGAACCTCGGCGACTGCGTGTCCGGCCCGCTTGAAGCCGCGGACACCGCCGACCTGCTCATCAGCCTTGCCTGGCAGACGGTGCGCGGCAATCACGACCGGCAGTTGCTCGATCGGCCGGCCGAGAAGATGGGCCTCTCCGACCGCGCGGCGCTCGGCGAGCTGAAGAACCATCACAAGGCATGGCTCGCGAACCTCGAGCCCACCATCGAGGTCGAGGACCTGCTGCTCTGCCACGGCGCGCCCGACGACGATCTCGTCTATCTGATGGAGCATGTCGAGCCCGACGGCCGCGTGCGGCTTGCGACTGCGCCTGAGATCAGCCATCGGCTGCGCGGGGCGAGCGCGCCGGTCGTGCTCTGCGGCCACACCCATGTGCCGCGCATCGTCGCGCTGCAGGATGGCCGCGTGGTGGTCAACCCGGGCAGCGTCGGGCTTCCGGCCTATACCGACGTGGAACCCGTGCCGCATGTGATGGAGGTCGGCGCGCCGCATGCGCGCTACGCGCTGCTCGATCGCCGCAAGACCGGAGAGCCCTGGCAGATCACGTTCCGCGCGGTCGCCTATGACTGGGACGGCGCCGCCGCCCGCGCCGCCGCGAAGGGGCGCGAGGACTGGGCGCGCTGGCTCAGGACCGGGTATGCGGCGGCAGCTTCGGCTCACTAGGGCGCAGGCGCCCCTTGTTTTGTTGACGCAAGCTGCCGCTTCCGCTCCAAATTGGTCGCATTCACCTCAGATAGGAGCACCAAAGGTCGGCTGCCGGGCCTTCCGATTGGCCGCGTCGGCACGGCGTTGCCTGGCAACGGGAGTCCAGTAAGTTGGAAACGTCATGGCGCACGACGTATTCATCAGCTACGCGAGCGTGAACCGAACAGCCGCCGTGGCCGCCTGCGCGCGCCTCGAGGAGGCATCGATCCGATGCTGGATCGCGCCCCGCGATGTCGAGCCGGGCACTCCATGGCCGGCCGCCATCGTCCGCGCGATCGACGACTGCCGCGTCCTGGTCCTGATCTTCTCGTCAGCCGCGAACAAATCAGAAGACGTGCAGCGCGAGGTCCATCGCGCCTTCGGCAAGGAAATTCCGGTCCTTCCGCTTCGCGTCGAAGATACCAAGCCCTCGGACGAGCTCGCCTATTATCTCGATCGCGTGCATTGGCTCGACGCATTGACGGAGCCGCTTGAGCAGCACCTCCAGAAGCTTGTGATTTCGGTGCAGGCGCTGTTGGGAGTAGCGAGCGTCGAGGCAGGCTCGCGAAACCCGTCCTACAGGAGAGTCACACGCCCGGAAGAGCCGTCGGAAGCCGAGATTGATGAAATGCTCCGACAAGCGCAGGTCTTCGCGACAGAGGAGGCGACGAAACGGGAGGAAGTCGAAGACCGCCACGCCGCAGAGATGGCTGAGGCACGAGCTTTGGCAGAGGAGCGGCGGCGGTGGACGCCGGTCGCCGTCGAAGTCGGCCTGCCGGAGCGCGGCGAGACGCGCGTGTTCACTCCGGGCAGAGGCCAATACGAATGGTTCAAGGATTTTCCGGCCGGGCCCGAAATGGTCGTCGTTCCATCCGGGCGCGCCACGATAGGATCTCCGGCAAGCGAGCTGGATCGTGACGAAAGGCTTGAGGCCCAGCGCCTGATAACGATCGAACGGCCGTTCGCGGTGGGGCGCTATGCCGTGACGCGAGGCGAGTACGCCGCCTTTTGCGCCGCTCAACCGGAGGAGCCGACACCGTCGCAGAGCCGTCCGTCAAGATTTTGGGGGCCGAAAAAGACGGAAAAGATATTGTGGCGCGATCCCGGCTTCCCGCAAGACGATCGTCATCCGGTGGTCTACGTGAGCTGGAACGACGCAAAGGATTACGTCGCCTGGCTCAAAGAGAGGACCGGAAAGCCCTACCGCCTCCTGAGCGAAGCAGAGTGGGAGTACGTCGCGCGCGCCGACACGACAACGGCGTATTGGTGGGGCGATTTGGTGACGCCATCGCACGCGAATTTCAATTACTACGTCGGCGTGCAGCGCGAGACCGAGGCTCTCGGGCAAAAAGGTAAGGACCGCAGCGGCACGATGCCCGTTGGCAGCTTCCTACCCAATGCATGGGGCCTTTATGAGGTTCACGGCAATACATACGAATGGTGCGAAGACGTAACCGACCTTGGTGGCAAGGATGGCATCATTCGGCGGATCACCCGCGGCGGACGGTCCGCAGCGCGCAGGTGGTCATCACCCGATTCTCGCCAAAACTCGATCGGATTTCGGATTGCCCGGACGCTCGTTGTGCCTTGAGACTCGTTCGACCGGTGCTTTGGCCTCCTGACTGGGCGTGAGAGGTCGGTGTCCTTCCCTTCCGCGTGCACGCCAGTCCGAGTACGTTCATTCGATGGAAGAAAAGCCGGCCGCAACATTCATCGTTACGATCTACCTCGTCGCCTTCGTGACCGGCGCGATCGTGATGAGCTTCGAGATGCTCGGCTCGCGCTATCTCAACCCCTATTTCGGCAGCGGCATCTACAC
>CAYZMR010000478.1:0-2887 GCA_964479515.1 uncultured Hyphomicrobiales bacterium | reverse complement strand
AGGAATGTCGACCACGCCACCAGCGGCGCGGCAAACTCCGGCAGCACGGTGAGCAGGATGGTGCCGAGCAATGGACCGATGATCGAGCCACGTCCCCCGATCAGCACGCCGATGAAGAAAAGAACGGAAAGCTCGGTCGTGAAGGCATCCGGCGTGATGTACGACTGGAGCGACGCGAACAAGCCTCCGGCGACAGCCGCGGTCGCGCCGCTGAACAGGAACACGACCATCAGCAGCCTGGATTTCGCGATGCCGCTCGCCTCGGCGGCGACCTCGGCGTCGCGGAGCGCGGTCAGCGCGCGGCCGAAGCGGCTGCCGGCGATGTTCGCCGTCATCCAGGTGCACACCGCCGCGAAGATGAGACAGAGATAGTAGAAGCCCCACTGGGAGTCGAAGGGCGCAGGGAAGACCGGCCCCGGCACGCCGACGCCGCCGCCTGTGACGCTTGCCCAGGCGAGCACGATCTGCCGCACGATGGTGGCAAAGCCGAGGGTCGTGATCGCGAAATAGAAGGTGCGCAGTCGCAGCGCCGGCAGGCCGACGATCACGCCGAACACCGCACCGGCAACGCCCGCGATGGCGAGCGCGAGATAAGGGTGGAGCGCCGGCAACACGTTGCCGGCCGCAAGCACGCTCGTGACGTAGGCGCCGACGGTGAGCAGCGCCACCCAGCCGATCGCGAGCTGGCCGGCAAAGCCGACCAGCAGGTTGAGGCCCGCGACCAGGACCCAGTAGACGCAGGCGCGCGTTGCGATCACGCCCCAATAGCCGCCCGCGTAGAGCGGCAGCGTCGCGGCGATCGCTGCCAGAACCACCCAGGGCAGCACGGTGCTGAGCGCGGGAGAACTGAAGAGCGACGTACGCGCGGGACGAACCTCGGTGGTGGACATGTCCATCAAACGCGACGCCCGAGTGCGACGCCTGCGAGCCCCTCGGGACGCGCCAGCAGGACGAGAATGAAGGCGGCGAACACCGCCACCGAGGCAAAGACGCCGCCGACCAGGAAGTTGGCGGCCTGTTGGAACAGCCCGAGCACCAGGCCGGCGACGACCGCGCCGCGGTTGTTGCCCATCCCGCCGAGCGCGACCGGCACGAAGCCGTAGAAGGTCAGTTGCGTCGCGTTGTCGAAGAAGGCGAGCATCATCTGCCCGCCCGCGAAGCCCGCGAGCGCGCCGATGACGCCGGCGATTGCATAGCTCGCCATGCGCAGGTTGCGCTCCGGCAGGCCGAGCGCGCGTGCCGCGTAGTTGTCCTCGGCGATCGCGCGGAACGCGTGCCCGAGCAGCGTACGGCGATAAAGCACCTCCAGGCCCACGATGGTCACCACGCAGGCGAGCATCGGCAGCCAGAACTGCTGATCGAAGGAATTACGCTCGATATTGAAAATGCGCGGGAAGGGTTGCGCATCCGTGCCCCATTCGATCGCTGCGAACTGCTGAACGATCAGCGCGAGCGCGAGCGTCGAGAGCACGTAGAGGTGCTGGTCGAGGCTCTTCAGCACCGGCCGCACGGCGAGAATCTCGGTGACGACGCCCAAGAGGGCGCCGCCAGCGAGAGCCAGAAGGAATCCAAGCCAGACCGGCAGGCCCATCTTGAGAATGAAGAGCGCACCGAGGATGCCGCCCGCCATCCCGAGAGTGCCAGCCGTGAAGCTGAACACTCTCGAGGCCGAGTACATCACGTTGTAGGCGATGCCGATCAGTGCGTAGATGCAGCCGATCGCCAGGCCCGACAGAACAATCGACAGGACCATCGGCTCACGCGGCGCCGTAGCCGGGAGCGAGGTTGAACGCGCCTTGCTTGAGCGAGTTGGCCTCGCACATGATGACTTCGTTGTCCGGATAGCCGTCGCGGCTGTCGGCGGTGAAGCCGACGGTGCCGTAGACGCCAGGATACCGGGGAGCCTTGTTCCAGTAGCCCGCGATCTGCTCGGGCGCGAGCCCGCCATTCTTCACCGCGTCGGCGATCATGAACGGCGCGTCGTAGCCGACGCCGATCCACCACAGCAGTGTATCGCTCATCTCGATCTTGTTCGCCTTGAGACGATCGACGAAAGCGGCGGCGCGATCCGGCAGCTTGCCCTTCGCGTCGTAGCAGACCGGCTTGAAGTTGTTCGGATAGACCTTCGCCCAGTATTCGGGCTTCTCGAGCAGCGCCTGGGTCTGGCCGGAGCCGAGCGTGGTCTGGCCGACGATCGGCACGTCCCAGTTCAGTTGTCCGCGCGTATTGATGATGCGGGAGAGGAAGCCGGCGTTCACGCTCCACGGCATGATCACGTCGGCGCCCGCCGCCTGCATGCGCAGGACTTCCGGCTTGAGGTCCGGGTTCGCGGCGTCGACGCTACTCTGATAGGCAACTTCGCCGCCCAACTGCTTGATCATCGGCACGTAGGCGTTGAGCGAGGAGGTGCCGTAGCCGGTCGTGTCGCTGATCACCGCGACCTTCTTCTTCTTGAGCGTCTCGATCGCATAGCGGTTCGCGGCGCCGCCGATCTGCTGGTTGGTCGGACCATTGCGATAGCACAGCGGGTACTTCTTCACGTCGGTGAGCGAGTCGACCCAGCACGAGTGGAGTTGCACCATGTTCTGGCGCGCCAGGATCGGCACGACCGCCAGCGCCTCGCCCGAATTGAGCGGACCCCAGATGATATTGACCTTGTGGCTGCGCGTAAGCTCGGCCGTGGCGTTCACCGCCTTGGTCGGATCGGACTGCGTGTCGCGGACGATCAGTTCGAGCTTGCGGCCGTCGACGCCGCCGGCCTTATTGATCTCCTCCACGGCAAGCTCGGTGCCGCGGGTGATGCCGATGCCGGTCGAGGACGACGGGCCGGTGACCGCCGGCAGATAGCCGATCAGGATCGGATCTTTCTGCGCGATGGCGGGCTTGG
>CAYZMR010000477.1:0-2914 GCA_964479515.1 uncultured Hyphomicrobiales bacterium | reverse complement strand
TGCGAAGCCATGATGAAGTCCGACTACAACGTGCTGCTCGCCTCGACCGGCATGCTGCATTGTCATGCGAACTTCACCGCCATGGCGGCCGGCATCCCGGCGATCTGCATGGACGGCGGCATGACGCTCGAATGGTTCCAGTCCGGCGCCGTCACCGACGACATGAAACAGATCGCGGTGCGCAAGCATTATGTGGCCAAGCGCGTGTTCGGGCCGAACGCGCGCGAGTGCCGCGTCACCTCGCGTTACGGCACCGAGTTCACCTACAGCGTGGCGAACCGCATCACCCAGCCGCCGCTGCCGGGGCCGAGCTTCGATCCCTACAAGATCATCAACTTCGCCAAGGACGAGAACCGGCCGGGCAACAATCTGCTCTATTACCTGTTCCCGACCGGCGAGTTCAACGTCGCGCCGGTCGAAGGCTCGGCCAACGGCAAGCTCGTCATCGATCTCACGATGCACCATATCGGCCGGCTGCTCACGCCGATCGAGCTCACCGTGAAGGACGGCAAAGTCACCGACATCGACGGCGGCCCCGAGGCGCGCATCCTCAAGGACTATCTCCATGAGTATGGCGACGAGAACGCCTACATGTGCCCGGCCGAGGCCTCCGTCGGCGTGAATGCCGCGGCGGTGGTGCGCGGCATCCAGCGTGAAGACAAGAACATCATGGGCACGCTGCACTTCGGGCTCGGCACCAATGTCGACGTCGGCGGCTCGATCAAGTCGAAGATCCACATGGACGGCGTCGTGCTGCACCCGACGCTCTATGTCGACGGCGTCAAGCGGATCGACAACGGCAAGATCCTGGTGGAGATCGAGAAGGAGTGAGGGCCTCTTCGCGCCCGCGCTCCCTATGGTTCGAGACGCCCGCCATCGCCAAGGCTACGGCGGGCTCCTCACCATGAGGGGGGGCTTCGCCCGAGTGCCGTCTACATGCCTGATCCTGAGGAGGGCGCGCAGCGCCGGTCTCGAAGGATGGCGTCAGGCGAGAACCTCCTTCAAGAACCCACCCACCACGCTGGCGGTCTCCTCCGGCTGCTCGATGAACAGCATGTGCGGCCCCCCCGGCATCACGGTGAAGCGCGCGCCGGGGATCGCGTCCGCGATTTGCCGCACGATCGGCGGCGGGGTCGACTTGTCGTGCTCGCCGACGAGGCAGAGCGTCGGTACGCGGATCTCGCTCAAGCGCGGCGCCGTGTCGATCTTGGCGATCGCGCTCCACGCGTCGGCCCAGCCGTCGATATCGGTCGAGAGGAGGCGCGCGCGGGTCGCGGCGTCCCCGCCGCGCGCGATGAAATCCGCGTTGAGCCAGCGCTGCACGGTGACGTCGAGGATGCTGCCGATGCCGTCGCGCTTGGCCTCGGCGCCGCGCGCCGCGACGATCTTGGCGCTCTCCCCCGTCTGCGCGGACGTGCACGAGGCGATCACCAGCGCGCGCAAATCTTCCGGAAATTTGACGGCGAGCGCCTGGGCGACCATGCCGCCGAACGCGAAGCCCACGACCGCGCAGGGCGCAAACGACAAGTCGGCAAGCAACCCATGCACATCGTCGGCATAATCCGTCAGGCTGGTGGCCGGCGCGTAGGGCGACTGCCCGTGGCCGCGCAGGTCGGGCCGCAGCACGGTGAAGTCGCGCGCCAGTACCGCCGCGACACCGTCGAGAAACGTGAGGTCGACGCCGACTGCATGGATCAGCAGAACGTGCGGCCCCGTGCCGTCGATGCGATGATGCAGCTTTACCGTCATGATGAAACCTGGTGGAGGAGAGAACGATGCCGAAGGGCCTGCTGCTGATGATGACGGATATCGATCCCGCGAACGAAGCCGACTTCAATCGCTGGTACGAGGAGGAGCATCTCGACGAGCGCATGGCGATCCCGGGCTTCATCAACGCGCGTCGCTTCACGGCGCTCGAGGGAGGACCGAAATATCTCGCGCTCTATGATCTTGAATCCCCCGAGGTGCTGCAGTCGGCGCCCTATCGCCACATCGTCGGCCCCGGCAAGTCCGCCTGGACCAAGCGGATGGAGAGCCAGTTCAAGAACTTCCGCCGCAACGTCTATGTGGGATTGACCGAGAGGAAGCGATAGCAGCACCTCGTCGTGGCCGGGCTTGTCCCCGCCACCCCGATCGGTCGGGCACCGTTCGTGCCCACCTAAGCGGGATGCCCGGGACAAGCCCGGGCATGACGGGGTGAGGGTCTTCGTCACGGCACCAAGATCACGCTGCCGACGGTCTTGCGCGCCTCGAGATCGCGATGCGCCTGCGCGGCGTCGGCGAGCCGATAGCGCGCCGAGACTTTCACCTTGACGGCGCCGCTCTTCATGACGGCGAACAGGTCGTCCGCACGCTGCAACATCTCCCGGCGATCGGCGATGTAGTCGGCGAGGCCGGCGCTGGTGACGTAGAGCGAGCCCATGCGGTTGAGGCGAAACAGATCGAACGGCGGAATCAGCCCGCCGGCCGTGCCATAGGACACGCAGGTGCCGCGCCGTTGCAGGCACTTGAGCGACATCTCGAAGGTCGAGCCGCCGACGCCGTCGAACGCCACCGGCAGGCCCTTGCCGGCGGTCAATTCGCGCACGCGCGCGACCACGTCTTCCTTGGTGTAGAGGATCGGCTCGTCGCAGCCGTTCTGCCTTGCAAGCGCGGCCTTTTCCGCGGTGCTGACCGTGCCGATCACGCGGGCACCGAGATGATGCGCCCATTGGCACATGATGAGGCCGACGCCGCCGGCCGCCGCCTGGATCAGGATCGTCTCGCCGGCTTTCACCGGCCACGCGCCGCGGATCAGGTATTGCGCGGTCAGACCTTTGAGGATCGCGGCGGCCGCGGTCTCGTCGTCGAGCCAGTCGGGCAGCTTTATCAGGCGCGTGATCGGCATCACGACGGCCTGCGCGTAGGCGCGCGG
>CAYZMR010000476.1:0-2929 GCA_964479515.1 uncultured Hyphomicrobiales bacterium | reverse complement strand
CCCCCTTGCGGGGAGGGGTTAGGGGTGGGGGTCCTGCGGTATTCGCCACTTTGACCCCCCTCCCTAACCCTCCCCCTCAAGGGGGGGAGGGAACAGACCGCCTTCGGGGGACGATCTTCGGTCAATTCCGTGTCGGCCCGCGCTTCGCCTCGCCAATCGCAGCCGAAAGCGCTGCCGCGAAACTCTCCTTCTCGGCTGGCCCGAGGAAGGTCGCGACCGCGAGCCTTCTGCCGCGCGAGACGAGAAACAGGTGCAGCAGGCCGAATTCCTCATGCGTGACGCGATCGACCTTGGTCCACAGCGGGTTGAGCGACCACTCGGCGACCTCGCCACGGTGGCTGACCTTCTTCACCCGCAGCTCCGACGCCGTGACGGTGACCTCCTCGTAGGCGGCGGCCCTGAGATAATTGACGCGGAACGCCCAGTAGACGAGCGCGACGTCGAGCCCCATGAACCCGATCACCGGCCAAGCGCCGACGATGTAAAACACGATCCCGCCGACGAAGCTGATGCCGGCAATCACGCCCATCAGCACGAGGAAGCCGACGCTGCCGAGCGAACGGTGCGGGGTCAGCAGCGCGGAAAACAGCGTGTGCTCGCCGGCGTGAGCGCCAACGTTTTCAGTATTTTGGACGTTGCTCTCGCTCATGGCTGCACTATACCGGCTTCATGGCGCTCAAGACGACCCCCCGCAAGCTGGTCTCGAAGGCCGCAAAGCCGAAAGGGCCGAAGCGGGCCAAGCCCTGGTCGCCGGCCGAGGTCGAGGAGGCTTTCCGCCGCTTCAAGAAAGCCAATCCGCATCCGAAGGGCGAGCTGCAATCCGTCAACCCGTTCACGCTGTTGGTGGCGGTCGTGCTCTCCGCGCAGGCGACCGATGCGGGCGTCAACAAGGCGACGCCTGCGTTGTTTGCCTTGGCCGATACGCCGGAGAAGATGGTCGCGCTCGGCGAAGACAAGGTCCGCGATCTGATCAAGACGATCGGTCTTTACCGCAACAAGGCGAAGAACGTGGTGGAGCTCTCGCGCCGCCTCGTCGCCGAGCATGGTGGCGAGGTCCCGCGCGACCGCGACGCGCTCGAGGCGCTGCCCGGCGTCGGCCGCAAGACCGCGAACGTGGTGCTCAACATCGCGTTTGGACAGAAGACGATCGCGGTCGACACGCACATCTTCCGCGTGGGCAACCGCACCGGCCTCGCGCCGGGGCTGACGCCATTCGAGGTCGAGACGAAGCTCAATGAGATCGTGCCCGACAAGTACAAGCTGCACGCGCACCATTGGCTCATCCTGCACGGGCGCTACGTCTGCATTGCGCGCAAGCCGCTGTGTCCGGATTGCCTGATCAACGATCTCTGCCGCTGGCCGGAGAAGACGGTCTGAACCCTCCCGGCAAGGGGGAGGGTAAGGTCGGAGTTCGTCGCACTCGCGCAACGCAGCCCGACCCGCTAGAACGTCGCCCAAGGGAGAGAACGCATGCAGATTGGCGTCGATGCGACCGCGTCCTGGGCCGCCGCGCGGCCCGAGGTCACTGAGGATTTCGCGCGCGACGCGGAGGCGCATTCCAAATTCTGGCGCGCCGGCGGCGACATGCTTGGTGCCCTGCCGGCAAAGCCGAAGCGAAACCCCGAGCAGGCGCGCGCCGCCGAAACGATCCTGCGCACCGGGCGCGAAACGCGCGAAGCGTTCCTGCGCGAGCACGCCAAGCATGTCTATTCGGCGCTCACCGATCGCCATAAAAAATTTTTGCGCGCCGAGCCGCTGGTCTACGAGGCGGCGAACCTCGTACCCGGCCTGACGCCGACGCGCGATCAGGTCGCGGCGCAAGCGGAGTGTCTCCAGAGCGAGAAGGACGGCATTGAGGTCGATCAGGGCATCTTTTTCGCGCATGTCATGGCGCATGAAAAAGCCGGCGCGCATCTCTGCCACGCGATGCTGTTGCCGAAGCCTGAATCGCTCGCGCGTCTGCCGGAGCTCGCCGCCAAGGGCGCGATCGATTTCGGTACCGCGGCGATCGAGCGCCGCGGCAAGGCCTCGCTGGTGACGTTGAAGAACCCGCGCTACCTCAACGCCGAGGACGAGAGCACGCTCGCCAATGTCGAGACCGCGGTCGATCTCGCGATCCTCGATCCCTTAACGCAGATCGCGCTGTTGCGCGGCGACACGGTCGAGAATCCGAAATACGCCGGCCAGCACGTCTTCTGCACCGGCATCAACCTGACGCATCTCTATCGCGGCAAGATCTCGTATCTCTGGTACGTCACGCGCGAGATGGGCTTCGTCAACAAGTTCTATCGCGGCCTCGCGCGGCCGGACGCCGATCCGGACGAGATGGCGGGCGGCACGATCGAGAAGCCCTGGGTCGCGGGCGTCGAGGCCTTCGCGATCGGCGGCGGCTGCCAGTACCTGCTCACGATGGATTACGTGGTGGCGGCCGCCGACGCCTACATGACGCTGCCGGCGCGCAAGGAGGGCATCATTCCGGGCGCCGCCAACATGCGCATGCCGCGCTTTACCGGCGACCGCATCGCCCGCCAGGCGATCATGTCGGGCCGCCGTCTCGACTGCGACACGCCCGAAGGCCGCATGATCTGCGACGAGATCGTACCGCCGGGCGGGATGGACGCGGCGCTCGACCGCGTTGCCGCCGATCTCGTCGATTCCGGCGTGGTCAGCGCGGCGAGCAACCGACGCGCCTTCCGCGTCGCCGAGGAACCGCTCGACATGTTCCGCCGCTACATGGCGGTCTATGCGCGCGAGCAGGCCTATTGCCATTTCAGTCCGGCGCTCATTTCCAATCTGGAGCGGCACTGGAACGCGCAAGAGAGGAAGATTTGATGTCGAAGCGTGCTGCGGCGATCGAACCGCGCCGCGAAGAGCTCAATCCGATCGAGATCGCGTCGCGCGACGAGATCACGGCGCTGCAACTGCGGCG
>CAYZMR010000475.1:0-2932 GCA_964479515.1 uncultured Hyphomicrobiales bacterium | reverse complement strand
GCGTTCGGCGTGTGAATTGCAGTGCAAGAGCGAACCGCCGTTTTCACGGTGGAACGCGAACCTCGCAATGTCGGGAGGCGACCACCCCAATGTGACCTGGGAGGGCCCGAGCAACATTGGAGGCTACCGATGAGCACCCGACCCAAGCTGTGGACATTCGGCATCGCCGGCACTGCGTTGATGATCGCCGCGGTGTCCCTGTTCGTCGTGCCGGTGATCCGCAACCCATCCGCGGCCGCCCGCTCGCCGCACACCGCGGCCGCCGTGCGCGACGATGCGCCGACCGTGCAGCCGATGCGGATCGTGCCGGTCGATGCCTCGACCGTCCCGGCGCATTGGGCGCCGCTCACCGGCGACGGCTCGAACTGAGCATCGCCACCTGTCGTGCGGCGTGACGCGGCCCGCGTCACCCTAACGCTGGCCAACGCGCCCGCGGCAGGCTAAGTCCTGGCGGCCCACCAGCCGGCCGCCGGATGTTCGAAGAATACGTCCAACCCATCGTCGATTTCGCCCGCGCGCACGAAGCCTGGGCGGCGCCGATCGTGTTCGCGCTCGCCTTCATGGAGTCGCTGGCGTTCATTTCGCTGCTGGTTCCGGCCTGGGGCGCGCTGGTGTTGATCGGGACGGTGATCGGGGCGGGCGAGCTCACCTTCTGGCCGATCTGGGTCGCGGGCTCCGTCGGAGCCGCGCTCGGCGACTGGCTCTCATATTGGGTCGGCATCAAGCTCGAATACCGCGTGCAGCACATCTGGCCCTTGTCGAAGCATCCGGACCTCATTCCGCGCGGCGAGGCGTTCATCAAGAAATGGGGCGTGCTCGGAATTTTCATCGGGCGCTTCTCCGGGCCGCTGCGCGCGTCGGTTCCGCTGATCGCCGGAATTTTCGAGATGCCGTTCTGGCGCTTCCAGTTCGCCAACGTCACCTCCGCCTTCGTGTGGGCGGGCGTGCTGCTCACGCTTGGCGACGTGGTGACGAAGCTGATCGGTCTGGTGTGGCGCTGAACGCTAGAGTCTGATTCAACTGCGTTGAATCAGACTCGTCGCTGTTTCGCTCGTCTGGGCATGATCTTCTCCGAAAACCGGTATCCACTTTTCGGGATCATGCCCTAGCGCCCATAATACTGGCGGATGACCGCGCCGATCACGTTGGAATAGTCGTCGGTCCATACCCACTGTTTCGGATCCGGCTGCACGACCGGCCACCAGCGCGACTGCGCGAGCGCCGCGAAGTCCTCCTCCGCGCGCGCCGCCGCCGCGACGGTCCCGATCATCTTGTAATTGTCGTCGTCGGCACGGACGTCGCCGCCATTGTTGACGCGCGTGATCATGCCGTTCGCCTGTGCGATGCCGGCGACCACGGAGGCAAGCTCCAGGTGGCGGTTGGAGACGTGCATCACGACGATGCCGTGGGCGGTGAGCTTCTTGAGGTAGATCGCCATCGCGTCGCGCGTCAGCAGGTGGATCGGGATCGCGTCGGAGGAGAACGCGTCGACAATGATGATGTCGTAGGCGCCGTCCGGGGCGTCGGCGAGCGTGAGGCGCGCATCACCGAGCACGATCGGGGCATCCGGCCTGCAAGCCGAGAGGTAGGTGAAGTTCTTCGGGTCGCGCGCGATGCGCACGATGGCGGGATCGATCTCGTAATAGGTCACGCTCTCGCCCGGCTGCGCGCGGCAAGCGAGCGTGCCGGCGCCGAGCCCGACCACCGCATAGTTGATCGGCCGGCCGGCGCGCACGCGCGCGGCGTCGAGCGCCTGCGCGATCGCCGAGCCGTCGTAGTAATACATGATGACCTCGGGACGCTTCCCCGGCGCGTAGATGTCGCTCATCAGTTCGGCGCCGTGGATCGTGGTGCCGTGGCTGAGCACGCGGAAGCGGCCGTCGTCGCTCGGGCTCATTTTGAACACACCGAAGAAGCTGCGCACCGAGACGCTGTGCGGCTCGGTCGCGTAGATCTGCGAGAGCGTGAAGATCAGCGCGGTGAGGGCTGCGAGCGGCAATGGTCGATTCCAGAACAGCAGCGTCGGCACGAGCAGAACCGCGACGGTGACATTATGGATGGTGTCGGTGAGCTGCTCGCGCAGCGTGATCGCAAGCGCGATCAGGATCGCGCCGATCGCGACGCCGACAAGCCACAGGAGCCGCGCGCGCGTGCTCGCGGGCCACGCGAGGCCGGGGCGGCACAGCACCGCGAGCACGATCAGGATCGGATATTCGGCGACCCAGTTGAACACGTTGGGTGCGATCAGACCGGCGGCGAGCCCGCCGATCATGCCGCCAGCCGACATCCACATGTAGAAGGCGGTCAGATGCTGCGCCGCCGGCCGCCGCAGCGACAGTTCGCCGTGGCAGACCAGCGCCGCGACGAAGAACGCGAACACATGCGTCGCTACGATCAGGAAGATCGAGTCGGCAAGGTCGAGCACATAGACCGCGACCAGCGTGATGAGCACCGCCGGCTGGGCCGCGACCACGAGCCGATGCGGGATGATCGGCCGGGTCGAGAACACGATCACGAAGGTGAGCAGATAGAGCGCGAGCGGCAGCACCCAGAGGAGCGGCACCGCCGCGACGTCGGTCGAGATGTGCGCCGTGACGGCGACCAGGAGCCCCGAGGGGACAGCGGCGAGCGCCATCCAGGTGAGCGCGTCGCGCGAGGTCGGGCTCGGGCCGGCTTCGCTCGCAATCGCGGCGGACTGCACGGCGCCCGGTACGCGCCAGAGCATCGCGCCGCAGGCCACGATCAGGGCGATCAGCAGATAGAAGCCGACCGACCAGAACTGGCTCTGGTCGCTGAGATGCACGAAAGGTTCGATCAGGATCGGGTAAGAGATGAGTGCAAGAAAGCTGCCGATGTTGCTCGCCGCATAGAGAAAATAGGGATTCCTGGCGGCCCAGTGGTCGGTGCGGGCGAACCAGGCCTGCAGCAGCGG
>CAYZMR010000474.1:0-2935 GCA_964479515.1 uncultured Hyphomicrobiales bacterium | reverse complement strand
CCGGCATCGTGGCGGAGCTTCCCGCCGCGATCGCCGGCATGCTCGAGCTCGGCCGCCAGGGCGCGCTGTCGACCGGGCTGATCCTCGTCGTCATCGTGATGGCGGTGGTGGTGATCGCCTTCATCGTGTTCATGGAGCGCGCGCAGCGCCGCCTCCTGATCCAGTACCCCAAGCGCCAGGTCGGCAACCAGATGTTCGAGGGCCAGTCCTCGCATCTGCCGCTCAAGCTCAACACCTCGGGCGTGATCCCGCCGATCTTCGCGTCATCGCTGCTGCTGTTGCCGACGACGGTCGCGAACTTCAACGCGGGCTCCGGACCGGAATGGCTTTCGGTGATCACGACGCAGCTCGGCCACGGCCGTCCGCTGTTCCTCGTGCTCTATGTCGGGTTGATCGTGTTCTTCGCGTTCTTCTACACGGCGATCGTGTTCAACCCGACCGAGACCGCCGACAATCTGAAGAAGCACGGCGGCTTCATTCCCGGCATAAGGCCGGGCGAGCGCACGGCCGAGTACATCGATTACGTGCTGAGCCGCATCACCGTGATCGGCGCCGCCTATCTGGCGATCGTGTGCCTGATCCCGGAAATCCTCATCAGCTACGCGGCGGTGCCGTTCTATTTCGGCGGCACCTCGCTGTTGATCGTGGTAAGCGTCACCATGGATACGGTGGCGCAGGTGCAAGGCTATCTTCTGGCCCACCAATATGAAGGCTTGATCAAGCGTTCGAAGCTGCGGGGGCGGCGTAGATGAGGTTGATACTGCTCGGTCCGCCGGGGGCCGGGAAGGGGACACAGGCTCAGCGTCTGGTCTCCAAGCATCACATCGTGCAGCTCTCCACCGGCGACATGCTGCGCGCCGCCGTCAAGGCCGGAACTCCGGTCGGGACGAAGGTCAAGCACATCATGGATCGGGGCGAGCTCTGCCCCGATGAGCTTGTGGTCGCGATCGTCGCCGACCGCATCGACGAGCCGGACGCCAAGAACGGCTTCATCCTCGACGGCTTCCCGCGCACGGTCGCGCAGGCGCAGGCGCTGGAGCGCATGCTCGCCGAGAAGAAGCTCAAGCTCGACGGCGTGATCGAGCTGAGGGTCAACGAGCAGGCGCTCCTGCGGCGGATCGAGAATCGCATCGCCGAGACGCTGGCGCGCGGCGAGCCGCTGCGTGCCGACGACAATGCCGAGGTTTTGAAGACGCGCCTGCATGCCTACCGCACCCAGACCGCGCCCCTAATCCAGCACTACCAGGATAAGGGCGTGCTGCGGGTGGTGGACGGGATGGCGCCGATCGACGAGGTGACGGCCGCGATCGCCAAGGTGCTGGAACCGGCGGCCGGGAGCGCGTCAACCGCTTCAACAAAGGCCGCCAGCGCGAGGAAAGAACAAAAGAAAACGCAGAAGAAAGTGGTCAAGAAAGCGCCCACGCGCAAGGTCAAGAAGGCCACCTCCAAGGGCCGCGCGGTGGGCGGCTCTGCCAAGGGAGCCAAGACGGCGGCCGCCAAAAAGGCGGCCGGCGGGCGGGTCAAGGGCAGGGGTACCCGCGGTTCCGCCAAGCGTACCCGTGGACGGCGATAATTCTGCGGGACTAAGAGGTTGACGGAGGGACTTGGAATCCTTTAATACCCGGCATCCGTTTTGCATACCGCACGACGTCAATGCCGGCCCGGGCCGAGGGCGGGTGTTGTCGCGGCGTTTCGCGTTCTCCGAACAGGGACAAGCCGGCGTGAGCGCCGGCAACAGGAGCAGACGACGTGGCTCGTATCGCCGGTGTGAACATTCCGACCAACAAGCGGGTCGTGATCGCGTTGCAGTATATCCATGGCATCGGGCCGCACAACGCCCAGACGATCATGGAGAAGGTCAACCTGCCGCCGGAGAAGCGCGTGTCGCAGCTCTCCGACAGCGAGGTCCTGCACATTCGCGAAGTGATCGACCGTGACTACGTCGTCGAGGGCGATCTTCGCCGTGAAGTCCAATTGAACATCAAGCGGCTGATGGATCTCGGCTGCTACCGCGGCCTGCGCCATCGCCGCGGTCTTCCGGTGCGCGGCCAGCGCACGCACACCAACGCCCGCACGCGCAAGGGACCGGCAAAGCCGATCGCGGGCAAGAAGAAGTAATTCGAAGCCGAACGAGAGTCAGAAGGCAGGCTTCGATTTCGGAGCCGGGCCGCAACAGGGTCGAGCATGGGCAAAGAAGCCACACAACGCGTCCGCCGGCGCGAACGCAAGAACATCGCGTCGGGCGTCGCGCACGTCAACGCGTCGTTCAACAACACGATGATCACCATCACCGACGCGCAGGGCAACACCATCGCCTGGTCGTCGTCGGGCAGCAACGGCTTCAAGGGCTCGCGCAAGTCGACGCCGTTCGCGGCCCAGGTCGCGGCCGAGGACGCCGCCAAGAAGGCGATGGAACACGGCATGCGTACGCTCGAAGTTGAAGTCGCGGGTCCGGGTTCGGGCCGCGAGTCGGCGCTGCGCGCGTTGCAGGCTGCCGGCTTCACCGTCACCTCGATCCGCGACGTGACGCCGATCCCGCACAATGGTTGCCGGCCGCGCAAGCGCCGCCGCGTGTGACGAATTTCATCCGGCGAACCGCGTCAGTCGTCCGCCGCCGCCAAACCTTCCCGCTGAGCGGAGCGGGTGCGTGGGACAAACCCGCGCCACTCGACGAGAGACGAGATGGGTGACACCGTGATCCAGAAGAATTGGCAAGAACTGATCCGTCCCGAGAAGCTGCAAGTGGCTCTCGGCGCGGATAGCAAGCGTATCGCGACGGTGGTCGCCGAGCCGCTCGAGCGCGGCTTCGGCGTAACGCTCGGCAACGCGCTGCGGCGCATCCTGTTGTCCTCGCTGCAGGGCGCGGCCGTGCAGGCCGTGCACATCGACGGCGTGCTGCACGAGTTCTCCTCGATCCCCGGCGTGCGCGAGGACG
>CAYZMR010000473.1:0-2937 GCA_964479515.1 uncultured Hyphomicrobiales bacterium | reverse complement strand
TCGCACTCGCAGTTGCGCGCGCTTGCGGAAGTCTATGCGTGCGCGGACGCGAAGGAGAAGTTCGTGAAGGACTTCGTGGCGGCCTGGACCAAGGTGATGAACGCCGACCGCTTCGACCTCGCCTGATCTCCAGCCACGCGCTGAGTTCAAACGGCCGGGAGCAATCCCGGCCGTTTCGCGTCGTGGAGGCGCTGTGTGGCCGCCACCGCCAGCGCAAGCGGCGCGAGCCAGCAGACCCAGGCCGCCGCCGCATAAACCGGATCGAACGGCAGCCCGGCGGCGAGCGCGCCATAGACCACAAGCCGCAGCCAGATCGCACCAGACGCGACCGCCGCCATCGCGATCATCAGCCGCGCATGCCGCGCGACCGCGCCGCAGCGGATCGCCAGGATGGCGGCGGCGAGCAGCACGAGCCAGACGAGCCCTTGCGCGAACAGCCCGGCACGGACCGCAAGCGGCGCCTCGCTCGCCATTGCGACCAACAGCGCGGTCGTGCCGGCAACCGCGACGCAAACGGCGGCGGACCTGCCGGCGATCCGATGCGCCGCGCGGCGATGCCTCACGAAGGCCGCGATCGGAATGAGAATGAGCGCAAGGCCGGACGCGACCATGTGCAGCGGGAAGGCGATCGGCAGGCGCCCGAGCACGAGGAACAGCGGGTAAGGCAGTGGCAGCAATCCAAGCCCGAGCGCGATCGCCCCGAGCGCGACCGAACCCGCCAGGAGGGACGCGATGACCGCGAATACGAGATTTACCGCGGCCCATGGCCGCCGCGAGCTTATTGCGTGCATCAGGTCGGTCAGGGCGATGCTCGCGCGTCCGATCGTTGCATCCATGATCGGGATGCTTTGTGTCGCCCGCGTGGCGCTCGCCGAGCCGGCGCCGCTCACGCCCGATGATTTCGCCGGACGCTGGGTGTCGGAGGGCAAGAAGCTGACGCTCGACATCGCACGCTGCGGAGCGGACTGGTGCGGCATCGTCGTGGAGAACGAGTCCTGCGGGCTTGCGGCGTTGCGCGCAAGCGACCCGTCGCCGTCAGCCGACGTGCTCCAATCCGTCGGTCACCCCGAATTGCTCGGGCAGTTGCGCCTCGCCGCCAGGACCGAGCCGTATGGCGTCGCGGTGACGCTGTCGCGCAGCGACGCCGGCACGCCGGTGATCTTCGTCGCCGGTCACAGCGGCGGCACGTTCGCGGCATACCGCCGGACCTACGATTACCGCGACCAGATGGTGCGCGCTGGCGACGCAAAGTGCAGGTTCGATCCGAAGCAGTCGTGATGCCGACCTCAAGCGGCTAACCGCCGCCATTGCTCGCGCCCGCGTCGCGCTTCAACGCATCCGGATGCGGCATCGAGATCACGTTGTAACCGGAATCCACGAAGTGGATTTCGCCGGTCACGCCGGTCGAGAGGTCGGAGAGCAGATAGAGCCCGGCGCCGCCGAGTTCCTCCAGCGTGACGCCGCGCCCGAGCGGCGAATGCTTCTGCTGGAACGCGAACATCGCGCGCGCATCGCCGATGCCGGCGCCCGCGAGCGTGCGGATCGGCCCGGCCGAGATCGCGTTGACGCGAATTTTCTGCGCGCCGAAGTCGACCGCGAGATAACGAACCGACGCCTCCAGCGCGGCCTTGGCGATCCCCATGGCGTTGTAGTTCGGCATCGCGCGCTCGCCGCCATTGTAGGTCAGCGTGATCATGGCGCCGCCGTTGCGCATCAGCACCGCCGCGCGCTTGGCGGCTTCGGTGAAGGCGAAGCAGGAGATCACCATCGTGCGCGTGAAATTCTCGCGCGTCGTGTCGGCATACCGGCCCTTCAGCTCGTTCTTGTCGGAGAACGCGATCGCGTGGACCAGAAAATCCAGCGTGCCCCATTGCTTCTGGATTTCCGCGAATACCGCGTCGACCGAGCCGATGTCCTCGACGTCGCACGGCATCAGCAATGACGAACCGAGGGACTCGGCGAGCGGCCGCACACGCTTGCCGAGCGCATCGCCCTGATACGTGAAGGCCAGAGTCGCGCCGTGCGCGTGCAGCGTGCGCGCGATGCCCCAGGCGATCGAGTGGTCGTTCGCGACCCCCATGATCAGGCCGCGCTTGCCCTGCATCAATTGGGTCATGCGCGGCTACGAGTCCAGCCGCTTGAAAACGACCGACGCATTGGTGCCGCCGAAGCCGAAAGAGTTCGACAGCACGCAGCCGAGCGTGACGTTGTCGCGCCGCTCGCGCACGATCGGAACGTCGGCGAAGGCCGGATCGAGCTCCTCGATATTGGCGCTTTCGCAGATGAAGCCGTTCTGCATCATCAACAGCGAATAGATCGCCTCCTGCACGCCGGCGGCGCCGAGCGAATGACCGGTCAGCGACTTGGTCGCCGAGATCGGCGGGCACTTCTCGCCGAACACCTCGCGGATCGCCTCGATCTCCTTCAGGTCCCCGATCGGCGTCGAGGTCGCGTGCGGATTGATGTAGTCGACCGGCACCTTCACGTCGGCGAGTGCCATGCGCATGCAGCGCGCCGCGCCCTCACCCGATGGCGCCACCATGTCGAAGCCATCGGAGGTCGCGCCGTAGCCGCAGATCTCGGCGTAGATTTTGGCGCCGCGGGCCTTGGCGTGTTCCAGCTCCTCGAGCACGAGCACGCCGGCGCCGCCCGCGATGACGAAGCCGTCGCGGTCCTTGTCATAGGCGCGCGAGGCCTTCTCGGGCGTCTGGTTGTAGGAGGAGGACATCGCGCCCATCGCGTCGAACAGCACCGAGAGCGTCCAGTCGAGCTCCTCGCAGCCGCCCGCGAAGATCATGTCCTGCTTGCCCCACTGGATCATCTCAGCGCCATTGCCGATGCAATGGTTCGAGGTCGCGCAGGCCGACGAGATCGAGTAGTTGACGCCCTTGATCTTGAACCAGGTGGCGAGCGTCGCCGACGCGGTCGAGGACATCG
>CAYZMR010000472.1:0-2938 GCA_964479515.1 uncultured Hyphomicrobiales bacterium | reverse complement strand
ATCGTCAAGCGCTACATCAAGTCGGTCGACAAGGGCATTCTCAAGGTGATGTCCAAGATGGGCATCTCGACCTATCAGTCCTACTGCGGCGCGCAGATCTTCGACGCGGTCGGCTTGCGCAGCGGCTTCGTCACCGAGTTCTTCTTCGGCACGGCGACGCGCATCGAGGGCGTCGGCCTCGACGAGATCGCCGAGGAGACGACGCTGCGCCATCGCGATGCGTTCGGCGAAAGTCCGGTGCTCAAGCACGCGCTCGAGGTCGGCGGCGAGTACCTGTTCCGCGTGCGCGGCGAGGCGCATGCCTGGTCGCCCGAGACGGTCGCGACGCTGCAGCACGCCGTGCGCGGAAATTCGCGCGACAAATACCGCGCCTTCGCCAAGATCGTGAACGAGCAGGCCGAGCGCATCCTCACCATCCGCGGCCTGTTCAGCATCAAGACCGCCGAGGAAGACGGCCGCACGCCGATCCCGCTCGACGAGGTCGAACCCGCCAAGGATATCGTCAAGCGCTTCGCGACCGGCGCGATGTCCTACGGTTCGATCTCGCGCGAGGCGCATACGACGCTCGCGATCGCCATGAACCGGATCGGCGGCAAGTCGAACACCGGCGAGGGCGGTGAGGAGAGCGATCGCTTCAAGCCGATGCCGAACGGCGACTCGATGCGTTCCGCGATCAAGCAGGTCGCGTCCGGCCGCTTCGGCGTGACGACCGAATATCTCGTCAACTCCGACGTGATGCAGATCAAGATGGCGCAGGGCGCAAAGCCCGGCGAAGGCGGACAGTTGCCCGGCCACAAGGTCGACGCGACCATCGCCAAGGTGCGCCACTCGACGCCGGGCGTGACGCTGGTCTCGCCGCCGCCGCATCACGACATCTATTCGATCGAGGATCTGGCGCAGCTCATCTACGACCTGAAGAACACCAACCCCGCGGCCGACGTGTCGGTGAAGCTCGTCTCGGAAGTCGGCGTCGGCACCGTCGCTGCCGGCGTCTCCAAGGCGCGCGCCGACCATGTGACGATCTCGGGCTTCGAGGGCGGCACCGGCGCCTCGCCGCTGACCTCGCTCAAGCACGCGGGTAGCCCCTGGGAGATCGGCCTCGCCGAGACCCACCAGACGCTGGTCACCAATCGGTTGCGCAGCCGCATCGCCGTGCAGGTCGACGGTGGCATCCGCACCGGGCGCGACGTCGTGATCGGTGCGCTGCTCGGCGCCGACGAGTTCGGCTTCTCCACTGCGCCCTTGATTGCGGCCGGCTGCGTGATGATGCGCGTGTGTCACTTGAACACCTGCCCGGTCGGCGTCGCGACGCAGGACCCGGTGCTGCGCAAGCGCTTCGTCGGCCAGCCCGAGCACGTCATCAACTATTTCTTCTTCGTCGCCGAGGAGGTGCGCGAGATCATGGCCGCGCTCGGCTATCGTCGATTCGACGAGATGGTCGGACAGATGCAGATGCTCGACCGGCGCAAGCTGATCGAGCACTGGAAGGCGAAGGGGCTCGACTTCTCGCTCCTGTTCACCAAGCCGGACGTGCCGGCGAGCGTCGGCATCTTCCACAGCGAATTGCAGAACCATCACCTCGAACACGTACTCGACCGCAAGCTGATCGCGCAGGCGCAATCCGCGATCGACCGCGGCGCGCCGGTGAAGATCGAAGAGCCGATCGCGAGCGTGAACCGGACCGCCGGCGCGATGCTCTCGGGCGCGATCGCCAAGGTCTACGGCCACACGGGTCTCCCCGACGACACGATCCACGTGAAGCTCAAGGGCACCGCGGGGCAGAGCTTCGGCGCCTGGCTCGCGCGCGGCATCACCTTCGAGCTCGAAGGCGAGGCCAATGACTATGTCGGCAAGGGCCTGTCCGGCGGCCGCATCATCGTCTACCCGGCGCGCGAGGCGACCCGCATCGTGGCGGAAGAGTCGATCATCATCGGCAATACCGTGCTGTATGGCGCGATCGAGGGCGAATGCTATTTCCGCGGCATCGCGGGCGAGCGCTTCGCGGTGCGCAACTCCGGCGCCATCACGGTGGTCGAGGGCGCGGGCGATCACTGCTGCGAATACATGACCGGCGGCGTGGTCGTGGTGCTCGGCAAGACCGGCCGCAACTTCGCGGCCGGAATGTCGGGCGGCATCGCCTACGTGCTCGACGAGGACAAGAGCTTCGAGAAGCGCTGCAACATGTCGATGATCGAGCTCGAGCCCGTGCTCGAGGAAGAGAACGCAAGCTGGGCGCATTATCACGCGTCGGGCGATCTCGATCACCATGGCCGCGTCGACGTGATGAGCGACATGACCCGTTTCGACGCCGAACGGCTGCATCAGCTGATCGCCAATCACGCCCGCTACACCAATTCCAAGCGCGCCAAGGACATCCTGGCGGCTTGGAACGATTATCTGCCGAAATTCCGCAAGGTGATGCCGGTCGAGTACCGGCGCGCGCTGGCGGAACTGAAGGCGACCGAAGTGGCGATCCCGTCGCTCGCGGCGGCGGGGGCGTAATTCTCAGTCGTCATGGCCGGGCTTGACCCGGCCATCCACGACTTTGGGTTTGAAGGAAGACGTGGATGCCCGGCTCAGGGCCGGGCATGACGGAGTGAGTTGAGGGAAATGGGCAAAGTCACGGGCTTCCTGGAAATCGATCGGCAGGATCGGCGCTACAAGCCGGCCGCCGACCGCATCCGGCATTTCCACGAGTTCATGATCCCGCTGTCGGAGGAAGCGACGCGCGGCCAGGCGGCGCGCTGCATGAACTGCGGCGTTCCGTATTGCATGGGAAACGGGTCGCTGACGCCCGGTACGCCCGGCTGCCCCGTGAACAATCAGATCCCCGACTGGAACGATCTCGTCTACCGCGGCGACTGGAAGGAGGCGCTCTATAACCTCCACTCGACCAACAATTTCCCGGAATTCACCGGCCGCGTGTGCCCGGCGCCGT
>CAYZMR010000471.1:0-2963 GCA_964479515.1 uncultured Hyphomicrobiales bacterium | reverse complement strand
AGCGGCAGCCAGAACACCGAGAAGCCGTAGGCCATGCCGATGCACAGATGAATGCAGAGCGCGGCGGGCGGCACCAGCCAGCGATTGAAGCCGGCCTGCGCAATGATGCGCTCGCGGTCGAGAAGACCCACTCCCGTGCCGCCAGCCAGGGTTTGTCCGATTGCCGTCATGTCGCTCTCCTCCAGAATCTTTTTCGTTTGGGGAAAGCGTGCGGAGCGAGCGAAATCGAATCAAGCCGCTATTCTTATGGCGCGATAGGCGTTGCTTATCATCTGTTTACATAACGCCAGATTCATTCGCTCATCGTGAGTGAACCGCCACGAGACAGCGCATCAATATTTCCCAATCTTGATGAAGTAGCCGGATGTCCGGACCAACTCCTGATAGGCAAACACAATAGCTGATCACCGCATCAGGTTCGCGCCGGTCCGCCGGGCTTCGGCGGCGAGCGCCGCGGCGAGCGGCGTCGTCGGCTCGCGTACCGGCATGACCAGGCCGATGGTGTGCACCACGTCAGGCTCGTTGATCGGTATCGCGGTGAATTCCCGCCCGAGACCTGCCGACCGCAGCAACGTCTCCGGGATGATGCTCGCCCAGGAACCAGTGCGGACATGCGCGAACAGAACCATCATGGAGTCTGACTCCAGGGTGATCTGCGGATTGCCGCCGGCCCCGCGCATGAGCGATTCGATGGTGCGCCGGTTCTGCGTGTCGGTCGTGAGCAGGCAGAGCGGCAATTCCGAAACCACCGCCCAGGTCACGCTCGCCCGCCGCTTGAACGGCGAATCGCTCGCGATCAACAATTGATAACGCTCGCGATAAAGCGGAATCGCCGTCACGCGCGACAGCGGTTCAATGTCGAGATAGGTGATCGCGGCATCGATTTCGAGATTGTCGAGCATCGAGACGATCTGACTCCACGGCCGGGAGAGAATCCGGAACTGGACTTCCGGATGGCGCATATGCAGCGGCTGCGTCACGGTCGCGACCATCGGCAGCGCCGCCGGAATCGCCGCGATGCGCAGCCGCCCCTTGAGGCCCTGCTTCAGCGCCTTGATGTCCTGACGCATCGCGCGCGCATCGCCGACGATGCGGCGCGCCCATTCAAGCGTGCGCTCACCTTCCTCGGTCAGTCCGATGAAGCGGGACCCGCGCCGCACCAGCATCACGCCGAGGGTTTCTTCGAGCTGTTTGAGCCCGAGCGAAAGCGAAGGTTGCGACACGGCGCAGGCTTCCGCGGCGCGGCCGAAATGCTTCTCCTGCGCCAATGCCAGCAAGTATTCGAGCTTCTCGATCATGCATCAATACTTCGAAAAACGCGGCGTCAGTGATGCGCCAAAGGCGCCGGCCTAGGATCGATAGGCATTTTCAATCGATTGCCGAGAATAGCAAGCGGCCGCTACATCGCCCGCAGCGCCGGGTCGAGGGTGAGAGCAAGCCGCTTCGCCTCGATCACCAGGGCTGCGTTGAGCGCCGTCATCGGCTCGCGCGCCGGCACCACGAGCCCGACTTCGTGCACGGCCTCGGGCTCGACGATCGGGATCGCGCGGATCGTATCGGTCAGGCCGAGCGTCTCGGCGAGCTTGGACGGCATCACGCTCGCCCAGCGCCCGGTTCGCACGTGCGCGAACAGCACGATCATCGAATTGGATTCGAGCGTCGGTTGCGGGTTGCCGCCCGCGCTGCGCAACAGGCCGTCGATGATGCGGCGGTTCTGCATGTTCGGCGTGAGCAGGCAGAGCGGCACCTGCGCCACTTCGGCCCAGGTGACGGTGTCGCGGTCGCCAAGCGGCGCATCCGACGAGGTGAGCAAGCGGTAGCGCTCGCGGTAGAGCGGGATCGCGGTAACGCGTCCGAGCGGCTCGTTGTCGAGATAGGTCACGCCGGCGTCGATCTCAAGATTTTCCAATTGCTCCAGCACCTCGATCGAGGTGCGCGACATGATCGTGAAGCGCACGTTCGGATGGCGTTCGCGGAACGGCGTGGTGAGGCTCGCCACCATCGCAAGCGCCGTCGGGATCGCGGCGATGCGCAGCTGGCCGGTGAGGCCATGGCGCAGTGCGTTGATCTCCTGCCGCATCGCGCGCGAGTCGCCGACGATGCGGCGCGCCCATTCGAGCATCTTCATGCCTTCCGGCGTGAAGCTCTGGAATCGCGAGCCGCGATTGACCAGCCGGACCCCCATCTGCTCTTCGAGCTGCTTCACCCCGGCCGAAAGCGTCGGCTGGGTCACGCCGCAGGCCTCGGCGGCGCGGCCGAAGTGCCGTTCGCGCGCCAGAGCAATCAGAAAATCCAGCTTATCGATCAATGCGTTAACCTCCGCACGACAGTCTATTGCTCGCGCGAGCAATATCATTGATCGATAGGATATCTCAATCAAACAATGGCTATTGGGGTATTGTTACCCACCAACGAGTTGGGTTTATTCCAAACAGAAAAGCTAGAGTTTTCAAATGAATGCGCCAGTGAAGCCGCCTGCGGGCGGCAACGGGGCGGGCCGCAAGCGCCGGCCGTCAAAGACCCCGAAGGGACGCCAAATCGATCCCCGCGCGCTCGACGAAGTGCGCGCGCTGCTCGGCGATAAACCGCGCCGGCGCGACCTATTGATCGAGCATCTCCATCTGATCCAGGACGCGTATGGATATCTCTCCGCGGCGCATCTCGCGGCGCTCGCCGCCGAGATGAAGCTCGCGCAGACCGAAGTCTACGAGGTCGCGACCTTCTACGCGCATTTCGACGTGGTGAAGGAAGACGAGACGCCTCCCCCGCCAGTCACGGTGCGCGTGTGCGACTCGCTCTCCTGCGCGATGGCGGGCGCCGAGAAATTGCTCGCCGAACTTCCCGGCAAGCTCGGCCCCGGCGTGCGCGTCGTGCGCGCGCCGTGCATGGGCGCGTGCGATCGCGCGCCGGTCTGCGCCGTAGGCCATGTGCAGGTGATGCAGGCGGATGGGACGAGCGTCGCG
>CAYZMR010000470.1:0-2968 GCA_964479515.1 uncultured Hyphomicrobiales bacterium | reverse complement strand
AATAGCCGAACACGAAGAAGTCATACATCTCCAGGAAGTTGCCGCTGGAGACGCGGATCACGGACCAGATCTTCTCGCGCCGCTCCTCGCCGCTGAGCATGGACATCGCTTTCTCCCCGAAGTCTTTCGCGCGCATTGTGAAAGAACGGCTTTGCGCTGTCGAATCGATTCATCGCGCGATCCGCGCATGGGTGACGTGTCTTGAACCTTTATGCCCGGCCGGCGCACTAATGCTGGTGGGTAATAAGGGGAAACTCATGACAGCCGGAAACCCTTCCCGCGGCGCGATCGCGGCCGGCGCGGTCCTCGGTGCCCTGATGATTCCGCTCTGGATCGCTCAGGTCTCGAACCTGTCCGACCTGACCGGGAACGACGCCGCCGGCAACGGCCTGGCGCAGGCGCTCGCTGCTGGGGCCATCCTCCTGCTGTGGGCGCTGCTCGCCGTGCTCGCGGTCATCGCCTATGCGGCGGGCGACATGCCGGCGCCGGGCGCAATCGCCGCCGCGGTGCTGATCCCGGCATACGGCTTCGCCGCGATCGCGGCGCTGGAATTGCTGACCCATCCCGGCGAGCCGCCGTATCGCTGGCCGCTCCTCGTTCCGGCGCTGGTTCCGCCGCTCGTCGTCATCTATTGCTTCTGGGCGCTGCTTCCCATGGCGCGCGCCGCGATTCCCGCGCGGCTCGCGACGGCGCTCATCTGGGGCGCCGTCCTCATTCTATGCGCCGCGATCGTGCCGATGCGCGCGATGCGGCACGCCGCGTTCGAGCAGGACGTTCCGCGCACCGCCCTCGCGGCCGTCGCAAGCCTCAAGCCGTCTTGATCCCGAACAGCTTCGCGGCATTGAGGCCGAGGATTTCCGCCTTCTCCTTGTCCGAGATCGGCGCGCCCATCACATGGTCGACCGGATGCATCTCCCAGGGGATTGGGGAATCGGAGCCGATGACGATCTGGCTCGCACCGACCTGCGCGACGAGGTGGCGCAGCGCCTCGCCGGAAAACACGATCGAGTCGAAGTAAAGCTGATTGAGATATTCGGACGGCTTCTTCTTCAGCACGATGCTCGGATCGCAGTTCGGCGGCGACACGAAACACGAGTGGTCGCCGCGCATCGCGTAGGACGGCAAGAAGCCCCCGCCGTGCGCGGCCAGCACTTTCAGCCCCGGGTACTTGTCGAGCGTGCCCTCGAAGATCAGGTGCTGGAGCGCGATCGTGGTGTCGAGCGGGTTGCCGATGGTGTTCGAGAGCCAGCCATTGCCCTTGTAGCGCTGGGCAAGCTGCGGCTGCGTCGCCGGATGGATGAACAGCACCACGCCGAGCTCCTCGGCCTTGGCCCAGATCGGATGGAACCGCCGTGACGAGAAATCTTCGCCGGCGACGCTGCCGCCGATCGCGGCGCCACGCAGGCCGAGCTTGTTCACCGCGTGCTCAAGCTGCGTCACCGCGAGATCGGGGAACTGCAGCGCGAGAGCCGCGTAGCCGCCGAACCGGTCCGGCTTCATGGCGATCAGCTCGGCCATCTTCTCGTTGTTGATCTTGCAGGTCGCCTCGGCCTTGTCGCGCTCGAGGCCGTACCAGAACGGGTTGGTAGACATGAACTGCATGTCGAGCGCCTTTTCATCCATCAGCTTGAGGCGCTCCTCGACGACGATGAAGTGGTCGGGGATGCCCTTCACCGGGGCGATGACGTTCTCGACCTTCAGGCCGGCCGCATCCAACGCCTGCTGAAAGTAGCAGTGCCCGTGCACGTCGATGGTCTTGATGCGCTTGCCCTTGACCATGACCGGCAGGCGCGCCGCCGGCTTCTCGGCGTGCGCCGCGGCCGGGAGCCCGCAGCCGCAGAATACGACTCCCGCGAGCGAGCCGGCGCGTCCGAGAAAGTCTCTCCGCGTCGTCATGACAGCCTCCCCGATTTTTTTCGTCCTTTGGCCAGATCGAAATGACCGTGCGCGTTTGCTACGGCTTGATGTTGCCTTCCTTCACGACGCGCGCCCACTTCGCCATCTCGCTCTCGATGTAGGCGCCGAACTCGGCCGTCGTCATCGTGACGGCGGCGGCGCCCTCGCGCGCGAAGGCTTCGGTGAGTTCCGGCGACTTCAGCACCGCCTGAATGTCGGCATAGAGCTTGTCGATGATCGGCTGCGGCGTACCGGCCGGCGCCACGATCCCCCACCAGTTGTCGGCCTGATAGCCGGGCACGCCGGCTTCGGCGATCGTCGGCACGTCTGGCAGGATCGGATTGCGATCCCGGCCGCCGACACCGAGCGCGCGCAACTGGCCGGACTTGATGAACGGCGTCGTCTGCACCAGCGAGGAAAACATCACCTTCACGTGGCCGGCGATCACGTCCTGCATCGCGGGGCCGCCGCCCTTGTAGGGCACGTGCTGCAGGTTGACCCCGGCAACCAGCTTGAACAGCTCGCCGCCGAGATGCTGGAAGCTGCCGACGCCGGCCGACGCATAGTCGATCATGCCGGGCTTTTCCTTGGCGAGCGCGAGCAATTCCTTGACCGAGTGCACCGGCAGCTCGGGATTGACCACCAGCACGTTCGGTCCGGTCGCCATGATGGAGACCGGCGTGAAGACTTTGAGCGGGTCGTAGTTGAGCTTGTAGAGGGATGGGTTCACCGCGTGCGCGAGCGAGACGACGAGCAGCGTATAGCCGTCGGGCGTGGCTTGCGCCGCGGCTTCCGTGCCGATCACGCCGCCGGCGCCGGCGCGATTGTCGACGAACACCTGTTGCCCCAGCCTGATCGACAGTTGCTTTGCGACCAGGCGCCCGACCACGTCATTGCTGCCGCCAGGCGGGAACGGAATGATCAGGCGGATCGGGTGGTTCGGATAATCCTGCGCGGCGAGCGGCGAGGCGAAGTTCAGTAGCAGGAAGGCGGAGGCGAGGAAGCGTGACGCGCGTCTCATCGGTGTTTCCGTTTCTTGGATGTCTCTCGGAGCATTGTTCGGACAGAAGGA
>CAYZMR010000469.1:0-2976 GCA_964479515.1 uncultured Hyphomicrobiales bacterium | reverse complement strand
TCATCATGGTCACCGCCGAGTCCAAGACCGAGAACGTGATCGCCGCCAAGAAGGCCGGCGTGAACAACTACATCGTCAAGCCGTTCAACGCGCAAACGCTCAAGACCAAGATCGAGGCCGTGTTCTCCGAATAGCAAGGTCATCGCACGGGAGTCCGGCTTGACCATGGCCGATACGCAGCACCTCAACCGCATCGTCAGCTACCTGAAGGAGACGCGCGCGCAGAACGTCGCGCTGTCCGACGTGGTCGCGCTTGCCGAGGTCACGGCCGAATCGCTGCAGACCTTTTTCACGACGCTCGACACCACGCTCTATCGCGAGCTGCGCGACATCGCCGTCTACATCGACGAGATGAAGGCGGAGATCGGCGCGCTGCAGGCGAATGAGCTCAAGGAGAGCCGCATTCCGGCCGCGGGCCAGGAACTCGGCGCCATCGTGAAGGCGACGGAAGCCGCCACCAACACGATCATGGAATGCGCCGAAGCCGTGATGGCCGCCGACGTGCGCGATCCGGCCGCCTACAAGACGCTGGTCGACGGCCAGATGATGCGGGTGTTCGAGGCTTGCTCGTTCCAGGACATCACCGGCCAGCGCATCGCCAAGGTCGTGGAGACGCTGCAGCACATCGAGCAGCGCGTCGCCCGCTTCGTCGAAGCCATGCGCGCCAAGGATCTCTCCGGCTTCGTCGACGACCACGAGCGCAACCGCGCCGAGCGGAAGAACAAGTTCATGCTCAACGGCCCGGCCTCCGACGGCGAGGGCATCGGTCAGGCGCAGGTCGATCAGCTGTTCGCCCCGGCGCGGCGCTAGTTCTCACCACACCAGCCGCCGCATCACGGCCTTCGGCATTTGCCCGGCGGCCGAGAAGATTGTCGCGAGCGCGTCGAGGTCCGGATCGTCGCGGTGGCCAAGCTCCTCGGCATGGATCCCGGCGGTCATGAACAGGCAGTCGACGCCGAGATCGTGAGCGCCCTTGAGATCGGTGCGCACCGAATCGCCGATCGCGAGCGTGCGATCGAGCCCGACCGCTGAGCCGCGCGCCCGCGCGATCTTGTCCAGCGCCAGATCGTAGAGCGGTCGGTACGGCTTGCCGGCGTAGTAGACCTCGCCGCCGAGCTCCGCATAGCGGTCGGCGAGCGCGCCGGCACAATAGATCAGCCGGTCGCCGCGCTCGACCACGATGTCCGGGTTGGCGCACAGCATGAACAGGTTGCGCGCGCGGATCCGCCCGAGCAGATCCTCATAGTCGGCCGGCGTCTCGGTCTCGTCGTCGTAGAGGCCGGAGCAGATCACGTAGCGCGCTTCGTCCAGCGTACGGAACGGCGCGTCGAGCCCGGTGAAGATCGAGTGGTCGCGCTCGGGGCCGATGAGCAGCACCGGCTCGCCCGAACGCTTGGCGACGTAATCGCGCGTGACGTCGCCGGAGGTGACGATGGCGTCATAGGCCGAATGCGGCACGCCCATCCGGTCGAGCATGCGGACGACCTGTACGCCCGGCCGCGGCGCGTTCGAGATCAGCACGACCGCGCCGCCCGTGGCGCGGAAGCGCGTCAGCGCGTCGCTCGCCTCGGCGAAGGCCGCGATGCCGTTGTGGATCACGCCCCACACGTCGGAGAGAACGGCGTCGTAGCCGCCCGCGAGCGTGGCGAAGTGATCGGTCAGGACGGGGGCGGTCGGCATCGGAGTGGGGTCAGCCGCTCAGGCGCGCCGCGCGATGCCGCGGGCAAGCTGCGCGATCGCGCTTGCGCGCCGCTCGCCCTCCGGCTGGGGCTCGGCTTCGGCGCTCGGGGTGCGTTGATCGGCGGGAGCGCGCGGCGCGGCCGGAGCCGGCGGATTGGAGGCCTGCGCGCGCTCGGCGAGCCCTTGAAGCACCTCGGTGCGCACCGGCCGCGGCGGCGAGAACAGCGAGCCCTGACCAAAGCGCACATCGTAATCGAGCAGGTCGACCACCGTGCTCTCGCGCTCGATCTTCTCGGCGATCAGGTCGATGCCGAAGCGGCCGAGCAGGTCTGAGAAGTCCGCCGGATGGATGTCGGCGCCGGGCGAGGCGGCGCGGCTGAGCAGCAGCGCGGCCGGCGCCTTGATGAAGCGGAAGCCGCGCTCGGCGAGCTCCCGCGGCTCGATGCGCAGATCGCCGATCTGGTCGACCGAGAAGCGGAAGCCTAGCGTCGCCAGCGTGACGAGCGCCTCGGTCTCGATCGGTCCCATCGCGCGCACGGCCTCTTGCGAGAACTGGAACACCAGGAATTGCGCCAGCGCGCGGTTCGCCTCGAGGAAATCCACGATCTCACGGAACACCGTCGCGTTCACCAAGGTCGAATTCGAGATGTTGCAGAACAGGCCGACCTCACGATTCTTGGTGGTCAGCCGGCGCACCACCTGCACGCTGCGGAACACCAGGAGATTGTCGATCGCGGGCGTCAAGCCGGCGGCCTCGGCATGCTCGCGATAATCCTCGGGCGGATATTGGGCGTCGTTCTCGCCGCGCAGCCGCGTCAGCGCCTCGTAGTAGCGCACCTTGCGCTGCGGCAGCGTGACGATCGGCTGGAGATAGAGATCGATGCGGTTCGCCTCGATCGCGCGGGCGAGCATCGCGGTGATCTCGCTCTGCGCCATGCCCTTGAAGCGCCCGCTCGCGGCGCGCGCGCTGGGCGCTTCCGGCTCGACGAACGCCGCCGGCTCGACGGCGGCCCCGATCTCGGCCGGGGCGGGCTCGATCGGCGCCGCCACGGGGGCGATAGGGGCCATGGCGACCGGCGGGCGGGCCGCGAGCATGCGCTCGTGCGCCGCGACCGCGTCGGCGAGTTCCTTGACCAGTTGGCCGAGCTCGTCGATCTCGCCCGCCAGCGGCTCGGTCACCGCGCGGGTCTTGTCGTTCGCGGCCGCGAGATCGGCTTCGAGCGTCGCGATGCGGCGGTCGAGCTCGGAGATGTGGCGGCCGATATCGGCGGTGCCGCGCGAGAGGTCGGCGATCTG
>CAYZMR010000468.1:1557-2978 GCA_964479515.1 uncultured Hyphomicrobiales bacterium | reverse complement strand
GCCGAGTGTGCCGTCGGTGATCTTCTTCTTGGCGTAGGCGATCTTGGTGTTGAAGCGCTGCGAGTAGCCGATGGTGAACTTCAGATTGTTGCGCTTGGCGAGGAGAATGAGCTCGTCCGCCTCCCACAGCTCGAGCGCGATCGGCTTCTCCAGCATCACGTTCTTGCCGTTGCGCAGGCAGTCGCGGCAGATCGGATAGTGATTGCTCTCCGGCGTCGTCGAAATGTAGACGACCGAGATGTTCGGATTGTTGATGATGTCCTGATAGTCGAGCGTCGCGGTCGCCGGCCGATAGAGCGCCTTCACTTCGGCGAGACGGTCGGGACGGATCTCGCAGAGGTGCAGCCTGTCGACCAGCGCGGTACGCGACAGCGCTTCCGCGCGCGTCCCGCCGACCCAACCAACCCCGATCACCGCCGCCTCGACCTGCCGCACGTAACGCTCCCCCTTTTGATCTTTTGCGCCGGAACCGGAGCACGACACCATGGCCGTCCGCAACGGCTTTTTGCCAAGGCTTGACTTCGGTCGCTCTATCCAGGCCAATTTGCGACCATTCAAGAGAAGCGGACGCTCCGATCCGCCGCGGGAGAGAGCGCGTTGAAACCGGCACCATTCGCCTATGCGAAGGCGCGCTCCCTCGATCACGCGATCGCGCTCCTCGGCGAGCATCGCGGCGAGGCCAAGCTGCTCGCGGGCGGCCAGAGCCTGATCGCCACGCTCAACATGCGGTTGTCGAGCCCCTCACTGCTGGTCGACATCAACGGCATTCCGGGCCTCGACGGCGTCAGCGTGAAGAACGGCATGGTCGAGATCGGCGCGCTGACGCGCCACGTCACGCTGGAACGCTCAGCGGAGATCGCCGGGCACGCGCCGCTGATCGTGCTTGCCGTTCCGCATATCGCTCATCCGGCGATCCGCAATCGCGGTACCATCGGCGGCTCGCTCGCTTACGCAGATCCCGCCGCCGAATTGCCCGCGTGTCTCGTCGCGCTCGATGGCGAGGTCGATATCGCGGGGCCGCAGGGGAAGCAGACCGTAAAGGCGAACGATTTCTTCAAGGGGCTGTTCGATACCGCGCTCGGCCCGCACGACGTGCTGACCGCGGTGCGCTTTCCGGCAGCGACCGCCGGCACGCGCGTCGGCTTCGCGGAGTTGGCGCGGCGGCACGGCGACTACGCGATGGTCGGTCTCGCGGCCGCCGCGAAACAGAACGGCAAGGACCTCTCTGATGTGCGGTTGGTCTTTTTTGGCGTCGGCGAAACGCCGGTGCGCCCGCGCAAGGCAGAAGCGGCGCTCACGAGCGGCAGCATCGACGCCGCCGTCGCGGCGCTCGATCTCGATCCGGGCGACGACATCCAGGCGACCGGGGCGGTGAAGAAGCACCTCGCCGGCGTGCTGCTGCGGCGCGTCGCCGCGCAACT
>CAYZMR010000468.1:0-1457 GCA_964479515.1 uncultured Hyphomicrobiales bacterium | reverse complement strand
CATGAGCGACGCCGTCACTATCACACTCAGCGTGAACGGCGAGGCCGTGGCCGAGAGCGTGGAGCCGCGCACCACGCTGGTCGATTTCCTGCGCGAGACGCTGGGACTCACCGGCAGCCATGTCGGCTGCGAACACGGCGTGTGCGGCGCCTGCACGGTGCGCGTCGATGGCGCGATCGTGCGCGGCTGCCTGACCCTCGCGGTGCAGTGCGATGGCGCACGTGTCGAGACCATCGAGGGCGTATCGGACGCCGGCGCCATCGCGGATTTGCAACAGGCGTTCCGGCGGCGCAACGCGCTGCAGTGCGGCTTCTGCACGCCCGCGATGCTGCTCACCGCGCAGGAACTGCTCGAGCGCGGCGGAGTGCCGAGCCGCGACGAAATCCGCGCATACATTTCGGGCAACTACTGCCGCTGCACCGGCTATCAGGCGATCATCGATGCCATCGAATCCGTCGCGCAGGCGCGCGCGCAAGGAGCCAAGCCATGAATGAGCACACGAAGCCGGCGAGCGTCTCGCAGCAGGCCGACGCGCTCGAAGAGCACATGATGCATGAGCTCGAGCGCATCGTGACCAAATCGACCTTGCATTATCTCGCCGAGGGCAAGGTGGCGATGGATGCGGGCGCGCCGCTGCTGGCGAAAAATCCGGGCAAGCATTTCCTGATGGGCGCGGACCCGCGCCTACCCCCGATGCCCGAGAGGCCGACGCTTATCGACTATTTCCGCTGCCGCTTCGCCTCGCATGCGCATCTGCTGCAGAGCGCGACCCATGCGCTGAAGGCCGGGCACAACGAGAAGGTCATCCTCGCCTGCCTGCTGCACGACATCGGCGTGGTGAGCTTCATCCGCTGCGACCACGGCTACTGGGGCGCGCAGATGATCGCGCCCTATGTCGACGAAGAGGTGAGCTGGGCGGTGCGCACGCATCAGGCACTGCGCTTCTTTCCCGACGAGGCGGCGGGCTACGCGTATCCCGAGATGTACCTGAAGCTGTTCGGCGACGACTACAAGCCCGAACCCTATATCGTCGCCGAATACGAGCGCGCTCGGAATCACAAGTGGTACATGACGTCACGGCTGATCTGCGTGAACGACATCTATTCGTTCGATCCGAACGCCAAGGTGAGCCTCGACGATTTCGTCGACATCATCGGCCGCAATTTCAGGCAGCCAGAAGAAGGTTTGGGCCTCGACGACTCACCGTCGGCGCACATGTGGCGCACGATGATGTGGCCGAACCGGTTCTTGTGAGGTGGAGATGAACGCGGACACGTTCTCCGCTCATTCCCGCGAAAGCGGGAATCCAGCTCTTGGCCAAAGCACTGGGTCCCCGCTTTCGCGGGGACGAGCGGCGGAGAGTTGCTCGTCATGAAAATCGCCGAAGACAATCCCTCCGCGCTGACCGCGCTCGACCGGCCGAACTCCTATATCGGCCGCTCGGTGCCGCGGCCGAA
>CAYZMR010000467.1:0-2978 GCA_964479515.1 uncultured Hyphomicrobiales bacterium | reverse complement strand
GCGTCCTTGTTGTGCAGGAACACGTCGCGCCACATGGTCGGATCGGAGGCGGCGATGCGGGTGAAGTCGCGGAAGCCGCCGGCCGAGAACTTCAGCACCTCGGAGCGCGACACGTTGGAGAACTCCTCCGCGGTGCCGACGATTGTGTAGGCGATGAGATGCGGCAGGTGGCTGGTGATTGCGAGCACGAGGTCATGATGCTGCGCCGTCATGATCTCGACATTGGCGCCGAGCGCGGTCCAGAAAGCGTGCAGCGTCTCGACCGCGGTTTTGTCGGCGCCACCGGGCGGCGTCAGGATGCACCAGCGGTTGACGAAGAGTTCCGGAAAGCCCGAATCCGGTCCGGAATTCTCGGTGCCGGCGACTGGATGCGCCGGGATGAGATGCACGTCCTTCGGGATGTGCGGTGCCATGTCGGCGAGCACCGAGCCCTTGACCGAGCCGACGTCCGAGACGATGGCGCCGGCCTTGAGATGCGGCGCGATCTCGGCCGCGACCGGACCGCTCGCGCCGACCGGGATGCAGACGATGACGAGATCCGCGCCCGCCACGGCTTCGGCGTTGGTTTCGACCACCTGATCCGCGATGCCGAGCTCGACCACGCGCTTGCGCGTCGCCTCCGAGCGAGCGGTCGCGACGATCGTCCGCGCGGCGCCATATTCGCGCGCCGCGCGCGCGATCGAGCCGCCGATCAGGCCGACGCCGACCAGCGCGAGGCGATCGATGATGGGGCTCACCCCGTCTTCCCCATCAGCTCGGCGAGCGTCGCGACCACGAGGCGGTTGGCCTCCTCGGTGCCGATGCTCATGCGCAGTGCGTTCGGCAGGTGATAAGCGCCGACGGCGCGCAGCACCGCCCCGCGCGAGGTCAGAATCGCGTCGGCGTCCTTCGCGGTCTTGCCCTTTTGTTCGGGGAAGTGGATCAGGATGAAATTGCCGACGCTCGGCGTCACCGTAAGGCCGAGCTTGGTGATCTCATCGGTCAACCAAGCGAGCCACTTCTCATTGTGCTGTCGTGCGAGTTCCACATGCGCGGTGTCGGCGATCGCCGCGACCCCGGCCGCGATCGAGGGGGCGTTCACGTTGAAGGGCCCGCGGATGCGATTGAGCGCGTCGACGACATGCGCCGGCCCGTAGAGCCAGCCGAGGCGGAGCGCCGCCAGCCCGTAGATCTTGGAGAACGTGCGGCACATCACGACGTTCTCTGACGTCGCGACCAGCTCGATGCCGGACTCATAGTCATTGCGGCGCACATATTCGGCGTAGGCCGAATCGATCACGAGCAGGACGCGCGGCGGCAGCGCGGCGTGCAGCCGCTTGACCTCGTCGAATGGGACGTAGGTGCCGGTCGGGTTATTCGGGTTCGCCAGGAATACGACCTTGGTTCGCTCGCTCACTTTGGCGAGGATCGCATCGACATCGGCAGTGTAGTTCTTCTCCGGCGCGACCACGGGCGTCGCGCCCGCGCCGAGCGTCGCGATCGGATAGACCAGGAAGCCGTGGGTCGTGTGGATCGCCTCATCGCCGTCCCGCAGGTAGGCGCGCGCGATCAGGTTGAGCAGGTCGTCGGAGCCGGCTCCGCACACGATGCGGTCGGGATCGAGCCCGTAGGCGCGCCCGATCGCCTCGCGCAGCGCGGTCGCGGCCCCGTCCGGATAGTCGTGCAGCCGCTGGCCTTCCGCCAGATAGGCCTGCACCGCCTGCGGGCTCGCGCCGAGCGGCGTCTCGTTGGAGGAGAGCTTGTGCACCTTGGCGACGCCGGGCGCGTGGCTCTTGCCCGGCACATAGGCCTTGATGCTGAGCACGCCGGGACGCGGCTGTGGACGCTCTAGCGCTGACATCGGTGCATTCCAGCCTTTGAGAGGAAGTCTTTTGCCGTCAGGGGGTGGAAACCGCCCCATCGGCGGTGACCGTATAGCGCCTCGCATGGCTGCCGACGAGAGCCTTGGAGCGTACCGAGGCGCCGGCATTGACCAGTGCGGCTTCGACCGCGCCGAGCGCGCCCTTCTGCACCGAGACCAGCAGCGCGGCGGCTTCGAAGCCGCGGTCCGGCACCACGATAGCCTCGGCGAGGGAGCTGAGCGCCTGCGCGGCCGCCGGGCCCCACCCGGCGACGCGGATGCTCCAGGTCTCGACGTCGGTCACGACCGCGTCCGGATGCGGGCGCGCGATCGCGAACACCGGCAGTCCGGCCGGATGGTCGGCACGCTCCACGAACGGCAGGCGGGCGATGATCTTCGGGCTGTCGCTGCCTTCGAGCGCGGTCCACCAGGCCCCCTTGGCGGCTGTCGCCGGCACAAGTCCGAGGTCACCGCGCGAGTTGGCGATCGCCGATGTCACGCCGGCGGCGCCCATATGGGTGACAAACGGCACGGTGAAGCCGAAATGAAACCGCGCGCTGTCGCGCATCGCGGCCTCGCCGGCCGAGAGGTCGGCATGCACCGAAAACGGTGCCTGCACGTAAGTGAACGTCGCAATGATGACGCGCCAGATGCCCTCGGCGGTATCAAGTGGGAGAATGCCGTGGTGGCGCTCGACCAGCCGGCGCATCATGTCGGCCTCGCGCTCCGGGCGGAACGCCGATCCCGACTCTGCGGTCTTCTTCGTGGCGATCAAGGTGTCGATGATGTCGCCGCGCTGCATCAACAGGCGGTGCATCGCCTCGTCGATCCGGTCGATCTCGCGGCGCAGGTCGGCAAGCGTGGGCGGAGCGGGCTTCACCATGACCCGCGGTTCTAGGTCCCGGCCTGCGCGAAATCAAAGAAAACGTTGACTCTCCCGGCGAGGGACCTATGTAACGCCGACTCGATTGCCCATAATATTGGCGGCAGTCGCGGGAAGACCGGGAAGCGCGATGGTCGAGGCTCAGGTCGTCAAGCGGGACTTCGCAGCGCGGGACCCGCAATCTCATCTGCGCGAGGCGGACAATCCGCAGTCCGAGGTCGTGCGCTTCGGCCGCGACAAGCCGCTCAAGCTCGA
>CAYZMR010000466.1:0-2982 GCA_964479515.1 uncultured Hyphomicrobiales bacterium | reverse complement strand
GAGTGCGACCCCGCGGGAATCGTGTTCTATCCGCGCTATTTCGAGATGTTCGACGCGTCGACCACGGCGATGTTCTCGGCCGCGACCGGCCTCACCAAGTACCAGATGTTCGAGACTTACAAATTCGCCGGCTATCCGATGGTCGACACCCGCGCGCGCTTTCTCATTCCGACGCGCTTCGGCGATGACGTGGCGATCGAGACAATGATGACGGAAGCCAAGCGCTCGAGCTTCAACATCGTGCATCATCTGAAGAAGGGCGGACAACTTGCCGTCGAGGCATTCGAGACACGCGTCTGGGTCGGCCGCGATCCGGCTGATGCCAGCAAGATCAAGTCTCAGCCGATCCCGGCCGAGGTGATCGCGAAGCTTTCGAGATCCTGACCGATCGGCCGGCGCTGCGCTCCCGGGTGTCGGGAGCCGCAATCGCGTGCAGCAGCTCGACCAGCCGGTCGCGGCCGTCCTCTCCGACGCGCGCGATCATGCGGCTCTCGTGCGCCTTGAGCACCGGCTTGAGCTTGCGCATCAGCGCCGCGCCCTCCGCAGTCAGGTAGAGCGCATAGGAGCGCTTGTCGCGCGCGGCCGGCCGTCGCTCGGCAAGGCCGCGGCGTTCCAGCGTATCGAGCAGCCCGACGAAGTTGGTGCGTTTGATCCCGAGCGCGGCCGCGACCTGGCTCTGGGTCAGTCCGGGATTGCGCTCGATCACGGTCAGTACCGAGAATTGCGCGGGGCGGATGTCGAACGCCGCGAACGCCGCGAAGAAGTCCTGGAACACGGCGAGCTGGGCGCGCCGCAGCACGTAGCCGGTCAACTCCGGCAGCGGCCCGAGATCGATGGTCTTTGTCCCGCGCTGGCTCATGATCCGGCTCAACCCTGCTCCCTTGGCGTGCGCATAGGCGAAGGACGCGCGCCGCACAAGCGCGTGCCGGCCGCGTAGGCAGAGCCCCACATGCGCCGAAAGGCGGGATTGCGCGGCGCCAACGCTCTGGAATGATGCCGGGCTTGGCTGGCCCGGTTGTCTCGACCACCGCCCGTGCTAGTGTTGCGACCAACTGGAATAACCAGGATTCCGAGGGAGGGTTTGTGATGCGCATGAAGCTTGCCGCGCTCAGCGCGGTGATGGTGCTGATGGCCGGCGCCGCGTCGGCCCAGGAGAAGACGTTCGAGCTGCGCCTGTCGCATTGGGTGCCGCCGTCGCATCCTTTGCAGAAGGCGCTGGAGGATTGGGGCGCCTCGATCGAGAAGGCCTCGAACGGCACCATCAAGTACAAGGTCTATCCCTCGCAGCAACTTGGCAAGGCGTTCGATCATTACGACATGGCGCGCGACGGCATCGCCGACGTGACCTATGTGAGCCCCGGCTATCAGCCTGGCCGCTTTCCGATCATCGACGCCGGCAACCTGCCGTTCATGGTGAGTAACGCCAAGGAAGGCACCGGGGCGCTCGACGAGTGGTATCGCAAATACGCCGCCAAGGAGATGAGCGACGTCCACTTCTGCTTCGCGTTCTTCCACGATCCTGGCTCGTTTCATTCCAAGACCAAGAAGATCGTCGTGCCGGGCGACATCAAGGGCATGAAGATCCGCCCCGCCCACGCCACGATGGCGACCTGGGTCACGCAGCTCGGCGGCACGAACGTGCAGTCCTCGGCGCCGGAAGTCCGCGACATCCTCGACAAGGGAGTGGCCGAGGCCGTGACCTTCCCGTGGGGCTCGATCGTGCTGTTCGGCATCGACAAGGTGACCAAGTATCACCTCGACGCGCCGCTCTATTCGACGAGCTTCGTCTGGGTGATGAACAAGGCGAAGTACAACGAGATGTCGGCCGCGCAGAAGAAGGTGATCGACGACCATTGCACCACGCAGTGGGCGATCCGCGCCGCGAGCGCATGGGCCGACTTCGAGCATGCCGGCATCCAGAAGCTCAAGGACGAAGGCCACGACGTCTATCCGCTCACACCTGACCAACTGGCCGAGTGGAAGAAGTCGGCCGAGCCGGTGACGACGGCCTGGGCCGACGCCGTGAAGAAGGCCGGCGGCGATCCCGACGCCATCATGAAGGACTTCAAGGCGACGCTCGCCAAGTACAACTCGGCCTATTGAAGCGAGGCGAAGTCGTCCCCGACCCTCTCCCTAACCCTCCCCCTTTCAGGGGGAGGGGACAGACCGCCCGCGTCGCCTCTGCTCCCTTCCGTTCTCCGCGAAAATCGGGAAAAGTCGGACTATGGCCGGAGGCGAAATCAATGTCGTGCTGGACGCGCCCGACGCGCCGCGCAAGCGGAGCGTCATGGACCGCTTCATCGACGGCATCGAGTTGATCGCGGCGTTCTTCGTCGGGATCGTGGCGGCGGACATTTTCGTGTCGGTGCTGCTGCGCTACTTCTTCTCGATCCAGATTCCCGACGCCTATGACTTCGGGCGTCTCCTGCTCGGCATCCTGATCTTCTGGGGCATTGCGGCCACGTCGTATCGCGGCACGCACATCACGGTCGATCTGGTCTGGGCCAATGTGAGCGAGAGAAAGCAGCGCTGGATCGACGTGTTCGCCACGCTGGTGCTGCTGTTTGTCGTGACGGTGCAGACCTACACGCTGCTCGACAAGGTGGTGTCGACGTATCGCGACAATGTGCTCACCTTCGACTTGCGGCTGCCGACCTGGCCGTTCTTCGCGGTCGCCTGGATGGGCGACGTGTCCGCCGTGCTGCTGATCGCGATTCGCACCTACCGCCTCGTGTTCCATCCGGAGGAGATGGAAGGCGGCTACCGCATGAAGCCGGTCGAGTAGCAAATGAGCACTGACGCGGTCGCGGTCATCGGCTTTCTCTCGCTGTTCGTCCTGATGCTGCTGCGCGTGCCGGTCGGCATGGCGATGGGTCTCGTCGGCGTCACCGGCTTCTCGTATCTGGTCAACGGCGACGCCGCCCTGAAGATCATCGGCCACACCTCGATGCGGACGGTGACCGACTACACCTTCGGCGTCAT
>CAYZMR010000465.1:0-3002 GCA_964479515.1 uncultured Hyphomicrobiales bacterium | reverse complement strand
CGACGCGCGGCGAGCTGCGCAAGGGCATCCTCGAACTGCCGCAGGAGACCGCGGAAAGCGCCGCGCAGATGCGCCGCGTGATCGTCGAGCAGATCGACGCGCTCGCCGAGCTCAACCGCATCGTGGCGCGCCACAGTCGCGATGCGACGGTAGAGCAGCCGATGCGTCGCGCCGAGCCGGTGGCGGCCGCGGCGCGCGGCGATGCGCGTCCGCCGCGCCTCGAAACCGTCAGCGGCGGCCGCAATCCGCCCCCGCCGCGTCGCCCGGAGCCGGCGCCCGCGCCGGAAGCGCCGCGCGAGACTCGTGGCGGCTGGTTCTCCGACCTGCTCTCGCGCGGCGGCCGTGACGAGGCGCCGCGCACCGAGGAGCGCACCGCGCGCCCGGCCCCGGCGACCGACTCGCTCGACTCGCTCTCCGCCGACATCGCGCGCCTGATCGACGATGATGCCGCGACCGAGGTGTGGGACCGCTACAAGCGCGGCGAGCGCAACGTCTTCACCCGCCGCCTCTACACCCCGCAAGGGCAGAAGACGTTCGACGACATCCGCAAGCGCTACCGCATCGACCGCGAGTTCAAGCAGACCGTCGATCGCTACATCGCCGAGTTCGAGCGCCTGCTCGACGAGGTCTCGCACGATCCGCGCGGCGAACAGGTCGCGCGCAGCTACCTGACGTCGGATACCGGCAAGGTCTACACCATGCTCGCGCACGCCTCCGGCCGCTTCGACGGCTAGCGGCGCAAAACGCGGAACGCTATCAAGGGCGCGCCACGGCGCGCCCTTTTCGTTCGCGAGATCAGTTTTCACATGCCCCTCTCCCTTTCCGCCCGCGTCGAGCGCTGGCCGATCGCCGGCCGCTTCACCATCGCGCGCGGCGCCAAGACCGAAGCCGTGGTCATCGTCGCCGAGCTCTCCGACGGCAGCGCCATCGGCCGCGGCGAGTGCGTGCCCTATGCGCGCTATGGCGAAACGGTCGAAGGCGTCGCCGCCGCGATTCGTGCGATGCGCGCTGCGGTCGCCGGCGGCCTCGATCGCGCCGCGTTGCAGAGCGCGATGCCGGCGGGCGCCGCGCGCAACGCGCTCGATTGCGCGTTCTGGGATTTCGAAGCAAAGGCGAGCGGCAAGCCGGCGCACGCGCTCGCGCACCTTGCCCCTCCCCGCGCGCTCACGACCGCCTATACGATCTCGCTCGATACAGCCGACGCGATGGCGGACGCCGCCCGCAAGGTCGCGGCACGCACGCTATTGAAGGTGAAGCTCGGCAGCGCGGACGACGCCGCCCGCATCGCCGCGGTGCGTGGCGCGGCGCCGCGGGCCGAGCTGATCGTCGATGCCAACGAGGGCTGGCGCGCGGGCAACCTTGCCGAAAATATCGCGGCTTGCGCGGCGGCCGGCGTCACCTTGATCGAGCAGCCGCTGCCGGCGGACGACGATCGCGCGCTCGCGGCCGTCGCGCGAGCTGTCCCGGTCTGCGCCGACGAGAGCGTGCACGATCGCGCCTCGCTCGCCGCGCTCGTCGGGCGGTACGACGCCGTCAACATCAAGCTCGACAAGACCGGCGGACTCACCGAAGCGCTGAAGATGGCGGACGAGGCCGCGCGGCTCGGCTTCTCCGTCATGGTCGGCTGCATGGTCGCGACGTCGCTGTCGATGGCGCCCGCGATGCTGGTCGCGCAGCGCGCGCGCTTCACCGACCTCGACGGCGCGCTGCTGCTCGCGCGCGACCGCGAGCACGGGCTGCGCTACGAGGGGAGCCTCGTGCATCCGGCGACGCGGGAATTGTGGGGTTGATCGTAGGGTGGGCATCGGCGCGAAGCGCGATGCCCACGCGAAACCTGCGATGAAGTCGCGTGGGCATGCTGCGCATGCCCACCCTACGGACTGGGCTACATGCCGCGCCCCAGCCGCCCCGCCACCAGCGCCAGCATCCCGCCCACGACCGCCATCACGGCCATCGCCGCATAGGCGGCGCTCCCATACGATAGATACAGCGCGCCCGCGAGCGCGATCGCGGCCGCCATCGCGACGCCGCTCGCGGTCGCGACGTCGCCTTGCGCGGCCGCGCGGCTGCCCTCCGGCGCGGCGCGGGACAGATACGCCATCGTGCCGAGATGCGTCGCCCCGAAGGACAGCGCGTGCAGCACCTGCAGCGCGGGCAGCAGGGCCGCCGGCGGATCGAACGCCATCGCGCTCCAGCGCAGCACCGCGCCCGCGGCGCCGAGCGCGATCAGCGTCGTCGGCGCGAGCGCCGGCAGCCGGCTCGACAGCGCGAACAGCACGATCTCGGCCGCGACGCCGAGCGCCCACAGCGCGCCGATCCTGGCCCCGCTCAGGCCGTGCGCGCTCCAGTCCAAGGTCGAGAAGCCGTAATAGACCGCATGGCTTGCCTGCACGACGCTCGCCGCCGCCATCACGGTGAGGAACGCCGGATCGCGCAGATGGCCGTGGCCGGCCTCGCCGGCCTTGCGCGGTAGGGCCTGCGGCAGCGGGATCAGCACCAGCGCGGCCGCCGCGATCGCCGCATAGCCGATCAGGATCGGCCAGATCAGGTTCACCGGCGCGAGCCAGGCCAGCATCAACCCGCCGCCAAGATTGGCCGCCATGAAGGCAACCGAGCCCCACAGCCGCACCGGCCCGTAGCTCAGGCCGCGCAGCGCGAGGCCCTTGAGCGCATAGGCGTCGCCGAGCGGCAGGATCGGCGCGGAGACGAGCGTCGCCAGCACGTAGACCGCGAGGATCGCCGCAAAGCCGTCCGCGCATGCCACCAGCGCGATGCCGGCGACGCTCGCGAGCGCGGCCGCGACGAGCGGGCCTTTCAGCGTGCCGCGCCGGTCCGCCAGCCGCGTGCCGGCCGGGATCGCGCCGAGGCGCAGGAACTGCGCGGCCGCGAGCACGATGCCGATCGCGGCCGCGTCGAGGCCCTTGGCGGCGAGCCACAGCGGAAAGAACGGCAGCATCAGCCCGGAGGCGACGAAGAACGCCGCATAGAACAGCGCGAGCCGC
>CAYZMR010000464.1:0-3021 GCA_964479515.1 uncultured Hyphomicrobiales bacterium | reverse complement strand
ACGGCGATCGTGGCGATCTGGCAATACGGCATCACGGTCACCGGCGAGCAGAACCACGCCGGCACCACTTCGATGACGCGGCGGCGCGACGCGGGGCTGGCGCTGGTGCGGCTCCTCGCCGCGATCGACAGGCGTTTTCCCGAGCTAGCCGGACCGCGGACCGTGTGGACCACGGGCCGCATCGCGCTGGAGCCGGGCAGCCACAGCATCATTCCGGGTCGCGCCGAGGCGCTGTTCCAGCTGCGCGACGCCGATCCGGCTGTGCTCGACCGGCTGCACACCGAGCTTTTCAAGCTCGCCGACGACGCGAGCCGCGCGGGTCCCTGCAAGATCGAGGTTAACGTCATCTCGCAGAGCACCCCGGCCAGCATGAACGAACGCCTGATGGCGGCACTGGACACGGCCGCCGAGCGCCATGCGCCCGGCAAGCATATCCGCATGCCGAGCGGGGCCGGGCACGATGCGCAATGGCTCGCCCGCAAGCTGCCGGCCGCCATGATGTTCGTGCCGAGCATCGGCGGCATCAGCCATCACTGGAGCGAGAACACCTCGGACGAGGATCTCGTCCTCGGCGCGCAGGTGTTCACCGATGGAATCGCCGAAGCGCTGAAGGCGTAACGCCTCGCCGGAACCATCTGCCGTGTCGCCGACTTTCCTTCCTCGCCGGAAGGAACTGGTCATGGCCGAAACCAGCAGCGCATCAGCATCGAGCGAACGGGCTGCACAAAGCCTGAAATCGCGGCTCGCCACGCGGGCGCTCAAGCGCCTCGGCCTGCGCCACGTCGACACCGACGCGCTGACCATCCGCCGCCGGCGCCAGGGCGACGGATTCACCTATCTGGATGCGTCCGGCCATACGGTCCGCAACAAGATCGTTCGCGCGCGTCTCAAGCGCCTCGCGGTGCCGCCCGCCTACGAGGATGTCCTCTACGCCGAGGACGAGCGCGCCCATATCCAGGCGATCGGGCGCGACGCCGCCGGACGGCTGCAATATCGCTATCATCTTGAGTGGGAGAAGGTGCGCGAACAGAAGAAGGCGCGCCGGCTTGCGCGCCTCGTCAAAGCGCTGCCGCGTATTCGGCGCCATATCGGCAAGCATCTCGGCGCGGCCGAACCGACACGAGCGTTCGCGCTCTCCGCCGTCATCGAACTGGTCGCGTGCAGCGCGATCCGCCCAGGCAGCGAGAGCTACGCGCGCGACAACGGCACGCGCGGTGCCGCGACGCTGTTGAAATCGAATGTGGCGGTCAGCGGACCGACCATCACGCTCAAATTTCGCGCCAAGGGCGGCAAGGACGTGCGCAAGGAATGCCGTTGTCCACGGCTTGCCGGCGCGCTGCATGTGCTGCGCGCGCTTCCGGGCCGGCGCCTGTTCCAATATCGCGACGACGACGGCTCCATCCGCGTCGTCACGGCGAGCGAGGTCAACGCATTCCTGCGCGAGATTGCCGGCGTGAAGATCTCGCTCAAGGACTTCCGCACGCTCTGCGCCTCGGGCGCGGCGCTCGAGGCGCTCGCCCATATCGCCCCGGCGACGAGCGCGCGTGGGCGCAAGCGCCAAGTGCGCGAAGCCGTCACAGCGATATCCGAGCAGCTCGCAAACACGCCGGCGATCTGCGCCAAGAGCTACGTGCACCAGACCGTGGTGATGGCGTTCGAGAACGGAGCTTTGGAAAAATTCTCCGCGACGCTGAAGGGCCGCCGCTCGCCGGCGCGGCGCGAGCAGCTGCTGGCGCAGGTGATGGCCACGATGGCGGCTTAATCCTTCACGCCGCCCATCTTGCAAATCTGCTTCCACTCCTCGTCGGTCACCGGCTGCACCGATAGCCGCGGCTCGCGCGCCAACACCATGGTCTTGAGCTTCGGGTCGGCTTTGATCGTCGCGAGCGTCACGAATTTCGGGAACGGCTTGACCGCCCGGGTGTCGACGCAGACGAACACGCCCTTCTCGTCGGTCGGGTCCTTGTAGGCCTCGCGGATGATCTCGACGATGCCGACGACCTGCTTCTCGTCGCCGGTGTGATAGAAAAACGCGTGCTCGCCCTTCCGCATGGCTTGCAGATGCTTGCGCGCCGCGAAATTGCGCACGCCGGTCCACGGCTCGCCCTTGGCACCGCGCTTGACCTGCATGTCCCAGGAAAATTCTTCCGGTTCGGTCTTCATCAGCCAATAGGCCATGGCTAACCCTCCGCCTTGAATGGCCGCGTCAGCAGCGAGTCGATTGCGCCGTCGACGCTGAGCTTGCCGTCGAGCACCGCCGCGACCGCGGTCGCGATCGGCATCTCAACGTTCTGCTCGGTTGCGATTTCGGTCAATACGCCGGCCGTGAATGCGCCCTCGGCGAGCGTCTGAGGGGCGCCACGGCCTTCGCCGAGTGCGATGCCGAGCGAGAAATTGCGCGACTGCGGCGACGAGCAGGTGAGGATCAGGTCACCGAGACCGGACAGGCCGGTGAGCGTCTCGGGCCGCGCGCCCAAGGCGCGGCCGAGGCGCGCAAGCTCGGCGAATCCGCGGGTGACGAGCGCTGCGGTTGCGCTCGCGCCGAGCCTTCGCCCCTGCACGATGCCGGCCGCGATCGCGAGCACGTTCTTGGCCGCGCCGCCGATCTCGACGCCGCGCACGTCGGTCGAATGATAGGGTCGGAACGTCTGCGAGCCGAGCGCACGCGCAAGCGTGGCGGCCAGGGCGTCGTCGGCGCAGGCGAGCGTGACGGCGGTCGGCAGGCCGCGCGCGACGTCGGAGGCAAAGCTCGGGCCCGACAGGATCGCGGGCCGCGCGTCGGGCAGGACTTCGGCGATCACCTCGGTCATGAACTTGCGCGTGCCGCGCTCGATGCCCTTGGCGCAGGCGACGACCGGCGTATTGGCGCGTACCTGCGGCGCAAGCGCGGTCGCGGCGACACGCAGCGCCTGCGCCGGCACGGCCAGCAAGACCGCGTCGGTGTGCGCGACGTCTTCAAGCGCGCCGGTCGTCGCGATGCGTGCGTCGAGCCTGATCCCAGGAAGGCGCGGGTTCTCGCCG
>CAYZMR010000463.1:0-3026 GCA_964479515.1 uncultured Hyphomicrobiales bacterium | reverse complement strand
CGCTCGTGCCGCTCGACGGCGGGCGCTTCGCGACGTCGGACCTCAACGACCTCTACCGCCGCGTCATCAACCGCAACAACCGCCTCAAGCGGCTGATCGAGCTGCGCGCGCCCGACATCATCATCCGCAACGAGAAGCGCATGCTGCAGGAGGCGGTCGACGCGCTGTTCGACAACGGCCGCCGCGGCCGCGTCATCACCGGCGCCAACAAGCGTCCGTTGAAGTCGCTCGCCGACATGCTCAAGGGCAAGCAGGGCCGGTTCCGCCAGAACCTGCTCGGCAAGCGCGTCGACTATTCCGGCCGCTCGGTGATCGTGGTCGGTCCCGAGCTCAAGCTGCACCAGTGCGGCCTGCCGAAGAAGATGGCGCTCGAACTGTTCAAGCCGTTCATCTATTCGCGGCTCGACGCCAAGGGTCTCTCCACCACGGTGAAGCAGGCCAAGAAGCTGGTCGAGAAGGAGAAGCCGGAGGTTTGGGACATCCTCGACGAGGTGATCCGCGAGCATCCGGTGCTGCTCAATCGCGCGCCGACGCTCCACCGCCTCGGCATCCAGGCGTTCGAGCCGGTGCTGATCGAAGGCAAGGCGATCCAGCTCCATCCGCTGGTCTGCGCGGCGTTCAACGCCGACTTCGACGGCGACCAGATGGCCGTGCACGTTCCGCTGTCGCTCGAAGCGCAGTTGGAAGCGCGCGTCCTGATGATGTCGACCAACAACATCCTGCATCCGGCGAACGGCTCGCCGATCATCGTGCCGTCGCAGGATATCGTGCTCGGCCTCTATTATCTCTCGCTGATGCGCGACAACGAGCCCGGCCAGGGCAAGCTGTTCGGCGAGATCTCGGAGATCGAGCACGCGTTGGCCGAGAAGGTCGTGACCCTGCACACCAAGATCAAATATCGCTGGCAGGGGCTCGATACGGACGGCAAGGAGGTGCGTCGCTGGTACGACACCACGCCCGGTCGCGTGATCCTCGGCCAGGTGCTGCCGCGCTCGACCAAGGTGTCGTACGACGCCGCCAACAAGCTCATGACGAAGCGCGAAATCTCCTCGATGATCGACACCGTCTACCGCCACTGCGGGCAGAAGGAGACGGTGATCTTCTGCGACCGCATCATGGCGCTCGGCTTCCACCATGCGTTCAAGGCCGGCATCTCGTTCGGCAAGGACGACATGGTCGTGCCGACCTCGAAGTGGAAGATCGTCGACGATACCCGTTCGCTCGCCAAGGAATACGAGCAGCAGTATCAGGACGGCCTCATCACGCAGGGCGAGAAGTACAACAAGGTGGTCGATGCGTGGGCCAAGTGCACCGACCGCATCGCCGACGAGATGATGCGCGAGATTTCCGCGGTGAAGAAGGACAAGGACGGGCGCGAGGCGCCGGTCAACTCCATCTACATGATGGCGCATTCGGGCGCGCGCGGCTCGCCGGCGCAGATGAAGCAGCTCGCCGGCATGCGTGGACTCATGGCGAAGCCGAGTGGCGAGATCATCGAAAGCCCGATCATCTCGAACTTCAAGGAAGGGCTCTCGGTTCTCGAGTACTTCAACTCGACGCACGGCGCCCGCAAGGGTCTCGCCGACACCGCGCTCAAGACCGCCAACTCCGGCTATCTGACGCGCCGTCTCGTCGACGTCGCGCAGGACTCGATCATCACGACCGAGGACTGCAAGACCAAGGCGGGCATCAAGGCGCGCGCGATCATCGACGCCGGCACGGTCGTCGCGTCGCTCGGCACGCGTATTCTCGGCCGCACCACGGCCGAGGACGTAAAGGACCCGGCCACGGGTGCCGTGATCGTCAAGCGCGGCGTGCTGATCGAGGAGCCGCAGGTCGAGCAGATCAACGCCGCCAGCGTGCAGGAGGTGAAGATCCGTTCGGTGCTTACCTGCGAGACCACCAATGGCGTATGCGGCAAGTGCTACGGGCGCGATCTTGCCCGCGGCACCCCCGTCAACATGGGCGAGGCGGTCGGCGTCATCGCGGCGCAGTCGATCGGCGAGCCGGGCACGCAGCTCACCATGCGCACGTTCCACATCGGCGGCGCGGCGCAGATCAACGAGCAGTCGTTCATCGAGTCGAGCTTCGAGGGCACGATCAAAATCAAGAACAAGAGCATCATGCGCAACTCGGATGGCGAATTGATCGCCATGGCCCGCAACATGGCGGTCGCCGTGGTCGATCAGGACGGCACCGAGCGTGCCGTGCATCGCATCCAGTACGGTTCGCGCATGAAGATCGATGACGGCGACCACATCAAGCGCGGCCAGCGGATCGCCGAATGGGATCCTTATACGCGGCCGATACTCACCGAGGTCGACGGTACGATCGCGTTCGAGGACCTGGTCGAGGGTCAGTCGATGACGGAGTCGCTCGACGAGTCGACCGGCATCGCCAAGCGCGTGGTCATCGACTGGCGCACCGGCTCGGCGCGCGGTCAGCAGGACTTGCGCCCCGCGATCGTGATCAAGGGCAAGGACGGCAAGACCGCGAAGCTCGCGCGCGGCGGCGAGGCGCGCTACCTGCTCGCCGTCGACGCGATCATCTCGGTCGATCCGGGTTCCAGCATCAAGGCGGGCGACGTGGTTGCGCGTATCCCGACCGAGAGCGCCAAGACCCGCGACATCACCGGCGGTCTGCCGCGCGTTGCCGAGTTGTTCGAGGCGCGCAAGCCGAAGGATGCCGCGACCATCGCCGACATCTCCGGCACGATCCGGTTCGGCAAGGACTACAAGAACAAGCGCCGCATCACGATCGAGCCGAACGAGAAGGGCGCCGAGCCGGTCGAGTACCTGATCCCGAAGGGCAAGCACATCCACCTTCAGGACGGCGACGCGATCGAAAAGGGCGATTACATCGTCGAGGGAAATCCTGCGCCGCACGACATCCTGGCGATCAAGGGGATCGAGGAACTCGCGAACTTCCTCGTCAACGAGATCCAGGAGGTCTATCGGCTCCAGGGCGTCGCGATCAACGACAAGCACATCGAGGTGATCGTTCGCCAGATGCTGCAGAAGGTCGAG
>CAYZMR010000462.1:0-3034 GCA_964479515.1 uncultured Hyphomicrobiales bacterium | reverse complement strand
CGCCGAAGGCGATCTACGACGCCTGGCTCGACAGCCGCGGCCACACCGCCATGACCGGCAGCGCGGCCAAGCAGTCGGCCAAGCTCGGCGCCGCGGTCACGGCCTGGGGCAATTACATCTCGGGCAAGAACCTCGCGCTGACGCCGGGCAAGCGCATCGTCCAGTCCTGGCGCACGACGCAATTCACCGACCAGCATCCCGACTCGACGATCACCGTGACGCTGACGCCGGTCAAACCCGGCACGCGCGTCACGCTCAAGCATGCGAACGTCCCCGACGGCCAGACCAGCTATGAGAAGGGCGGCTGGCAGGACCATTACTTCAGGCCGATGAAGGCCTACTTCGCAAAGCTTGGCGCAAAGCCCGCCGCCAAGAAGGCGGCAAAGAAGGTCAAGGCGAAGAAGGCCAAAGCCAAGAAGGCCAAAGCAAAAAAGACGAAGACAAAGCGCGCCTAGCCGCGCGACCCACCACACACAGGGGACGACGCATGAAAGCCGGATTGGCGATGGCTCTTTCGTTCTGCGTACTCGCGGCGCCGGAGGCGCGCGCGCAGGCGCCGACGAGCCAGTACACCTCGCTGAAGGAGAAGGACTGCCGCACCGCCGAGAAGAGCAAGCCCAAGGAGGAAATGCCGTTCGTCGCGCAAGCCTGCAAGGGCGTCGGCGGCTTCGTGGTGCGCATCTTCGACGTCGACGAGCGCCAGACGCTCTCGTTCGGAAAGACCCTCAAGGCCGCCGCCAAGGAGCCCGAGGCGAGCGAGAGCTTCGGGGCCTTCAATCACGTGCACGATACGCTCGAATGGCGCATGCGCGGCGGCAAGCCGTTCGCCACGATCGTGCGCTGGTTCGTCGCCGACAACGAGAACACCGGAACGGACGGCCGGCCGAAGGACGTCGCCGTGCTGGTGGTGAGCCGGCTTTCGCCGGCGTGCCGCGTCGCCTTCATCGACATTGCCGCCAACCCGGACGCGAACGAACTCGCGCGCCAGGCCGCCGACGAGAAGGCCGCGGCGTTCAAGTGCGGCAAGGACGAAGCCACGGTCGTCGGCAAGCCGGGACGCGGGACCGAGATCGCGAAGCCGTGAGGCGCATCACGTCGCGAAGAAGTCGCGCAGGAGCGCGTTGACCGTATCGGGCGCCTCGACTTCCGGCAGGTGGCCGATGCCCTCGAGGATTTCGAGCCGCGCCTTCGGCATCGCCTTGGCGATCAGCGCGGCGTTCGTGGCGATCGGGTTCACGCGATCCTCGCTGCCGGCGATCATCAGCACCGGCACCGTGACCTTGGCCGCAAGAGTGTCGGGATCGTAGCCGTCGACCAGACCGAGCTTGACGCCGTGCATGTAGCCGCGCGGGTTGGTGGCACGCAGCACGTCGCGCACGAGATTTTGTGTCGCCTCCGAAGCGCCCTTGCCGAGCAGCGCGGGAACGCGCGCCGCGTAGCCCATGCCGCCGGTCGCGACCGACTTCTCGCGGCCCGCGATGATCTTTGCCTTCTCCTCCTCGCTCATGCCCTTCGGCCCGGCGCCGGTGCCGGTCATCGCGAGGCGGATGACGCGATCCGGGTAGTGGATCGCAAAGCACTGCGCGACGCGGCTGCCGAACGAATTGCCGACGAGGTTGACGCGATCGAGCTTCACGCTGCCGAGAAAATCCGCGAGCGCATCCGCATAGTCGCGGCCGGTCGGCCAGTCGGTCTTGAAGCCGTCGGAGAGAATGTAGCCCGGCGCATTCCAGGCAACGACATGGAACGCATCGGAGAGCCCCGCATACTGATAGCGCCAGTGCAACGAGTTCGCGCCGACGCCATGCAGGAACACGAGCGGCGGCTTCCGCGCATCGCCCGCTTCCATGTAGCTCCAGCGATCGCCGAGATAGTTCTGCTTCGCGCCGATCTCGGCGAATTTCAGTTCGGGCAATGGCGGGAGCGATTGAGGGGCGGCGGATGTGGCCTGCGCCTGTGCGAGCGCCGCGCCGGAACCCGACGCGAGAGCAGCCGCCGCGCTGAGCACGCTTCTTCGGTCCATCCGGGTCATGACAACTCCTCTCGGCATATCAGGAGGCGAAGCGCTTCGCGAATTCCTCGCGGCTGTAGGCCTTGTTCGCCTCGGTGTCCGTGATCGTGACGCCGAGGCTTTCCTTGCCGCCTTCCGCGACCGCGAGCGCATCGGCAGCCGTCTCCCGCTCGTAGGCGAGCTTGCCATCCAGCGTGTTCACCTCGATGCGGAAACGCATTTCTTGTTTCGTTGCGCGAATGGCGCGGCTGCCCAAGCGCGCTACCCCAAATTCAGCGCCTTGAAGAAATCGTTCCCCTTGTCGTCGATCACGATGAAGGCGGGGAAATCCACGACCTCGATGCGCCAGATCGCCTCCATGCCGAGCTCGGGATATTCCAGCACCTCGACCTTCTTGATGCAGTGCTCGGCGAGGTTCGCGGCCGCGCCGCCGATGCTCGCGAGATAGAATCCGCCGTGCGCCTTGCAGGCTTCGCGCACCACCGGCGAACGGTTGCCCTTGGCGACCGTCACCATCGAGCCACCCGCCGCCTGGAACGCGTCGACGAATGAGTCCATCCGTCCCGCCGTGGTCGGGCCGAACGCGCCGGAGGCATAGCCTTCCGGGGTCTTGGCCGGCCCCGCGTAATAGATCGGGTGGTTCTTCACGTAATCGGGCAGCCCCTGCCCGGCCTCCAGCCGCTCGCGGAGCTTCGCGTGCGCGAGATCGCGCGCCACGATCATCGGGCCGGACAGCGAGAGCCGCGTCTTGATCGGATAGCGCGAGAGCTGCGCCAAAATATCCTTCATCGGCTTGTTCAGGTCGATCTGCACCACCTCGCCGCCGAGCTTGTCGGTCGCGACATCCGGCAGGTATTTCGCGGGATTGTGCTCCAGCTCTTCCAGGAACACGCCGTCGCGCGTGATCTTGCCGAGCGCCTGGCGGTCCGCCGAGCACGACACGCCAAGCCCGATCGGAAGCGACGCGCCGTGGCGCGGCAGGCGGATCACGCGCACGTCGTGGCAGAAATACTTGCCGCCGAA
>CAYZMR010000461.1:1157-3052 GCA_964479515.1 uncultured Hyphomicrobiales bacterium | reverse complement strand
TCGGCGTCGTACATCGACAGCGACCAGAACGCGCCGACCGGCGGCAGGTCCGCCTTCTCGAAATGCAGGACATATCGGTTATCGCCGGTCGGGGTCCTGCCGTCCGCATCCGTGACGATCAGCGGATAGACCGCCTCTTCGGGCGGATTCGCACCGAGAAGAACCTGCGCCACGACGGCGCGCTTGAGGTAGTTATTGCCGTAGACGCCCATCGTATCGGTGTTCATCTGCCAGCCGTTGACGATGCGGGCGAGCGTCGGCGCCTTCGCGCGCATCGCCTTTTGGCCGTCCGCGACCGCCCGTGTCAGCGCGTCCCGGATGGCCGGGTCGAGCCGTTCCGGATCGTAGCTCTGGCCGACCACGATGCCGATGCGCTCGAGCCGCGCGATGATCGACCAATCCGTGGTGTGCGGCGGGTTCGCCTTCATCAGTTCGGCGGCGCGCTTGAAATAATCGAGCGCGGGCATGCGATCGACGAGGTCGCGCGGCGCCGGCGCCTTGATGCCGGCCGGCATGGAGATCGGCTGAGCCGGCGGCAGCGCACGGCCCCACCGCGAGAGCGGTGTGACGGTGTAGCCGTCCTGAATCCGGTGCACGGCCGCATAGTCTTGAGGCCCGTTGGTCTGCGTGCGGCCCACGATCCACACGGAGGGCGTCGGGGCATCGATGCGCACCACGTCTTCGGGCAGCGTGCCGGACCAGCCCGGCGGCACCACGACGAAGTGAGCCGCGGCCGTGCCCGAGGTGCGCTTTCCCGGAGCCGCGAACACGTCGCTCCACATATCGAGCATCGGCAGGGTGTAGTAGCGCCCGCCCGTGTCCGGCGCGGAGACGATCATCGGCTCTTTGCTGAGGTCGAGCCAAGCCGTGGAATAGAGCGTGTCGAAATTGGAGCGCACCACCATCTTGAAGTCGGCCGCGGGGAACGATCGGACGTGGACGAACGTGTTCGCAAGGCTGTTGGGGGCATCCCCCGGCAGCGCGTTGGTTTGAACGCGCGTCGCGTCCATCGAGACGAGCGGATAGAAGTAAATGTAGGCCTCACGCGCGATGTCGTAGGCTTCCTGTGGGCTGACACGTTGCTGCGCAAGCGCAGCACCGGGCGACGCGATCGCCGCGAGCGCGAGCGAGGCCAGAATGATGGAGCGGCTGCCGAATCGACCGAATATCATGATGCTTCTCCTGTGCGAGTTTCGTCGTGCGCTCTCACCGAAGCGGTGGCGCCTGGACGTCTTTCCGAATGATCTGGACCGGTCGTCGTATGGGCGGTGACGCTAACGCTCCCGACCGCGATCGCCCTGCGCGCGACGCCGGGCCGGCGATGCCCGGCTAGACGGCGCGGACTTCAACCCTCTCAACAGCGTTTGCTGGACACCCTCGATGACATCATCGGCCGCAGCGGTCCCTTCCCTGAGGTTGTCGAGCAGCAGCAGCGTGAGGCCGTGGACCACCGACCAAGCTGACAGCACGGCGATTTCAATGTCCCTCGGGTCGTCGGACGGGATGGCGAAAACGCCCGAACGCGCGCCGGCGCGAATGATGTCGATCAGGACGGCTCTTGCCTCGTCACCGGCGGCCCGTGCCTCCGCCGGGCGGCCGCCCGCCACCTTTGCCAGTTCCGGGCCGAACATCAGGCGATAACGGGCGGGGTTCTCGAGCGCGAAGTCGACATAGGCCCGGCCGCTCGCGATCAGCGCCGCGTCCGCGGCTTCAAGGCCTGCGACCGCGGACCGCATGCGATCGCGCAGCACCTCGAAGCCTGCGGCCGCCACAGCGGCCAAAAGGTCCTGCTTCTCGGCAAAGTGGCTGTACGGCGCATTATGGCTGACGCCGGCCCGGCGCGCGACCTCGCGCAGCGAAAACGTCCAGTCCTGCTTCTCCGTAACGAGGTCGAG
>CAYZMR010000461.1:0-1057 GCA_964479515.1 uncultured Hyphomicrobiales bacterium | reverse complement strand
TTTACAAAGTAGCGGCGGCTCGCGAACGGCCGATTTCATATGCGGCGACATGCGTGCGAGCCAGGTCGAGGATCGGTGTCTCGACGCCGAGCGCGCGGGCCCGGGCGACCATGTCGCCCAAGATGTGTTCGCCCTCGGTGGTGGAACCTCGCTCGATGTCTCGAAGCATCGACCACTTCAGCGGCGATCCCGCCGCGGTGATGAGCGCCAAAGCGGCCTGAACAAAAGCATCCCTCGGCTTGAAGCCGGCAGCGGTCGCGACTGCGCAGCATTCGTCGAACAGCCGCAGCGTTGCGTCGCGTCCGCCTGGCGCCGCCATGATGTCGCCAATGCTCGCGCGCATCAGACAGGTGATGCCCGCCCCGACGCCAAGCTGTGCGAATTTCTCCCACATGTCCTGCATGACCACGTCGCTCGCCCGAGCGTTGAAACCAGCACGATCCATGACCACATGCAAAGCGCTGACCCGTGGGCTAATACCGCCGGAGATTTCGCCGTATACAAGATTGTTCAGCGGGATGAGATGGACCACACGGTCGTCTGCATCGATGGCGACACTGATGTTCGCCATTCCGCCCAGCACCGCAGCTGCCCCGAAGCGCACGGTCAGACGATCTAAATGGCCGATGCCGTTGAGAACCGGCAGAATCATGGTGCTTGGACCAACGGCCGGAACGAACTGATCCATGGCCTCATCAAGTGAATAGGACTTTACGCCGACGAGAATGAGGTCGAATGGCCCGCGAATGGCACCGGCCAGAACGGTGGTCACCGGAACCGCGAAGTCACCATGCGGACTGACGATGTGAAGATGCTTGCGGGCGAGTAATTCGGCGCGGCGCGGACGCACCAAAAACGTGACGTCGCGTCCGGCGCGAACCAGGCACGCACCAAAATATCCGCCCAACGCGCCGGCTCCGATCACCAAAATGCGCATCCAGCTGCCCTCCTCAAAGACTTTTTTGCGAGCCTATCAGCTATTCAACTGCCTCATCAGGGAAAGCGATGAGTGCCGATGGCGAGCCGCTGTCGGGAGCCGTGAAAGTGCGAATGGGCG
>CAYZMR010000460.1:0-3080 GCA_964479515.1 uncultured Hyphomicrobiales bacterium | reverse complement strand
GACCGGCTTCGGCTTCGACGACACCAAGCGCTACGTCGAGGGCTCCTCGCTGAGCGCGGCCGACAAGGCGAAGGTGTTCGAGGGCAACGCGCGGAAGGTGTATCCGCGGATCAACAAGAAGCTTGCGGGCTAATTGCGATCCGCTCGTCCCCGCGAAAGCGGGGACCCAGAGCTGGATTCCCGCTTACGCGGGAATGAGCGGGATGGGAGCTCAATCCCCCTTCACGCCCGACGCGCGCACGGCCTTGCCCCAGCGCTCGGACTCGGAGGTGAGAAACGCGCCGTATTCCGCCGGCGTGAACACCAGCGGCGTTGCCTCGAGCTGCGCGAAGCGCGCCGTCACGTCCGCGTCGGCGAGGCCCGCATTGATCGCGGCGTTGAGCTTCTCGATGATCTCGCGCGGCGTGCCCTTCGGGGCGGCGAAACCGTACCATGCGGTCGCCTCGTAGCCCGGCACCGTTTCGGCGACCGTCGGCAGGTCGGGCAGCGTGTCGAGCCGCGCCGTCGACGTCACCGCGAGCCCGCGCAGCGCGCCGGACTGCACATGCGGGCGGCCCGACGCCACGTCGGCGAAGATCAACTGGATGTTGCCGCTCATCAGGTCCGTGTAGGCGGCCGCGTTTCCGCGATAGGGAACATGGACGAGATCGGTGCCGGTCATCACCTTGAACAGCTCGGCGGCAAGCTGGTTCGATGAGCCGACGCCACCGGAGCCGAAATTGATCTTGCTCGGATTGGCCTTGGCGTAGGCGATGAATTCCGCGACGGTCTTGGCCGGCACGCCCGGATTCACCGCCATGATGTAGAAAATGCGCGCGAGCCCCGCGACCGGCTCGGCATCGCGCAGGAAGTCGAAGGAGAGCTTCTGGTAGAACGTCATGTTGATGGCGTTCGCGGTCGACGTGACCAGGATAGTGTAGCCGTCGGGCGCCGCTCTGATCACATATTCGGTCGCCACATTGCCGGTCGCCCCGGGCTTGTTCTCAACGATGAACTGCTGGCCGAGGCGTTCGGAGAGAAACTGCGCCATCCGGCGCGCCAGAATGTCGGTCGGGCCGCCGGCCGCGAAGCCGACGATGAGACGAACCGGCCGCGTCGGATAATCGGCGGCGCATGTGAGGCCGCTGCCCGCGATGGTGAGCGCCGCCGCAAACAAGAAACGCAGAAGGCCGGTCATCTCAGGCCCTCATTGTGCGAGATAGGCGCGGGTTTTCTCCAGCGTCGTTTTCGCCCAGGCGCGTTCGCTCGTTCCCGCGGGCGCGAGCGAGATCGGCAGCTCGACGCTGAGCGGAACGTCGTCCGGCAAGGCGGCGAGCAGTTCGCGCAGCGGCAATTGCCCTTCGCCCGGCATCGCGCGCTGGCCCAAGCCGAGCTTGCCGAACAGCGCCGGATCGGGCTCGCCGGGTGCGAGCACGCCGTCGGAGATCTGCGCATAGGGAAAGTATTTCGGATCGAGCGCCTTCACGTCGGCGGGGCTCCCGCCGGAGCGCGCAAGATGCAGGGGATCGACGCAGATCACCGCCTCGCGCTTCGCCTCCGTGATCAGCCGTACGGTCTGCGGCAGCGTCGCAAGCGGCCGGATCACGGCGAATTCGAGCGAGCAGGTCAGCCCGAATTGCGCCGCGAGGTCGCAGGTCGCGGTGAAATTGTCGCGCTGGCGCGACCAGTCAGTGTCGGCGCCCATGACGGTGGCGTATTTGGCGCCGAACGAAGCGCCGAGCTCCATCGCGGGCGCGAAGCTCGCCACGTCGGTGCCGGGCTCCAGATAGAAGCTGTAGAGATCGAACACCTCGAGACCCGCGTCCGTGATCCGCTGCTTCATCTCCCCGATCAGCGCATCGCCCACGACCGGAAAGAACGGCAGCCCCGGCGAGCGGTGCACGCGCAGTCCGATGCCGTCATAGCCCGCCATTGCGGTCGCCTCGATGTAGTCGAGCGGCGCGGTGTCCTGCAGCGTGGTCGGCGCGATGATGATGCGGTGCATGCGTTTCCTCGGAAGAGCCGTTGTTGCACCCGTTGTAGACTGTCCGCGCACGGCGCACTATGTGTCTTGCAAATATCCGGGAACGAACGAGGCTCGCGATGAGCGTGCAGGCTTTGGGCTACATCGGCATCCGGACGAAGTCCCTCGCCGACTGGAGCGACTACGGAACGAAGCTGTTGGGACTCCAGCGCGTCGACAAGAGCGCGTCGACGCTCGCCTTCCGCATGGACGACCGCAAGCAGCGCGTCATCGTCGATCAGGACGGCGGCGACGGCATCGGCTTTTTCGGCTGGGAAGTCGCGGACGGCCGGGCGCTCGACGCGCTGGCGGGGAAGCTCGAGGCGGCCGGCATCAAGGTCGCGCATGGCGGCGCGCTCGCCGACGAGCGGCGCGTGAAAGACCTGATCGTGCTCGCCGACCCGCTCGGCAACCGCGTCGAGGTGTTCCACGGCGCCGAGACGACCGCGGAGCCGTTCCGGCCCGGCCGCTCGATCTCGGGATTTCGCACCGGGCCGCTCGGCATGGGCCACGTGGTGCTCAACGTCGAGCGCGTCGACGACGTGATGCCGTTCTATCGCGACCTGCTCGGCTTCAGGCTGAGCGATTACTACTTCAAGCCGTTCACCGCCTATTTCATGCACGTGAACCCGCGCCATCACAGCCTCGCCTTCGTGCAGTCCGGCAAGAACGCCGTGCACCACATGATGATGGAGCTGTTCTCATTCGACGACGTTGGGCAGGGCTACGACCTCGCGCAAGGCAAGGACGATGTCGCCGTCACGCTCGGCCGCCACACCAGTGATTACCTGACCTCGTTCTATAGCTGGACGCCGTCGGCCTTCATGGTCGAGTACGGCTGGGGCGGCAGGATGATCGATCCCGACGCCTGGCAGGCCTATGAGCGCAGCGAAGGCCCGAGCATGTGGGGCCATGATCGCGGCTGGCTCCCGGCCGAGCAGCGCGAAGCCGCGCGGCGCAAGACGCGCGAGCTTGCCGAGAGCGGCTACCGCAAGCCCGTGCAGGTGATGGAAGGCAACTACGCGCGCATGGATGGCGTCTGCCCGTGGTGGGACAGCGTCAAGGCAAGCGCGGTCGG
>CAYZMR010000459.1:0-3081 GCA_964479515.1 uncultured Hyphomicrobiales bacterium | reverse complement strand
TTCGGCGAATAGATCGAGCCGCCCGCGACGATCGGCAGCGTGATGCCGGCCTGGCGGATCTGGCGCGTGAGCTGCGCACCGTCCGGATAGTAGGAGATCAGCGCGATCGAATCCGGATTCGCGCCGCGCAGCCGCACGATCGCCGACCTGAAGTCCTTCTCGTCCGCGAGATAGGCCTCAGCTCCGACGATCTCGCCGCCGCGCGCTTTCACGGCCTCGACCAGCAGGTCCTTGGCGGTACGGCCCCAGTCGCTATTGAGATGCAGCACCGCGATCTTCTTCAGGCCGAGGTCGCGCAGGAAGTTCGCGAGCAACGGCATCTCGTCGGCCTGGTTGACGGCGTTGCTCCATACGAAGTCGCCGCCCTTGGTGAAATCCGGATGCGAGTTGGTGAAGCCGAACTGCACCATCCCGGCCGCCTGGTAGATCGGGGAAGCCGCCATCGAGGCGGCGCTGGAGAAGTCGCCGACTTCGACCACGATACGCTCGTCCGCCACGAACTTGCGCGCGACCGTCACGGTCTGGCGCGGATCGCTCTGTGTGTCCTCGAATTCATACGCGAGCGGCCGCCCATTGATCCCGCCGCTGGCGTTGATCTCGTCGAGCGCGAGATCGAAGCCTTTCTTCCACTGCGCGCCGTATTGGGCATATTGCCCGGTGAGCGGACCGCTGACGCCGATCAGGATCGGGTCCTTGGTCTGCGCGAAGGCCGGAGCGGCAAGGCCCGCGGCGACGGCCCCGAGCAGCAACTCGCGGCGGCGTAAAGTGGTCATCGAACGGCTCCAATTCCGGCTGCGCGGGCGTCCTGCACGACGGTCCGGCGCGTGATCTCGATGCTGACCTTGATTGCTTGAACTGGAAGATGTCGCCCGCGCGCCCCTTCGTCAACCGCGCGCCGGTCGCAGGGCGGCCATGCGCGGCAGTGCCGCACATCGTTCGATTGTGGCATCGCGCGCGGCGGTCGGCTACGTTCATGGCCATGAGGCTGCCGGGCTGAAATGAAATACTCCGCTTTCGCGCTGTTGAGAGAAGCTTTTCGCGGACACACGGGCTGGACGCCGGCTTGGCGCAAGGCCGAGCCGAAGCCGCAATACGATGTCATCATCATCGGCGGCGGCGGCCATGGGCTCGCGACCGCGTTCTATCTGGCGACCGAGCACGGGATCACCAACGTCGCGGTCCTGGAGAAGGGCTACATCGGCTCCGGCAACGCCGGGCGCAACACGACCATCATCCGTTCCAACTACCTGCTCCCCGGCAACGAGCCGTTCTACGAATGGTCGATGAAGCTGTGGGAAGGGCTCGAGCAGAGCTTCAATTACAACGCCATGGTCAGCCAGCGTGGCGTGCTCAACCTCTATCACTCGGACGCGCAGCGTGACGCCTTCGCGCGCCGCGGCAACGCGATGCGCCTCCATGGCGTCGATGCCGAGCTGCTCGACCGCAAGGGCGTGCGGCGCATGGTACCGTTCCTCGACTACGACAATGCGCGCTTTCCGATCCATGGCGGGCTGTTGCAGCGGCGCGGCGGCACCGCGCGCCATGACGCGGTGGTGTGGGGCTACGCGCGCGGCGCGGACATGCGTGGCGTCGACATCATCGAGAATTGCGAGGTCACCGGCCTCGATATCACGAACGGCCGCGTCACCGGCGTCGACACCACGCGCGGAAACATCAAGGCGAAGAAGGTCGCGCTCGCGGTCGCCGGCAACACCTCGCGCGTCGCGGCGCTCGCGGGCCTGCGCCTGCCGATCGAGAGCCACGTGCTGCAGGCCTTCGTGTCGGAAGGCATCAAGCCGGCGATCGACTGCGTGGTGACGTTCGGCGCCGGGCATTTCTACATCAGCCAGTCCGACAAGGGCGGGCTCGTGTTCGGCGGCGACATCGACGGCTACAATTCCTATGCGTGGCGCGGCAACCTGCCGATCGTCGAGGACGTGCTGGAGGAGGGCATGGCGATCTGGCCCGGTCTCGGACGCGTCCGCATGCTGCGGTCGTGGGGCGGGCTCATGGACATGTCGATGGACGGCTCGCCGATCATCGATCGCACGCCGGTGGACGGGCTCTATCTCAATGCGGGCTGGTGCTATGGCGGCTTCAAGGCGACGCCCGCGTCGGGCTGGTGCTTCGCGCACCTGATCGCGCGCGACGAGCCCTACCCGGTCGCCGCCGCCCTGCGGCTCGATCGCTTCGCGACCGGCGCGCTGATCGACGAGCGCGGCGCCGGCGCGCAGCCGAATTTGCATTGAGGATCGTCCGTGCGCATCACCTGCCCGTATTGCGGTCCGCGCGGCAACGAGGAGTTCACCTACCTCGGGGACGCGAGCCTTGCGCAGCGGCCCGATGCGGCGGGCGAGGGGGCAGGGCATGCGTTCCATGACTATGTCTATCTGCGCAACAATCCGTCGGGCGCGCACCGCGAGCTCTGGTACCACGGCGGCGGCTGCCGCTCATGGCTCGTGGTCACGCGCAATACGCGCACGCATGAGATCGCGGCCGTGGCGCTCGCCGAAGCGCAAGCGCCGGGACCCGGCGCATGAGCGCGGAGGCAGCGCCCAGCTATCGGCTCGCGAGCGGCGGCCTGATCGACCGCGCGCGGCCGCTGTCGTTCCGGTTCGACGGACAGACCTATAGCGGCCTTGCCGGCGACACGCTCGCCTCCGCGCTGGTGGCAAACGGCGTCAGGTTAGTGGGTCGGTCGTTCAAGTATCATCGCCCGCGCGGCATCCTGACGGCCGGCTCGGAGGAGCCGAGCGCGCTGGTCGAGCTGCGCGCCGGCGCGCGGCGCGAGCCCAACACGCGCGCAACCGTCACCGAGCTCTATGATGGGCTGATCGCCGCGAGCCAGAATCGCTGGCCGTCGCTCCGCCATGACATCGGCGCGGTCAACGACCTGCTGTCGCCGTTCCTCGCGGCGGGCTTCTACTACAAGACCTTCATGTGGCCGGCGAAGTTCTGGGAGCTTCTCTACGAGCCGCTGATCCGGCGCGCCGCGGGCCTCGGCCGTGCGGCAGGCAGCGAGGACCCCGACCATTACGAGAAGGCGTTCGCGCATTGCGACGTGCTGGTGATCGGCGCCGG
>CAYZMR010000458.1:0-3094 GCA_964479515.1 uncultured Hyphomicrobiales bacterium | reverse complement strand
ATGGGCATGACCGCACATGTTGTGTTTGCCGCCATCGACCCCGTCGCGCCGGCCACGACTTCGGTCACAATGGTGCGCGAAGTGATTCGTGGAATGATTCGGTTCGACGGGCTGCTGATGAGCGACGACATCTCGATGGGAGCCTTGTCCGGCACGCTCGCCGAGCGCAGCCGCGCGTCGCTCGCGGCGGGCTGCGACGTGGTGCTTCATTGCAACGGCGACCTCGCCGAGATGGCCGAGGTCGCGCTCAGCGTGCCGCCGCTTATCGGCGAGGCCGCGCGGCGCGCCGATGCGGCGCTCGCCGCCCGCCGCGCGCCCTCCGATCTCGACGTCGCGGCGGCGCGCGCCGAGTTCGCCGCCATGCTGGCCAAGGACGCCGGCGCACAGGTGAGCAGCGCATGAGCGAGACGCTGTCATTCGAAGCCGACGAGCGCGCCTCCGACGAGCCGGCGCTGATCGTCGACGTGGAAGGCTTCGAAGGGCCGCTCGACCTGCTGCTCGTGCTCGCGCGCCAGCAGAAAGTCGATCTCGCCCGCATCTCGATCAGCGCGCTCGCCGAGCAGTATCTCGCCTTCATCGAGGCGGCGCGCCGAGTGCGGCTGGAGCTTGCCGCCGACTATCTCGTGATGGCGGCCTGGCTCGCCTACCTCAAGTCGCGGCTGCTGCTGCCGGAGGCGGCGGGCGAGCCTGGACCGAGCGCCGAGGAGATGGCGACCGCGCTCGCCGAGCGGCTGCGCCGGCTCGAGGCCATCCGTATCGCAGCCGAGCAGCTGGTCGCGCGCCCGCAGCTCAATCGCGACATCTTCGGCCGCGGCGCGCCCGAGCCGATCGTCGACATCAAGCGGCCGGAATGGACCGCGACGCTCTACGATCTGCTCTCGGCCTATGCGGTGCAGCGCCAGAAGACCATGCTGGCGCGCGTGCGCTTTGCGCCGCGCACCGTGTGGTCGCTGGCGCAGGCGCGCGAGGCGCTCGAGCGGATGGTCGGCGCGTCGGCCGACTGGAGCCGGCTCGACGAATTTCTCATCGCCTATGTGGTCGAGCCCGCGATGCGCGCGACCGTGCTGGCGTCGAGCTTTGCCTCCGCGCTCGAACTGGTGCGCGAGGGCGCGGTCGAGATGCACCAGGGCGGCAGCTTCGCGCCGATCTTTCTGCGCAAGCGCGCCGACGCCGCCCCGCAACAGGAAACGCCGCCCGGCGCGACCGGGCACCAGCCCGGCACGACCGGGCATTGAAGGAGAGCGGAGAATGGGTCTGGTCAAACCCCGCGAGTTCGCGAGCGAGGCGTTCGCCGACATGGAGCAGCAGGAGGAGCCGGTGGCCAATGCGCGGCCGGAAGAGCTGCGGCTGATCGAGGCGCTCTTGTTCGCGGCCGGCGAGCCGCTCGACGAGAAGACGTTGCGCGCGCGCCTGCCGGAGGGCGTCGACCTTGCCGCACTGATGCGCCGCCTGCAGACCGAATACGCCCCGCGCGGCGTCAACCTCGTGCGCATCGCCGGCAAATGGACCTTCCGTACCGCGAACGATCTTGCCTGGTTGCTCGCGCGTGATTCCGTCGAGCCGAAGAAGCTTTCGCGCGCCGCCAACGAGACGCTCGCGATCATCGCCTATCACCAGCCGGTGACGCGCGCCGAGATCGAGGACGTTCGCGGCGTGACCACCTCGAAGGGCACGCTCGACGTGCTGCTCGAAACCGGTTGGATCCGTCCGCGCGGGCGGCGCAAGTCGCCGGGCCGGCCGATCACCTTCGGCACCACGGAGGCGTTCCTGTCGCATTTCGGCCTCGACGCGATCGGCGACCTGCCGGGCATCGAGGAGCTCAAGGGCACCGGCCTGATCGACGGCCGCCTGCCGGCGGGCTTCGACGTGCCGCTGCCGTCCGACGATCCGGCGCTGCGCGAGGACGAGGAGGCGCTCGATCCGGGCGACCTAGATCTCGGCCTCGGCCCCCGGCCGGACCCCACGCCGACCGAGGAATAGCGGACAAGCCGTCCGCTCATGCGCCCGCAGGGTTAACCGCGGCATCACGGATCGGGCCGAAGTCCTTGTTTTTGCCGCGTCCGGAGCCTAGGTTCTGCCCAAATAGCGGAGGGGCCTAAGACCCCGTCCGGTGGAGGGTTTCATGGGTTCCCTGAGCATTTGGCACTGGATCATCCTGATCGGCGTCGTGCTGCTGTTGTTCGGCCGGGGCAAGATCTCCGAGCTCATGGGCGACGTCGCCCAGGGCATCAAGGCGTTCAAGAAGGGCATGTCGGACGACGAGGTCGCCTCGACCCCGCCGGCCAAGCCCGAGACGCTGAAGACGATCAACCACGACAATGTCGGCGCGCCGATGAAGGCGCGCTCCGAGAGCGAGAACCGCGTCGAGGGTTCGGCCGCCTGATCGCCGCGCGCGACCTCGCGTTTATCCTGATCAAGGGGCGCCGGCCGGACAGGCTTCGCGCCCCTTGGAGTTGAAACATCATGTTCGACCTCAGTTGGGGCAAGCTCGTCATCATCGGCGTGGTCGCGCTGCTCGTGATCGGCCCGAAGGAGCTGCCGGGCGTGCTGCGCACGCTCGGGCAGTACATGGCCAAGATCCGCCGCATGGCGGCGGAGTTCCAGGGCCAGTTCCAGGACGCGATGCGCGAAGCCGAGATGGCCGACCTGAAGAAGCAATTCGACGACACGACCTCGGCGATCAAATCGGCGGTCGATCCAAGCGGCATCAAGTCCGACATCGAGAAGATGATTCAGGACCCGCTCGGCGACATCCCGAAGCCCGCCGAGGGCACCACGACGACCGAGGTTGGCAAGGCGACCGACCCGGTCGCGCTCGGCACCGCGCCGGTCGCGCCGCCTGCGGCATCTGAGCCCGCAGCGCCCGTGCCGGCCGTCGACGTCAGCGTGCCGATGCCCGAACTGCCGCCGCCGGTCACCTCGGCCGACAGCGCGGCGGCCTCGCCGCCGCCAGCTCAAGAGCATGCCGCGCCGCAGCCAGCCGCTCCCGCGGAGGGAGGCAAGGCGGCATGACGACGCGCGAGGACGAGGAGAAGGAGATCGAGGCGACCAAGGCGCCGCTGATGGAGCACCTGATCGAGCTGCGCTCGCGGCT
>CAYZMR010000457.1:0-3094 GCA_964479515.1 uncultured Hyphomicrobiales bacterium | reverse complement strand
GGCCTCGGCCTCGCCTATCACGCCAAGCCGAAGGTCGCGGCGGCCGCGCATGCGCGCGTCGATCACGGCGATCTCACCGCGCTCCTCTACTTGCAGGGGTATCGGCGCGAAGACTTCGTCGAGACGTCGCGCGTCTGAATGCCGCATCGGCTGGCGCCGGGATCGATGCGAGAAGCCCCACGCCGCGCCGACCGCGGCTGCGAATGGGACACATCATGAATCGACGTCACGCGCTGAAATCGCTGTTCGGGGCCGCGCTCTGCCCGCTTTGTCCGGCGCCGGGATTCGCCGAAGGCGCGCACTGGAGTTATGAGGGCGCGGCCGGCCCGGATCATTGGGGCGATCTCGACGCCGCCAGCAAGGTTTGCAGCGCCGGCAGCCAGCAATCGCCGGTCGACGTGCGCGGAAGCGTCAAGGCCGACCTGCCGAAGCTCAACATCGCCTGGCGCAAGGGCGCCGACACGATCGTCAACAACGGCCACACCATCCAGGTGAATGTCGCGGACGGCAGCGCGCTCACCGTCGGAAGCGACAAGTACGTGCTGCTGCAATATCACTTCCACCGTCCGAGCGAGCACCTGATCGGCGGCAAGAACTTCCCGATGGAAGCGCATTTCGTCCATCGTTCGGCGGCCGGAGGACTCGGCGTGATCGGTGTGCTGATGGCTGCTGGAAGATCGAATGCCGCGTTCGCCAAGATCGCCGCCGCGATGCCCAAGACCGCGGAGGCGACCGCGAAGCTCGACGGCGTCGACCCGAACGGCTTCCTGCCGGCTAAGCGCGCCTATTACAGCTATGCGGGCTCGCTCACCACGCCGCCCTGCAGCGAGACGGTCGCCTGGATGCTGCTCACCGATCCGATCCAAGTCGCGCAGGCCGACGTCGATGCGTTCGGCAAGCTCTATGCGATGAACGCGCGGCCCGCGCAGAAGGACAATCGCCGCTTCGTGCTGCGCTCGGGCTGATCCCGCCGTTTCCGCTCGTCCCCGCGAAACCGGGGACCCAGAGAGCGATGCGCTGGATTCCCGCTTGCGCGGAAATGAGCGAAGAGATCAGGCGACCTTCACGTCATGCCAGAAGCCGACGCGGTTGGTGACCGCCTGCATGGCGGGCTGCGGCGCCTCGTAGATCCAGGCGTTGCGTTCATGGCGCGTGCCGTCGACCACGACGTCATAGAATTGCACGGCATGCGGGCATTCGAGGTCCTTCGGCGTGCGCGGCGACTTCTCCAGCAGCTCAGTACGCGCGTCCGCGAGCGGGAAATAGTCGTAGCCTTTCACGGCCACCGTATCGTTGCTCTCGGCGATGATCTCGCCGTTCAGAACAGCCTTCATGATGCCCTCACGTTATGGAAATGAATGGAAATGACCGCATGCCGGACGTATGCGCGCCGGCGCGCCACCGCAATACCGTTCACGCAATGGTCACCCGCGCAATCCGCTGGTCGCGATGCCCTTCATGATGTGGCTGCGCAGCAGCGCGAACACGATCAGCATCGGCAGGATTGAGATCACGGCGCCGGCCGAGATCGGGCCGTATTCGATGAAGAACTGGCGCTGATAGGTCGCAAGCCCGAGTTCCGTCGTGTACATGTCCTTGCTGGTAACCACGACCAGCGGCCAGATGAAGTTCGCCCAGGCCTCCGAGAATGCGAACACGCCGAGCGCCATCAGGCCGGACTTGCTCAAGGCCAGCACCACCCGCACGTAGATCCAGAACTCGTTCGCGCCGTCGATGCGCGCGGCTTCGAGCAGCTCATCCGGGATCGCCATGATCACCTGGCGCATAAAGAACACCCCGAACGTCATGATGACGAACGGAAACACCAGCGCCACGTAGCTGTTCATCATCCGCACGCCGAACACCATGAGATACAGCGGGATGATGTAGACCTCGAGCGGGATGATGGCGGTCGCAAGAATCACGGCGAACAGAATGCCGCGCCCCGGGAACTTGTATTTGGCGAAGATGAAGCCCGCGAGCGAGGAGGTAAACAGGATCGCGGTCATCGAGCACAGCGCGATGATCAGCGAGTTGAGGATGTAGCGCAGGAAGTTCTCCTCGCCGAGGATGCGGTAGAAATGCTCCAGCGTAGGCGCGATGGGGAGCACATGCGGCGGCCAGGCGTTGATTTCGGGGTCGGGCTTGAGCGCCGTCATCAGCACCCAGAAGAACGGGATGACGGCGAGCGCCGCCATCACGGTGCATACGACGTAGGCGATAATCACGATCGGACGCTCTTTAAACATCAGCGACCACGCTTCTCGCGGAACAGGGCGAACTGGATCAGCACCAGCATCAGCACGAAGACCAGCAGCGCGACCGACTGCGCGCCCGCATAGCCCATGCGGTAGAACACGAACGCGTTCTGGTAGATCTCGCCGATCACGACCTTGAAGTCGTAGGCCGGCGCGCCCTGCGCCGAGGCGGTGAGCACATAGACCGGCGCGAACACGTTGAAGAAGATGATGGTCGCGATGATCACCGTGAACAGGATGATCGGCTTCATCATCGGGATCACGATGTAGATGAGCCGCTGCCAGGCGGTCGCGCCGTCGAGCTCGGCGGCCTCCAGCAATTCGTCCGGGATGTTGCGCAGGCCGACGCCGTACACGACCACGAAATAGCCGAGCATCTTCCATACCGAGACCAGCACGATCGCGTAGATGATGACGTGCTCGTCTTGCAGCCAAGCGAGCTTCGGCAGGCCGACGGCGTCCAGCCCGTAATTCAAGATCCCGTGGATCGGATCAAAGATCCATTTCCAGATCACCGAGGCCGGCACCCACGGCGTCACCACCGGGATGTAGAGCAAGAGCTCGTAGATGGGCGCTGCCTTCTCGATGCTCCGCAGCAGCACCGCCACCAAAAAGGCGAGCGTCAAGGTGATGACCACCGCCATCACGCAGAACTGCAGCGTGTTGGTCAGCGCGGTGCGGAACGAGTCGTCTTCCAGGAGCCGATAGTAGTTCTCCAGCCCGACGAAGGGCCGATTCCGCTGCGTCGGATGATAGCGGTAGAACGAGAGGCGGATCGTCTCCAGGATCGGATAGACGCGGATGATGCAGAACAGCGCGAAGATCGGCCCGAGCGC
>CAYZMR010000456.1:0-3098 GCA_964479515.1 uncultured Hyphomicrobiales bacterium | reverse complement strand
TTGAAGTTGATGCCGATCACCAGGAAGATCAGCGTATTGATCGCCGCGCGCGCGAAGATCGGATCGTTGTAGAGCGCCACGTAGCTCGCCGGGTGGCGCGCGAGCCAGAAGCCGTAGCCGACCGGATAGAGCACGAATGCGCAGAACACGAGCAGGTAGGGAGCGACGAGCAGTAGTCCCCACGCTTGCGTCGGCGTAAGCCACGACGAGAGCGGCCCGCGCGGAACCGCCTCGTCTCTGGCCAGCGTCATCGTCGCCATTCGCAAACCCTGGAGCGTGAGTTTCTACGGTCGCATTCCGCTCCGCTCATTCCCGCGCAAGCGGGAATCCATTGAGAGGTAGGTCCCCGCTTTCGCGGGGACGAGCGGAGACAGGATTTCGTCTCCTCAGTTCTTGCGTCAGCCCGCGACTTCCTTGAGGCGGGCGATCAATTCGTCGACGGCCTTCTCCACCGGGACCTTCTCGCTCACGACGCGGTTCATCGCTTTCGCCCAGACGTTCTCGTTGTTGAGGATCGTGAACTTCCAGTTCTTGGTGAAGTCGAACGGCTGCGTGCCGCCCATGAACTGATTGTACACCGCTTTGCGATGACGGTCGGCCTGCCAGAACGGGCTCTTCTGGCTTTCGCTCATCACCGGGAACCAGCGTCCGAGCGCACCCTCGATGTAGGGCCGGATGTTCTCTTCCTGCATGAGGAACGCGATGAACTGCTTGCCCTCGGCCTTGTTCTTGGCGACCGTGAAGACCACACCGGTCTTCACATCCGAGCGATACTTGATCGGCGAGCCGTCCGGCTTGTTCGGAAAGGCCGCCGTGATGATGTCTTCCTCATAAGCCTTCTTGCCGGCCGCGCGCTGCTCGGGCGTCAGCGCCGGATTGATCGAGTCCTCGTACCACTTTGCCGCGATCGAGATGGTGAAGTTGTGCGTCATCACGGTCGTCTTGTTGTGGAAGGCAACGTTGTTGTCCGGATCCTTCCAGGTCGTCGACGACGGCGGCGTGCAGCCCCTCGTGTAGATGTCGGTGTAGTCGCGCAGGGCGTTGACGAGACCCTCTTTCACCTTCGGATCGTCGACCAGAAGCTTGCCGTTATCGTCGACCAGCTTCACGTTGTAGGCGTCCATGTAGGTGTAGAAAGACTGGAACGAGTCCGTCGATTCAACGCCCATCGGCTGCCCGATGCCAAAGCCACGCGTGCCCGTCGCCTTGCGGAAGGCCGGCTGCACCTTGTCGCACCAAAACGACCAGTAGCCCTTCCAGTCCTTTGGAATATCCTCGACCTTGAAGCCGGACTTCTCGAGCAGATCCTTCCAGATCTGGACATGCATGGACTGCTGTTTCAGCGGGAAGCCGTAATAGCCCCTCTTCTTGGTCTGGTCGTTGTAGAGGAACGCGGTCTCAAGCGTATTCGGCGCGAAGCGATCCTTCATGGGCAGCAGGATGTCGCTGAGATCCTCGAGCTTGCCCTCGAAGGCCCACTTGCCGCCCGCCTGAACGTCGTAGCTGTCCGAATAGGCGACGTCCGGCACCGTGCCGGAATCCAGCGCCGCGACCGTCTTCGGGATCATGTCCTGAATGGCGTATTGCGAGAGCTCGACCTTGATGCCGGTCTTCGCTTCGAACTTCTTGATGACGTCGAGCAGGGCGTCATCTTCCGCCTTGTAGAAGCCTTTGCCCCACCAGACGGTGATCTTCTTCTCCTGCGCGCTCGCCGGCCCCGCCGCCATCAAGGCGCAGGCCGCGACCGCTCCGACCAGATATCGGTACATGTGTTTCCTCCCCATGCGCGCAACGAATTGATTTTCGCTTGTCGCGATTGCCGGCCGGGCGGCCGGACCCTCGGTTCGCACTCGTAACATGTTAGCGCGGCGCGCGCCAAGGGGCGGACGGCGAAATGACGTGCCCCTCTGGTCAACCCCTGGTGTGGCATTGTTTCGGGCCCGCTCTGAATTTGCTAAGGCCTCCGCCGATGGGGACGCGCCGGTGATTACCGATTCCGAAAACGCGCGGGATGCTGAGCCGAGAGCCAGAATCTTCATCTCCTATTCGCGCAAGGACATGGCTTTCGCGGATCGGCTCGAAGCTGGGCTCAAAGCACGCGGCTTCGAGCCGCTGATCGACCGCTCCGAGATCCATGCCTTGGAGGATTGGTGGAAGCGCATCGAGGCACTGATTGCACGTGCCGACACGGTCGTGTTCGTGCTATCGCCCGACGCCGTTGCCTCCGAGGTAGCGCTGAAAGAGGTTGCGCATGCGGCTTCGCTCAACAAGCGCTTGGCGCCAATAGTATGCCGGCGGGTGGACGATCGCACGGCGCCCGAGGCGCTGCGTCGGCTGAACTTCATTTTCTTCGATGACCCAGCCCGCTTTGAGGCGAGCGCCGATGAGCTTGCCGAGGCGCTGCAGACCGACATCGGCTGGATCAGACGGCATACTGAATATGGCGAAGCCGCGCGGCGCTGGTCGGCAGCCCGCCGTCCGAGCGGGCTTCTACTGCGCTCGCCGGTATTGGAGGAGGCCGAGCGCTGGATCGCCTCGCGCCCACGGGACGCGCCCGCGCCGACTGCCGAGACGCAAAGCTTCCTCACCGAAAGCCGGCGCGGCGCAAGCTGGCGGCGCAACATCCTCAGCGGAAGCCTTGCAGCCGGCCTGCTCGTTGCGCTCGCGCTCGCCGGGCTCACCTATTGGCAGCGCGGCATTGCCATCGAGCAGCAACGAATTGCCGAGGAGCAGCGCAAGGTCGCCGAGAGCCGCCGTACAGTAGCGCTGGCTGAACAGGCGACGGGCGAACGGCTTCAAGGCAATTGGGAGAGTGCATTAAGGCTTATCGTTCACGCCGCGCGTCTTGCTCTTGATTTAGAGCGCGACGGACCCGAGCTGCCAGTGCCGCGCGCGGCGCTCGCAGCGGCTGTCGCGCAATCGGACTGGCGCCTCATGCTGCGCGGACACGAGAGTGCTGTGCTATCCGCCGCCTTCAGCCCCGACGGCGCGCGCATCGTCACGGCGTCACGTGACCATACGGCGCGTATCTTTCGGCCCGGACCGCGCGCGCATCGTCACAGCGTCAGGTGACTATACCGCGCGCATCTGGGATGCCG
>CAYZMR010000455.1:0-3107 GCA_964479515.1 uncultured Hyphomicrobiales bacterium | reverse complement strand
AGCCAGACCGCCGGCGGCCCCATGATGGCGGGCCGCAGCATCTTGGCGCGGTCCCAGCCGGCCCCGTCGGAGATGAAGGCCGTATCGGTCGGCCCGCCCGGGATCAGCACGTTGACGGTGATGCGGTCGGGCGCCAATTCCGTGGCCCAGATCGCCGACATCGATTCCAGCGCCGACTTGGTCGCCCCGTAAGGCAGCACGCGCAGCATGGTTCGGAAGCTGGTCGTGTTGTTGATGATGCGGCCGAAGCCGCCCTTGCGCATGTGCGGCAGCGCCGCCTGCGTCAGCAGCATCGGGGCGCGCACATTGATGGCGAAGAAGCGGTCCCAGATGTCGGCGGTCAGTTCCTCGATGCACGGCAGGTTCGCCTCGGCGTCGGGGCGCAGCGCGCTCGGCCCAATGCCGGCATTGTTGATGAGCGCATCGAGCCGTCCGAAGCGCGCGACCGTGGAGGCGACCGCCTCGTGACAAGCGGTTTCGGATGCCAGATCGATCAGGAAGGGATGGATGCGATCCGACGCCGCGAGCGCCTTCAGCGCCTCCGCGTCGCGATCGACGGCAGCGACCGCATGTCCGGCCGCGACCAGCGCCATGGTGATCGCGGCGCCGATGCCGCCCGCCGCACCGGTCACCAAGACGACACGCGAACGACCGGCCATCAGGACTTATCCAACGTGATGCCGGCCGCCTTGATCACCGGGCCCCAGCGATCCATCTCGGCCTTGAGGAAGGTGGCGAGCTCGGCCGGCGTGGAGCCGACGACGCGCGCGCCGAGCTGCGCGTAGCGCTCGGTCACCGCCGGCGTGCGCAGCGCCGCGACCGCGTCGGCATTGAGCCGCGCGACCAGATCGGGGGGCGTCTTCGCCGACACGAACAGCGCGAACCAGGACGATACGTCGTAGCCGGGGACGGTCTCGGCGATCGCCGGCAGGTCCGGCACCTCGGGTTGGCGCTGCGCGGTTGTGACCGCGACGCCGCGTACGCGTCCGTCAAGCACCAGCGGCAGCGTCGAGGGGAAGTTCGCGAAGATCGCATCGACGCGTCCGGGGATCAGGTCGGTCAGCGCCGGGCCCGCGCCGCGATACGGGATATGGGTGAGGTTCACGTTCGCGAGGCGCTTGAACAGCTCGCCGCACAGATGCAGCGAGGTGCCGACGCCGGACGACGCGTAGGTCACCTTGCCGGGATCGGCCTTGGCGCGCGCGATGAAGTCGGCGACCGAATGATCCGGCGAGGAATTCGGCACCGCCATGATGTTGGGATAGACGCACATCAGCGTCACCGGCGAAAAGTCGGTGACCGGGTTGTAGCCGATCGACGGATAGATGAACTGGTTGATCGCGTGCCCGATCGACGCGATGAACACCGTATAGCCGTCGGCCTCGGCGTTGAGCACGGCTTGCGCCGCGATATTGCCGCCCGCGCCGCCCCGGTTCTCGATCATCATCTGGCGGCCCCACATCTCGCTCAGCCGGTTGGCGATGATGCGGGCCGCGGCATCGACCGCGCCGCCGGGCGGAAACGGCACGACCAGGCGCACGACGCGCGACGGATAGGTGTCGGCACGGGCGCCGCGAATGACGGCCGGCGTGGCGAGTGCGGCGGCGCCGAGCATGAAGCGGCGGCGGGCGAGCATGGCGTTTCCCTCGGACTGTTTTGCGGAAGCTTAGTCTTCCGCTCGTCCCCGCGAAAGCCGGGACCGTTGCTCTCACCATGTCATCACGGCCGAGCGCAGCGAGAGCCGGGATACATGAGACACAGGTGCTCGGTGGATCCCGGTTAGCCGCCTACGGCGGCTTCCGGGATGACAGTTGTGGCGGTTGTGCGCGTCTTGCGCCCATGGCAACGTCGCGGCCGTTTCACGGGCCTTTAGCATGCCTATCAGCAACCGCGTCACCGCGCTCCTTCAGATCGAGCATCCGATCCTGCTCGCGCCGATGGACCTGGTGTCGGACGGCGCGCTCGCTGCCGCGGTGAGCAAGGCTGGCGGCCTTGGCCTGCTCGGCGGCGGCTATGGCGACGGCGCCTGGCTTGAGGACGAATTCGTGGCGGCCGGCAATACGCGCGTCGGCTGCGGCTTCATCACCTGGAGCCTCGCCAAGCACCCGGAGGTGCTCACCCGCGCGCTCGATCATGCGCCCGCCGCGATCATGCTGTCGTTCGGCGATCCTGCGCCGTTCGCGGAGCGCATTCATGCGGCCGGCGCAAAACTGATCTGCCAGGTGCAGTCGCTCGCGCACGCGAAGGCGGCGGCCGATGCCGGCGCCGACATCATCGTGGCGCAGGGCACCGAAGCCGGCGGCCACGGCGTCGCGCGCGGCACGATGTCGCTGGTGCCGGAGATCGTCGACGCGCTGCCGCATATTCCGGTCGTCGCGGCGGGCGGCATCGCGGACGGGCGCGGGCTCGCCGCCGCGCTGATGCTCGGCGCCGAGGGCGTCATGATGGGCACGCGCTTCTATGCGTCGCGCGAAGCCGCGGGCCACGCGGAAGCCAAGCGCCGTATCCTGGCCGCGAGCGGCGACGACACCGCGCGCAGCATTGTGTTCGATATTTCGCGCCGTAACGTGTGGCCTTCGCCTTACAATGGGCGGCTCATCCGCAACGCGCATATGGACCGCTGGCTTGGGCACGAAGGCGAGCTGACGCGGAACATCGACGCCGAGGCCGCGCGCTATGCGGCCGCGCGCGCGGCCGGCGACTTCGACACCGCCGGCGTGATCGCGGGTGAATCGACCGGCCTGATCCATGATCTGCCGGGCGCGGCCGAGATCGTGACGCGCGTCGCGGCGGATGCGGAAAAACTGCTCAACAAGGGCGTTGGGCGCTGAGACCAGAGGGAGAAAACAGATGGCCAAGTTCGACTCGATTCTCGGGACCGTCGGCAACACGCCGGTGGTGCGCATCAACAAGCTCGCGCCCGAGGGCGTGAACCTGTTCGTCAAGGTCGAGGCGTTCAATCCGCTCGGCTCGGTCAAGGACCGCCTCGCCCTCGGCGTGATCGAGGCGGCGGAGAAGTCCGGCGAGCTCAAGCCGGGGCAGACCGTGATCGAGGCGACCAGCGGCAACACCGGCATCGGGCTCGCGATGGTGTGCGCCGCCAAGGG
>CAYZMR010000454.1:0-3114 GCA_964479515.1 uncultured Hyphomicrobiales bacterium | reverse complement strand
ACGCGACAAGCCCGCAAGGTCGTCCAAATCGAAGGCCCACGCGAAAGCGAAAGCGCGCAGCAAGTCGAGGTCGAAACGTGGCTAGGATCATTGCGGGTGTTGCGTCGTCGCACGTGCCGGCCATCGGCGCCGCGATCGACAATAAACAGACCGAGGAGCCGTACTGGAAGCGCGTCTTCGCGGGCTTCGAGAAATCGAAGGAGTGGATGGCGAAGGCGAAACCCGACGTCTGCATCGTCATCTACAACGACCACGCCTCCGCGTTCTCGGTCGAGTTCGTTCCGACCTTCGCGCTCGGCTGCGCGGCCGAATTTCCCCCCGCCGACGAGGGCTGGGGCCCGCGCCCGGTGCCGGTGGTCAAGGGTCACCCCGAGCTTGCCTCGCACATCGCGCAGTCGGTGATCCTGGACGAATTCGACCTCACCATCGTCAACAAGATGGAGGTCGATCACGGCCTCACCGTCCCGATGAACCTGCTGTTCGGCTCGCCGAAGGAGTGGCCCTGCCCGGTCATTCCGGTCGCCGTGAACGTCGTGCTCTATCCGCCGCCGACCGGCCATCGCTGCTTCATGCTCGGCCGCGCCATCCGCAAGGCGGTCGAGTCCTATCCGGAAGACCTCAAAGTCGTGGTGTTCGGCACCGGCGGCATGTCGCACCAGATATCGGGACCGCGCGCCGGGCTCATCAACTCGAAGTTCGACAAGGCGTTCCTCGACGGGCTCACCAAGGACCCGAAAGGCCTCGCCGCCATGCCGCATCTTGAATACATGCGCGAGGCCGGCGCCGAGGGGATCGAGCTCGTGATGTGGCACGTGATGCGCGGCGCGCTCGACGACAAGGTCCGGGAAGTCTACCGCTTCTACACCGTGCCGGCCTCGAACACGGCGGTCGGGCATATCATCCTGGAGAATGGCGCAAAGCCGGCGAAGAAAACAGCGCACGCAAAGGCCAAGAAAACTCCAGCGAAGAAGAAGCTGGTCAGCAAAATCAGGTAGGAACGCATGAAGATCTGCGTCGCCGGACAAGGCGCGTTCGGCCAGAAGCATCTCGACGCCTTGAAGCGTATCCCCGGCGTCGAGGTCACGTCGCTGGTCGGCGGCAATCAGGATGCGACCGCGAAGGTGGCCGAGAAATACGGCATCAAGCATCACACCGGTGACTTGTCGGAGGGCATCAAGCGCGCCGACGCCGTGATCCTGACCACGCCGACCAAGATGCACTTTCGCCAGGCCGAACAGGTGATGCGCGCCGGCAAGCACGTGCTGGTGGAGATCCCGGTCACCGACAGCGTCGAGGATGCCGAGAACCTGGTGAAGATCGCCAAGGAGACCGGCGTCATCGCGATGGGCGGGCACGTGCGGCGTTTCAACCCGAGCCACCAATACGTTCACAAGAAGATCGTGAAGGGCGAACTGAAGATCCAGCAGATGGATGTTCAGACCTATTTCTTCCGGCGAAAGAACATCAACGCCGCCGGCAACCCGCGCAGCTGGACCGACCATCTGCTCTGGCACCATGCGGCGCACACGATCGACCTGTTCCAGTACCAGACCGGCGAGACCATCTCGGACTGCTATGCGGTCCAGGGACCGACGCATCCGGAGCTGAAGATCGCCATGGATATGGGCATCGTTGCCAAGGTGCCGTCGGGCGCGATCCTGACGCTGTCGCTCTCGTTCAACAATGACGGCCCGCTGGGCAGCTTCTTCCGTTACATCTGCGACAACGGCACCTACAAGGCGTTCTACGACGACCTGTCCGACGGCAAGGACAACAAGATCGACGTCTCCAAGGTCGACGTGTCGATGGACGGCATCGAACTGGAGGACCGCGAATTCATCGCGGCGATCCGGGAAAAGCGCGCACCCAACGGCAGCCTCGCCGAGCTTCTGCCCTGCATGCGCGTACTCGGCCGGCTCGAAGGCATCGTCGATCCGAAGCGCCAGGCGCACGCCTGAGCCGTAGGCCTGATCGCGGCGCGCCTTATTCTAAAGTCTGATGCTGCGCTGCGGCCCCCGCGCCTAGCCGCCATGGCAACCCCGCAAATGGCAAGCGCTTCCCGGTTGGGGGTGCTGCCTCTTGCCGCTTTCCCGGGCTAGAAAACCACGCTACGGAAGGCGGTACGAGCGGGCAGGCGGCCGTTGGGCGACCTCGATCGGAAGTGGTTCGCTATCCCTCTCCAGCCAAGAACACCATCAGCCCAATCGGAGGAAACCGAGATGTTGCGCAGACAATTGCTCCTGAGTGCGACGGCTCTTGCCGCGAGCGCGGTGCTCGCAGGCCCCGCCCTCGCCGAAGACACCATCAAGATCGGCCTGATCGTTCCGATGACCGGCCAGCAGGCCTCCACCGGCAAGCAGATCGACGCGGCCGTGAAGCTCTACATGCAGCAGCACGGCACGACCGTCGCCGGCAAGAAGATCGAGGTCATCCTCAAGGATGACGCAGCGGTGCCGGACAACACCAAGCGGATCGCACAGGAGCTCATCGTCAACGACAAGGTGAACTTCGTCGCCGGCTTCGGCATCACGCCGACCGCCCTCGCGGTCGCGCCGCTCGCCACGCAAGCGAAGATCCCCGAAGTCGTCATGGCGGCCGGCACCTCGATCATCACCGAGCGCTCGCCCTACATCACGCGCACCAGCTTCACGCTGCCGCAGTCCTCCGTCATCATGGCGGACTGGGCGCTGAAGAACGGCATCAAGAAGGTCGTGACCCTGGTGTCGGATTATGCGCCCGGCGCCGACGCCGAGAAGTCGTTCTCGGATCGCATGAAGGCGAATGGCGGCGAGATCGTCGCGGCGATCCGCGCGCGGCTCGCGAACCCTGACTTCGCGCCGTTCCTGCAGCGCGCGGCCGACGCCAAGCCGGACGCGATCTTCGTGTTCGTGCCCTCCGGCCAAGGCGGCACCTTCGTCAAGCAGTTCGTCGAACGCGGCCTCGACAAGGCCGGCATCAAGCTGATCGGCCCGGGCGACGTGACCGACGACGATCTGCTGCCGCAGATGGGCGATGCCATCATCGGCGCCGTGACGGCGCACATCTATTCGGCCTCGCACCCGTCCAAGATGAACAAGGACTACGTGGCGGCGTTCGAGAAGGCCAACGGGTTCC
>CAYZMR010000453.1:0-3115 GCA_964479515.1 uncultured Hyphomicrobiales bacterium | reverse complement strand
ATCTGCGACGGCGGCTCGCCGTTCGAGATCGAGCCGCCATCCGAGGAATGGGCCGACATGCTGCTCGGCTTCGGCTGGCTGCGCCATCTGCGCGCGGTTGAGTCGGGGATCACGCGCGGCAACGCGCGCGCCCTGGTGGACGAATGGATCGCGCTGCAAGGCTCATGGGACGCGACCGGCTGGCGGCCCGATCTCGTGGCACGCCGCATCATCTCGTGGCTCTCCCAGGCGCCGCTGTTGCTGCACGAAGCGGACATGCGGTTCTACCGGCGCTTCCTGCGCAGCCTTACGCGCCAGGTCCGCTATCTGCGCCGCAGCGCGTCGGCGACGCGCGAGGGGCTGCCGCGCCTGCAGGCGGTCATGGCGCTCGCCTACGCGGCGCTGTGCATGCAGAACCAGGCGCGCATGCTCAAGCCAGTGACGCGATGGCTGAGCGACGAGCTCAACCGCCAGATCCTGCCTGACGGCGGACACATCAGCCGCAATCCCGGCGCGCTGACCGAGCTGCTGCTCGACCTGTTGCCGCTGCGCCAGGCCTTCGCGGCGCGCAACGTGCCGCCGCCGGCCGCGCTCAATAACGCGGTCGACCGCATGATGCCGATGCTGCGCTTCTTCCGTCACGGCGACGGCAATTTCGCGCTGTTCAACGGCATGGGGCCGACACGCACCGAGCTGCTCGCGACGGTGCTCGCCTATGACGATGCGCGCGGGACGCCCGTCGCGAACGCGCCGCACTCCGGCTACCAGCGCGTCCAGACCGGCGACGCGGTGCTGATCGTCGATACCGGGCCGCCGCCGCCGCTTGCGGTGAGCTACGAGGCGCATGCGGGTTGCCTCGCCTTCGAGCTCTCATTCAAAACGCATCGGATCGTCGTCAATTGCGGCTTGCCGGATACGAGCCGCGAGACTTGGCGCCACGTGGCGCGGGCGACAGCCGCGCATTCGACCGTGACGTTCAATGACAGCTCCTCGTGCCGCTTCCTTACGTCGGAGTCGCTGCGAAGCCTGCTCGGCACGCTGATCGTGTCGGGGCCGAAGCACGTCGAGGTGGCGCGCCAGGAGCGCGACAGCGGCTATGTACTGCGGCTGTCCCATGACGGCTACGCCGACCGCTACGGCGTGATCCATCAGCGCTCGCTGCGGCTGACCGCCGGCGGCCGGCGCCTCGACGGCGAAGATCTGTTCGTGCCCGCGCGCGGCGACCGCCTGCCGACCAGGACGGGAGACGAATTCGCGGTCCGCTTCCACCTGCATCCCCTGGTGAAGGCGAGCCGCCTGACCGACGGACACGGCGCGATGCTGATGCTGCCGAACCGCGAGGTCTGGACCTTCAACGCCTATGAGGAGCGCGTCGAGCTCGAGGAAAGCGTCTATCTTGCCGGCCCCGACGGTCCGCGGCGCGCGGTCCAGATCGTGATCTATGGTCACGCCCGCCAGGTGCCGCGCGTGCACTGGACCTTCGCGCATGTCGACGCGGCCGAGCCGATCCGGCGCGGCGCCCGCGAAGAGCCCGAATTGCCGCTGTGAGAACCGACATGACCGAACGCCTGCGACCCGTGACCCGCGCGCTGCTGTCGGTGTCCGACAAATCCGGGCTCGTGGACTTCGCCCGCGCGCTCGCCGGCCATGGCATCGAGCTCGTCTCCACCGGCGGCACGGCGAGAGCAATCGCCGACGCCGGTCTGAAGGTGCGCGACGTGTCCGATCTCACGGGGTTTCCCGAGATGATGGACGGGCGCGTGAAGACGCTGCACCCCAAGGTGCATGGTGGCCTGTTGGCGATCCGCGACGATGCCGACCATGTCGCCGCGATGACCGCGCACGGCATCGCGCCGATCGATCTGCTCGTGGTCAATCTCTATCCGTTCGAGGCGACGGTCGCGAAGGGCGCGGATTTCGACGAGTGCATCGAGAACATCGACATCGGCGGCCCGGCGATGATCCGGGCGGCGGCAAAGAACCACGACGACGTCGCGGTAGTGGTCGACGCCGACGATTATGCGCGCGTGCTCGCCGAACTCGCCGCGCATGGCGGCACGACGCTCGGCCTGCGCAAGATGCTCGCCCAGAAGGCCTATGCGCGCACCGCCGCCTATGACGCCGCGATCTCGAACTGGTTCGCGAACGTGCTCGGCGAGACTGCGCCCGCCTATCGGGCCTTCGGCGGCAAGCTCGTCGAGGCGTTGCGCTATGGCGAGAACCCGCACCAGAGCGCGGCGTTCTACCGCACACCAGAACAGCGCTTCGGCGTCGCGACGGCTCGGCAAGTGCAAGGCAAGCAGCTCTCCTACAACAACATCAACGACACCGACGCGGCTTATGAATGCGTCGCCGAGTTCGACGCCAAGCGCACGGCCGCCTGCGTCATCGTCAAGCACGCGAATCCCTGCGGCGTCGCCGAGGACGAAGATCTCGTCGCGGCTTATCGCAAGGCGCTGCGCTGCGATCCGACCTCGGCCTTCGGCGGCATCGTGGCGCTCAACCGCACCCTGGATGCAGACGCCGCACGCGCGATCACGGAGATCTTTACCGAGGTCATCATCGCGCCGGATGCGACCGAGGACGCGATCGCGATCGTCGGCGCGAAGAAAAATCTGCGGCTGCTGCTCGCCGGCGGCCTGCCCGACCCGCGCGCGGCCGGGACGCTGGTGAAATCAGTCGCCGGCGGGCTCATTGTTCAATCCCGGGACAACGCTGTGGTCGACCAGATGCAGCTCAAGACAGTTACCAAGCGTGCCCCGACCGCGGCCGAGCTTGCCGATCTGCGTTTCGCTTTCCGTGTCGGCAAGCACGTGAAGTCGAACACGATCGTCTATGCGAAGGACCGCGCGACCGTGGGCGTCGGCGCCGGACAGATGAGCCGCGTCGATTCAGCCCGCATCGCGGCACGCAAGGCCGAGGACGCCGCCAAGGCAGAAGGTCTCGCGGCACCCTTGACCAAGGGCTCGGTCGTCGCCTCGGATGCGTTCTTTCCGTTCGCCGACGGCTTGCTCGTCGCGATCGAGGCCGGCGCGACCGCGGTGATCCAGCCCGGCGGCTCGATGCGCGACGACGAGGTGATCAAGGCGGCCGACGAGCACGGCATCGCGATGGTGTTCACCGGCGTGCGCCATTT
>CAYZMR010000452.1:0-3121 GCA_964479515.1 uncultured Hyphomicrobiales bacterium | reverse complement strand
TCGAGCCCGCCGCCGAGCGGCGTGCCGTGCACCGCCGCGATGGTCGGCTTCTTCACGCCGTCGAGCACGCCGATGACCTCGATCAGGCTCGGGGCCTGCGGCGGCTTGCCGAATTCCGTGATGTCGGCGCCGGCGACGAAGGTGCGGCCCGCGCCGGTGAGGATGATCGCCTCGACGCTCGCGTCGTCGCGCGCCGCGATGACGTTGTCGAGAATGCCCTTGCGCACGGCGTGCTTGAGCGCGTTCACGGGCGGATTGTCGATGGTGATGATGGCGACGTTGCCGTCGCGACGCATGCTGACTGGATCGGTCAAGGTCGCTTCCTCGGGATTTTTGCCCTTATAGCAAGCTTCGCCGCCGTGTGCGCGGCCATGCTCGGATCGCGTTTCGCGACGCGAAACGACATTCTGCACGTTGACCCTGACGCTAGGGTGTGGTGCTCTGACTTGTCAAATTCGGCAGTGCGGGATTGCGTCTTGACGCTGGAAGTCGGCCACGAGGCTTTCGACATTGCTCCGGCGCGCGGCACGCATCACGCCGCGCATGGCGACCGCAAATTCATCACGGCGCTCGCGCGCGGGCTGGAAGTCCTGCGCGCCTTCGCGCCGAGCGAGCCACTGCTCGGCAATGGCGAGATCGCCGAGCGCACCGGCCTGCCGAAACCGACCGTGTCACGGCTGACCTACACCCTTACCAAGCTCGGCTATCTCACCCATGTCGAGCGGCTGGCGAAATATCAGCTCGCGCCCGGCGCGCTGTCGCTCGGCTACACGGCGCTCGCCAACATCCGTATCCGCCAACTCGCGCGCACGCACATGCAGGAGCTCGCCGATTACGCCGGCGGCGCGGTCGCGCTCGGCACGCGCGACCGGCTCGACCTGATCTACCTGGAGCTTGCGCGCGCCAAGCATGGCGCGATGCTGCGCCTGATGCAGGGCTCGCGCCTGCCGGTCGCCACGACCGCGATGGGCCGCGCTCTGATCGCCAGCATGCCGGAGGCCGAGCGCACCTGGCTCTTGGGCTACATCAAGCGGCAGGAAGGCAAGAACTGGCCGAAGGTGCGTGCCGGCATCGAGCGCGCGATCAAGGATCTGCAGACGCGCGGCTTCACGCTCTCGCTCGGCGAATGGGAGCGCGACATCAACGCGGTCGGCGTTCCGCTGATCGCGCCGGACGGCTCCGGCGTGTTCGCCTTCAATTGCGGCGCGCCGACCTTCCAGTTCACGCGCGAGCGCCTGGAGAGCGACATTGGGCCGCGGCTCGTCAACATGGTGCGCAATGTCGAGGTTGCTTTAAGCGGCCGATAATGGCCGGATAGAAAAAAGACCAAGGGGAACGTCATGGGCTTTTGTGGGGACTACGGCCGGCCGTCGGGCCGGCGTGGTTGTGTCGTGACGAAACGCGCCGACTGATGTCCGCTCCGGCCGCAGCCGTGATGGACGTGCCGAGGGTCGCGCGCGCGACAAGCGTGGCGCCGCTGATCGACGTGCGCGACGTGTGCGTCCGCTTCGGCGGCATCGTGGCGCTCGACCGCGTGTCCTTCACGATCGCCGACCGGCAGCTGCTGGGACTGATCGGACCGAACGGGGCGGGCAAGACCACGCTGTTCAACTGCTTTTCCCGCCTCTATACGCCGGTCTCGGGCGACATCCTGTTTCAAGGACAGAGCATCCTGACGCGGGCGCCGCACCGTATCGCCGACATCGGCATCGGGCGCACGTTCCAGAACCTCGCGCTGTTCCGCACCATGTCGGTGCTCGACAATGTGCGCGTGGGCAGCCATCCGCTCGGCCGCAGCGACTTCCTCTCGAATGCGCTGAAGCTCCCATGGACCAGCCGCGAGGAGAAATCGCTCACCGACATCGCCTGGGAGCTGATCGAGTTCCTCGATCTCGGCGAGGTGGCGCATCGCCGCGCCGCCGACCTGCCGTTCGGGCTGCAGAAGCGAGTCGAGCTTGCGCGCGCGCTCGCCGCGCAGCCGAAACTGCTGCTGCTCGACGAACCTGCCGGCGGCCTCAATCACACAGAGATCCACGGCCTCGGCGAGTTGATCCGCCGCATCCGCGACGAGCGCCGCGTCACGATCCTGCTGGTCGAGCATCACATGAGCATGGTGATGTCGATCTGCGACAAGGTGGTGGCGCTCGACTTCGGCAAGAAGATCGCCGAGGGCACGCCCGCCGAGGTGCAGCGCAATGAGGACGTGATCCTCGCCTATCTGGGGACCACGAAGAAATGAGCAAGCTGCTCGAAGCCAGCGGCCTCTGCGCCTTCTATGGCGCGACGCAGGTGCTGTTCGACCTCGCGCTTGCGATCGAGGACGGCTGCATCACCACGCTGCTGGGCGCGAACGGCGCCGGCAAGACCACGACCTTGCGCGCGCTCTCCGGCATGGTGCGGACAACCGGCGACATCCGCTTCGCCGGCAAGATGATCTCCGGCCGCGCCACCGAAGACATCGTCCGCCTCGGCATCGCGCACGTGCCACAGGGCCGCGGCACATTCTCGCGCCAGACCGTGGAGGAAAACCTCGAGATCGGCGCCATGACGCGGCACGGCCGCGCCGCGATCTCAGCCGACATCGAGCGCGTCTACGGCTATTTCCCGCGCCTGAAGGAGCGCCATCGCCAGCAGGCCGGCACGCTCTCGGGCGGCGAGCAGCAGATGCTCGCGGTCGGGCGCGCCATGATGCTGCGGCCGCGGCTGATGCTGCTCGACGAGCCCTCCTTCGGCCTCGCGCCGCTGATCGTGGAAGAACTGTTCGGCATCCTGCGCACGCTCAACCAGACCGAAGCGGTGAGCATGCTGCTGGTGGAGCAGAACGCGGCGCTCGCGCTCGACATCGCGGACGAGGCCTACCTGATCGAGACCGGCGAACTCGTGATGCAGGGACCGGCAAAGCAATTGCGCGACGACGAGAACGTCCGGCGCGCTTATCTCGGTTACTGACGGGAAACGCGATGGAGCTGTTTCTACACCAGGTTCTGGCGGGGCTCGCGACCGGCGGCATCTATGCCTGCATGGCGCTTGCCGTGGTGATGATCTACCAGGCGATCGATCATTTGAACTTCGCGCAGGGCGAGATGGCGATGTTCTCGACCTTCATCGCCTGGCAACTGAT
>CAYZMR010000451.1:0-3134 GCA_964479515.1 uncultured Hyphomicrobiales bacterium | reverse complement strand
GTCGGGCATGCGGAACGCGCCGCCGATCTCGATCAGCTCGCCGCGCGAGACGATCGCCTCGCGTCCGCGCGCCAACGTATTCAGCACGATCAGCACGGCAGCCGCGTTGTTGTTGACGATCGTCGCGTCCTCGGCGCCGGTGAGCTCGCACAGGATCGCGCGCAGATGATCGTCGCGCTCGCCGCGCTTTCCACTCGCAAGCTCGAATTCGAGCGTGACCGCGTTGCGCATCGCCACGACCGCGGCGGCGACCGCCTCCTCGGCAATCAAAGCACGGCCAAGATTGGTGTGCAGCACCGTGCCGGTGAGGTTGAACACCGGCCGCAGGTTGGGCGCGGCGTCGGCTTCGAGGCGCGCGAGGGCACCCGCGGCGACGTCTCCGGCGCTGCCCGACGGCGCGCGCGCCGCGCGGGCCGCGGCGAGGATCGCGCGCACGGCCGCGACGAGCGCGGGCCGCCCGAACCGCTCGACTGCGGCGGCGGCCTCCTGCGTGCGCAGCACCTCGTCGACGGAAGGGAGCTTGCGCAAGGCCGCGTTGGATTTTGCCATCGCGCCCGCCGTCAATAGCCGAGCAGGAACGGGTTGAAGCCGCCGCGGCGGTAGCCACTTTCCCGTACCAAGAGGTCGAGCCCGAGGCTCGCGACATCGTCGGCGATCGGATCGACCGCGGGATCCTTCTGCTGCTGCAACACCTTCACGTAGCCGTGGCAGGCGTCGCAGGTCTCGGCCTTGATGGTGCCTGGTCCGCCTTCGACCTCCTGATAGCTGATGCCCTTGGTCGATCCGCAGAGCGTGCACTTGATGCGGACGTAGTTCCACAGGGTCCCGCACAACGAGCAGGCGCAGAACCGCGCGCCGTGCGCGCCCTGCCAGCCGATCACCATCGACGACACGGGCGGGCCGCCGCAGGCCGGACACACGCCGTCACCGACCGGCACGAGCTTTTCGCCGTCCAGCCGCGACGCAAGACGCGCGAAATGCACCTGCAGGGCGGCCGCCACGAAGACGTGCTCAGCGAGCGTCTCCACCGCGACGGAATCGGCGAGCAGCGCGCGGACCATCGCGTCGCGCGTCGCCACGTCCGCCTCGATGACCCGCGCAAGCGCCGCGGCTGCGACCGGCGGCATCTCGATCGTCTGCATGAGGGGGAGCAGGCGGTCGAGCGTCGCCTCGAAGGCGGGATCGGCCGTGAAGCGGCCACGGTCGAGCGGCGGCATGGCGAACTCGCGCGCGCGCGCGATCGCGTCTATGGCTGGAAGCTCGGGCTCGGGAAGGTCGTCCTGGATCCTATACTGGGCTTCGGCGAGATCGCCGAGGAACCGCAGATAGGGTGCGAGCTCGTTGCCCTGCGCGAGCGCGCGAAAGCGCTGCGAACGGGCTACAAACAACGCGAGCGGATCGGGAAGACGAACGAAGGGAGGGGCTGATACCTCTCCGATCGGCACCGGATCGTGCCGCGGGGCACCGACCTCACTCATATCTTGTCCTCACGAACCGCACGGGCCACGTGGCACGTAAGCTTAGAACACCGGCAGCGCCATTGCTATTCGGCAGGCGTCGCCTTGTGGTCTCCCTTTCCGGTGACGAGTTCCCTCAGCCATTTGCGATGATGCCGCCAAGCCCAACCGCCGGTGACCTGACCGCGCGTCATCGCCCCGATCGTGCCGCGCACCCAGATCGCCGCATAGACATGGACGATCCAGACGCAGATCGCCGTGACCGCCGTGATCGAGTGCGTCAGCACGGCGATCCGCTTCTGCTCGACCGAGGTATAGTCGGAGAAGTACTGATCCCAGATAACCACCCCGCTCGTGATCAGCACGATGATCAGCAGCGACATGGACCAGAACACGACCTTCTGGCCGGCATTGTACTTGCCGACCTCCGGCAGACGTTCCTCGTGCCCGGTCAGCACGTCGCGAATCTTGGCGAGCCAGACGTTGTCGGTGTGCTCCCACAGGTTCGCCCGCCAGAAGCGGATGAACAGGCCGGCGAAGCTGAAGAACAGCACCACGCCGATCCACGGGTGAATCGCGCGCGTGTTCTGTCCGCCGCCGAACAGGGCGGTCAGAAAGAACAGATCGGGGTGAAACAGCGCGAGGCCGGACAAGGCGAGCAGCACGAGGCTGATCGCCGTGATCCAGTGGTTGATGCGGGCGCCCGCGGTGTAGCGGTCGACCTGCACGGGATCGCCCGGATGCACCGCATCGCCGGGCTCGACGTCATACGCGGTCATGACGCAGGCCCTCCGGCGAGGCGCTTGGCCTTTTCCTCTTCATCCGCCGAGACGCTGTTCGGCCCGGTGACGAGGTAGTGCAACGCACCGAAGATCGCCATGCCGGCCATCGCGGCGAGGCCGGCATATTTGGTCACGCCCTTCCACACCTCGACGATCGGGCTGATGCGCGGATTGACCGGCAGCCCGGCATAGAGCTGCGGCTGGTCCGCGTGTTGCAGCACATACATCACGTGGGTGCCGTCGACGCCCGGCGGATCGTAGAGACCGGCATTCTTGTAGCCGCGCGACTTCAGGTCCTTGATCCGTCCGTCGGCCCATTTCTTCATATCGTCCTTGGTGCCGAACACGATCGCTTGGGTGGGGCACGCCTTCTGGCAGGCCGGCCCTTGGCCGACCGCGACGCGGTCGGAGCAGAGCGTACACTTGTAGGCCTTGTTGTCGACCTTGGAGATGCGCGGGATGTTGAACGGGCATCCCTTCACGCAGTAGCCGCAGCCGATGCAGTTCTCATGCACGAAGTCGACGATGCCGTTGGAGTACTGCACGATCGCGCCGGGCGCCGGGCACGCCTTGAGGCAGCCCGGATCCTGGCAGTGCATGCAGCCGTCCTTGCGGATCAGCCATTCGAGGTTCTGCGTTTCTGGATTCACCCACTCGGTGAAGCGCATCACCGTGAACATGTCCGGCGTGAGATCGGCCGGATTATCGTAGACGCCCTCGTTGAAGCCGACCGGCTGACGCAGGTCGTTCCATTCAAGGCACGCCGCCTGGCAGGCCTTGCAGCCGATGCATTTCGACACGTCGATGAGCTTGGCGACGTGCGTCAGTTGACGCGCGGGTGCCGGCACGCTCGAGGCCGAGCGCCGGATCAGATCCTGCTCGCCATAGACGGCGG
>CAYZMR010000450.1:0-3140 GCA_964479515.1 uncultured Hyphomicrobiales bacterium | reverse complement strand
GTTGCGCTCGCCGTGCATGCGTTGTTCGAGCGCCCGGTGACGCGGTGGCTGCAAGGCATGATCGGCCGGCGCAACGGCAAGGCGCCGCGAGACGCAACCGCGATGCAGTCACCGCGCCTGCGCGTGTGAGCCGCCGCGTTCGAGCTATTCATCGATCTGCAAATGGACCGTGACGGCCGGCAAGTCCTGCAATCCACGCGTCAGGAAAATCGGCTTGATGGTCAGTCGGGCAAGCTCGGGCGGCGAAGCCCAGCGGAAGATGATGCCAGGCTCTACCATCTCGAACTCGCCGCCATGATCGGGCCAGCGCTGCTGCGACCACGTCCGCTCCGACACGTCGAGCAGCCAGTAGAATCCGATTTCGTGGAAGCGTCGCGCGAGATACGTGAATCGGTTCTCGACCACCCACAGAAGTCTCACCGCGCGCGCCTCAATGTGCAGTTCCTCGTCGATCTCGCGGCTGAGCGCCTCGTCGGAGCGCTCGCCGGGCTCGACCGTGCCGCCGGGCAGCGTCCAGAAATCGTCCTCTAGGCCGCGATGCAGCAGCACCTCCTCGCCGCGCTGGATCAGCCCGGCGGAGCGGAATTTCAGCGTCGCCGGCCGCTCGGCCTCGGCGCTCAAAACAGGAAATACCGCTGCGCCATCGGCAGCACCTGCGCGGGCTCGCAGGTCAAGAGCTCGCCGTCGGCGCGCACCTCGTAGGTCTCGGCGTCGATCTGAATGTCCGGCGTCGCGCCGTTGTGCACCATGCTCTTCTTGCCGATCTTGCGCGTGTTCGAGACGGCGACCAGTTCCTTCTCGATGCCGAGCGTCTTGCCCAAGCCAGCCTTCACGGCCGCTTTCGAGGCAAACACCACCGATGACGCGGTCAGTGCCTTGCCGAACGCGCCGAACATCGGGCGGTAATGCACCGGCTGCGGCGTCGGGATCGAGGCGTTCGGATCGCCCATCTGCGCGGCGACGATCGAGCCGCCCTTGATGATGCAGTCCGGCTTCACGCCGAAGAAGGCGGGCGACCACAGCACGAGATCGGCCATCTTGCCCTTCTCGATCGAGCCGATGATTTTCGAGACGCCGTGCGCGATCGCCGGGTTGATCGTGTATTTGGCCACATAGCGCTTCACCCGCGCATTGTCGTTGTCGCCTTTCTCTTCCTTGAGCCGTCCGCGCTGCTTCTTCATCTTGTCGGCGGTCTGCCAGGTGCGGATGATGACCTCGCCGAGCCGGCCCATGGCTTGGCTGTCCGACGACATCATCGAGAGCGCACCGAGATCGTGCAGGATGTCTTCCGCCGCGATCGTCTCCTTGCGGATGCGGCTCTCGGCAAACGCCAGATCCTCGGCGATCGAGGGATCGAGATGGTGGCACACCATCAGCATATCGAGGTGCTCGTCGAGCGTGTTCTTGGTGAAAGGCCGCGTCGGGTTGGTCGACGACGGCAGCACGTTCGGCAGGCCCGCGACCTTCATGATGTCGGGCGCATGACCGCCGCCCGCGCCCTCGGTGTGGAAGGCATGGATGGTGCGGCCCTTGAACGCCTTGATGGTGTCCTCGACGAAGCCGGACTCGTTGAGCGTATCGCTGTGGATCATCACCTGGATGTCGTAGTCATCGGCGACGCTCAGGCAATTGTCGATCGCGGCCGGCGTCGTGCCCCAGTCCTCGTGCAGTTTCAGCGCGCAAGCGCCGGCCTTGACCATTTCCTCCAGCGCGGCCGGACGCGAGGCATTGCCCTTGCCGGCGAAACCGAGGTTCACCGGGAACGCATCCGCCGCCTGGATCATGCGCGCGATGTGCCACGGCCCCGGCGTGCAGGTCGTGGCGAAGGTCCCGTGCGAAGGCCCGGTGCCGCCGCCGAGCAGCGAGGTGACGCCTGACATCAGCGCGTCGTCGACCTGCTGCGGGCAGATGAAATGGATGTGCGTATCGAATCCGCCGGCGGTGAGGATCTTGCCCTCGCCCGCGATCACGTCCGTGCCCGGCCCGACGATGATGGTGACGCCCGGCTGGATGTCGGGATTGCCGGCCTTGCCGATCGAATGGACCTTGCCATCCTTCAACCCGACGTCGGCCTTCACGATCCCCCAGTGGTCGAGGATCAGCGCGTTGGTGATGACGGTATCGACCGCGCCCTGTCGGTTCGTCACCTGCGACTGCCCCATGCCGTCGCGGATCACCTTGCCGCCGCCGAACTTCACCTCCTCGCCATAGATGGTGAAATCCTTCTCGACCTCGATGATGAGGTCGGTGTCGGCGAGGCGCACGCGGTCTCCCGTCGTGGGCCCGAACATGTCCGCATAGACGGCGCGTTTCATTTTCACTGCCATGGCGGTCCCTGTCTCGATTTGTCCCCGGTCTTATCCACCGGGCCTGTGCATTCTGCGGTTTCGATTGCGTCGCGCCGCGCGCGCGTTATCCTAATTTCCAGATGCTCGTGTTCGGTTCGCCGGATGCGGGGATCGCCAAGACCAGACTGGTCTGGGTGTCGAGGCCGCTACCGGCATCGCGCCATGTGGCCAGTTTGATCCTGGTTCCCAGCAGCGGGTAGCAGCGCTGAGAACGTGGCGGGCGGGCGCAAGTCCGCCCGTCATGATTCTGAAGGTGCGTCATCACAGCTTCCCCATCACGTCGCCGCGGAAGCCGTAGACCGTCCGCTTACCGGCGAGCGCGACCAGCGTGACGTCGCGCGTCTGCCCCGGCTCGAAGCGCACCGCCGTGCCGGCCGCGATGTCGAGCCGCATGCCGCGTGCCTTCTTGCGCTCGAAGGCGAGCGCCGGATTGGTCTCGAAGAAGTGGTAATGCGAGCCGACTTGGATCGGGCGGTCGCCCGTATTGGTGACCGCGAGCTTCACCGTCTTGCGGCCGGCGTTGAGCTCGATGTCGCCGTGCTTGATGAAGAATTCACCGGGGATCATGCCACAAGCTCCGTGACCCTCTCCCCTTGAGGGAGAGGGTGGCGAGCGAAGCGAGCCGGGTGAGGGGTCGCTTAACTTCGCTCAGTCGGTAAAGATACCCCTCACCCGCCTCGGGCTTCGCCCTCGGCACCCTCTCCCTCAAGGGGAGAGGGAAGGAAGAAAATCACCGTATCGGATCATGCACAGTCACGAGCTTGGTCCCGTCCGGGAATGTCGCCTCGACCT
>CAYZMR010000449.1:0-3142 GCA_964479515.1 uncultured Hyphomicrobiales bacterium | reverse complement strand
CAGGAAATTGCCGTCCTCGTCGACCGGCGCCCATTTGATCACCGCGCCCTGGCGCTCGCGCAGGAAATGCCACGGCACGATGTTGGAGTGGTGCTCCATGATGGAGACCACGATCTCGTCGCCCGGCTTGATGCGCTCACGACCGAACGTATAGGCGACAAGGTTGATCGCTTCCGTCGCGTTGCGGGTGAAGATGATCTCTTCCGGGCGCTTGGCGTTGAGAAACCCGCGGACGCGCTCTCGCGCGCCCTCGTAGCCTTCCGTCATCGCGTTGGCGAGGTAATGCAGGCCGCGATGCACGTTGGCGTATTCGGACGTGTAGGCCTGGTGCAGGCGATCGAGCACAGCCTTCGGCTTCTGCGCCGAGGCCGCGTTGTCGAGATAGACGAGCGGTTTGCCGTAGACCTGCATCGACAGGATCGGAAAGTCGGCGCGGATGCGCTCGACGTCGTAGGAACCGTTGGTGACCGCCGGATGCATGATCAACCTCGCGCCGCGAGCCAGCGGCCCGCGCTCTCGATCAACGCCTCGCGCAGGCCGGCGTGCTCGATGCCTTCGATCGCCTCGCCGACGAAAGCCTGGATCAACAGCGCCTCGGCTTCCTTTTCCGGAATGCCGCGCGCGCGCAGATAGAACAGGAGATCGTCATCGAGCGCGCCCGCGGTCGCGCCGTGGCCGCACTGCACGTCGTCGGCGAAGATTTCAAGCTCAGGCTTGTTATCGGCCTCCGCGTCGTCGGACAGGAGCAGCGCGTGCGAGGCCATCTTGGCGTCGGTCTTCTGCGCGTGCGGCCGTACGATGATCTTGCCCTGGAACACGCCGCGGCTTTCGTCGTCGAGCACCGACTTGAACACCTCGCGGCTCTGGCAGCCCGCGACCGCGTGATCGGCGACCAGCGTCAGGTCGGCATGCTGGCGTCCGCGCAGCATCGTGGCGCCACGGATGTTCGCGACCGTCCCCTCGCCCGCAAAGCGCAGGAACAACTGGTTGCGCACGACCGCGCCGCCGATCGTGAACGCGAATGTGTTGAAGCGCGCATGCGCGCCGATCGACGCGAGCAGGGTCGACACGTGCAGCGCCCTGGCGCCTTCCGTGGTGATCTTGACGTGGTCGACATGCGCGTTGTCGCCGACGACGAGCTCCAATGCGGTATTGACCTGGTAGTCGCGCGCCTCGTCACCTTCATGGCTCTCGATCAGCATGACGCGTGCGCCGGGCTCGACGACCATCAGCGAGCGCGTGAACAGCGCAGCCGGCTTGTCACCGGTCGCCGCGAAGACCAGATGCAGCGGCCGCGCGATCACGGCGCCGGCAGCGACGCGGATGACCGCGCCGTCGCCCATGAAGGCCGTGTTGAGCGCGAGCGCGGCGTCATCGGCCGCCACGACCCTGCCGAGGCGCTCGGTGACCAGCGCATCGCCTTTCGCGAGCACATCGGCCATCGAGCCGATGGTCAGGCCGGGGCTGAGATCGGCGAGATCGGACAGTTCCGGTGCAAAAGCACCATCGACGAACACCAGCCGGCGGAAGTCGCCGTCGCCGGCCGCACGCCCGGCGTCCTTGGCGCGCGCCTTCGCGGCGGCATCCGGCGGGGGCGCGAGCGGCTTTGCGTCGCGCATCAGCGCGCGCAGATCGGTGTATTTCCACTCCTCGACGCGCCGGTGCGGCAGGCCGGCGCGTGCGAACTGCTCGAACGCGGCCGCCCGCAACGGCGCGACGCCCGGCAGCTTGGCTTTCGCCGCCTGCCATTCGGCCGCGAGCTGCTGCTCGGCGGCATTCTTCATCAAGGTCAGTTCGGCCATGGCGATGCTTTTCTTATTCGGCGGCGACCGGCGCGTCCGCGTATTGCGCGTAACCGGTCGCTTCGAGTTCGTGCGCCAGCTCCTTGCCGCCGGTCTTCACGATGCGGCCTTTCGACAGCACGTGCACGATGTCGGGCACGATGTAGTCGAGCAGCCGCTGGTAGTGGGTGATCACGATCGATGCGCGCTCGGGCGAGCGCAGCCGGTTGACGCCGTCGGCGACGATCTTCAACGCGTCGATGTCGAGACCGGAGTCGGTCTCGTCGAGCACGGCGAGCCGCGGCTCGAGCAGCGCCATCTGGAGGATCTCGTTGCGCTTCTTCTCGCCGCCCGAGAAACCCACATTGACGGCGCGGCGCAGCATCTCCTGGCTGATCGAGAGCTTGGCGGCGCCCTCGCGCACGCGCTTTAAAAACTCCGGCGTGGTCAGTTCCGCCTCGCCGCGCTTCTTGCGCTGCGCGTTGAGCGCCGTGCGCAGGAACGTCATGGTGGCGACACCGGGGATTTCGATCGGGTACTGGAACGCGAGAAAGAAGCCCTTGGCGGCACGCTCGTCCGGGTCGAGCTCGAGCACATTCTCGCCGTCGAACAGGATTTCCCCGTCGGTGACCTCGTAGTCGGCCTTGCCGGCGAGCACATAGGCGAGCGTCGACTTGCCCGAGCCGTTCGGGCCCATGATCGCGTGCACCTCGCCCTTGTTCACGACGAGATCGAGGCCGTTCAGGATCTTCTTGCCGTCGATCTCGACATGCAGATTTTTGATTTCAAGCAGAGCCATCGTTACTTTCCGTTCGCAGTCGTCCAATCCGAATAACGGCACAAACCGACCCCGTAAGCGCCCTTGTCTTCTGATGTCCCCGTGACGGGAACGACCTCAAGCGCCACTTCGCGCGGGCTGCCGGCGATATCCTCGAAGTCGCTTCCGAATCCGCAATCGCCACCGCCGGAGCCGGTCAGCAGCGTCAGGTCTCCCGGCGGCACCACACCCTTCAGAACCGCCGTGACGCGCATCGTGGCCCTGACCGTGTCGTCGCTGCTCCACCAGCCCGGCGTCTTGACGCTCAGAATGCGTCCGCGCACCACGATGGCGGCCCGCGCGAACGACCATTCCTGCGGATCCTTCTGGTATGCGTCGAAATCCGCATCGCCCGGACGAGGCTGCCGACAGGTACAAGCCGCCGCGCCGCCGATCGACGCGACCAGGCACGCGACGCCCAGAGCGGCTGCGGCGACGCGCATCAGCCGACGCTCCCCTCAAGGCTCACCGAGATCAGCTTCTGCGCCTCGACGGCGAATTCCATCGGCAGTTGCTGCAGCACGTCCTTGACGAAGCCGTTGAC
>CAYZMR010000448.1:0-3143 GCA_964479515.1 uncultured Hyphomicrobiales bacterium | reverse complement strand
GCTGGGCTTCGGGCAGCGGATAGGTGCCTTCCTGCTCCAGCGGGTTCTGCGTCGCTAGCACATGAAACGGCGCCGGCAGGTCATGGCGCGCGCCCGCGACCGTCACGTGATGCTCCTGCATCGCCTGCAGCAGCGCCGACTGCGTGCGCGGTGACGCGCGGTTGATCTCGTCGGCCATCAGCAGCTGCGCGAACACCGGACCGGAGATGAAGCGGAAGCTTCGCTTGCCGCCGGGCACTTCCTCGAGCACCTCGGACCCGAGGATGTCGGAGGGCATCAGGTCGGGCGTGAACTGGATGCGGCGCGCGTCGAGGCCGAGCGCGATGCCCATGGTCTCGACCAGCTTGGTCTTGGCGAGGCCGGGCACGCCGACCAGCAGCGCATGGCCGCCCGAGAGGATCGTGATCAGCGCGCGCTCGACCACCTGCTCCTGGCCGAAGATGACCGCGCCGATCGCGTCGCGGGCGGCACGGGCATGCGCAGCCGTCGTTTCCGCGGCGCGCACGATCATGTCCTCGAACTTCTCGATGCCTTCCGTCGCCGCCATGTCTGCCCGCTCCTGTTGTTGTCTTCTGTTCTTCAGCAGCCCTTTAAACGCCTGACACGAGCCTCTGCCCGCAAATTATGCAAACATCGCGCCATCAGGGTGGCGGCAACGCGACCTGATTCTCGGCTCGCGCTTTGAGTCTACGCTATTTTTCACGCGTCGTGATTCCCGGTATCGTGATCACGATCACGCGAGCGGTCGGGGCGCGGACGGACATACCGTTGTGGTCAACCATGGCTAAATCATGGGCGTTCGGGCCCCGAGCCGAGGGCGCGAATCGCTCGGCTCCTGTCCTTTCGCTCGACTGGCGCGGAACTTGAATGACCGACGAGACGAAAAGCGAACCTGACCGGCCGAGCCCGCCGATGGATGCGCGTGCGGATGCTGCGATTGGCGTTGCGTCATCGGCCGTCCCGGCCGCGGGCGTCAGCGTCCCCATTGCCGGCCAGGCCAAGGACGATCACGCCAAGTACCTGCATCACGCCGGCAATCCCTGGTTCCTGGCGCTGACCGCGCTCGGCGTGGTGTTCGGCGATATCGGCACAAGTCCGCTCTACGCCTTCCAGGTGGCGCTCGCTGCGACCGGGCATGCCCCGACCGCGGTCGACGTGCTCGGCATCGTATCGCTGATCTTCTGGGCGCTGATGGCGATGGTGTCGCTCAAATATGTGACGCTCGTGCTGCGCGCCGACAATGAGGGCGAGGGCGGCATCCTGGCGCTCCTTGCGCTGGTGGAAGGCGAGCACGTCGCGAGGATTCCGCTGCTCGTCCTGCTCGGCATCGTCGGCGCGTCATTGCTCTATGGCGACGGCGTCATCACGCCAGCGATCTCGGTGCTCTCCGCCATGGAAGGGTTGAAGCTCGTCAAGCCGGAGCTTGCGACGGTCATCATGCCGGCGACGCTCGCGATCCTGATCGCCCTGTTCGCGATCCAGTCGCGCGGCACCGAGATGATCGGCAAGCTGTTCGGCCCCGTGATGGTGGTGTGGTTCGTCGTCATCGCGCTCCTTGGCATCGTCAACATCGTGCATGCGCCGCAGATCGCCGCCGCGCTCAATCCGCTCGCGGCGGTGCGCTTCGTCGCCGCCAATCCGTTCATCTCGTTCGCGGTGTTCGGCGCCGTGTTCCTGGCGCTTACCGGCGGTGAGGCGCTCTATGCCGACATGGGGCACGTCGGGGCGAGTGCGATCCGCCGCGCCTGGTACGGCCTCGTGCTGCCGGCGCTGGTGCTGAATTACTTCGGTCAGGGCGCGCTGATTCTGATCGATCCGAAGGCGATGGAGAATCCGTTCTACAATCTGGCGCCGTCCTGGGCGCTGGTGCCGATGGTGCTCCTCGCCGCGATGGCGACCATCATCGCCTCGCAGGCGCTGATCTCGGGCGTGTTTTCGCTCACCCGCCAGGCGATGCAGACCGGGCTGTCCCCACTGGTGCGCATCGTGCCGACCTCGAGCGACGAGGCCGGGCAGATCTACGTGCCGGTCGCGAACTGGCTCTTGATGACCGGCACGCTGCTGGTCGTGGTGATGTTCAAGACGTCGGACAATCTCGCGGCCGCCTACGGCATCGCGGTGTCGGGCACGATGCTGGCCACCACGATCCTGCTCTACCGCGTGGCGATCATGCGCTGGAACTGGTCGCCCGCGGTCGCTATTCCGGTCATCGCGCTGTTCGGCGCGGTCGACACGATCTTCCTTGCGTCGAACTCGCTGAAGATCGTCGAGGGCGGCTGGTTCCCGCTCGTCGTCGGCGCCGTGATCGCGACCTCGATGGTCGCCTGGCGCAAGGGCACCTCGCTGGTGCGCCACAAGCTGCAAGAGATGTCGATGCCGCTGCACGAGTTCATCGCGCATATCGACGAGCACGTGGTCGGCCGCGCGCCCGGGATGGGCGTGTGGCTGACCAAAGTCGCGCATGGCGCGTCGCCGATGCTGCTGCATCACGTCAAGCACAACGCCGTGATGCACGAGACCGTCGTGCTGATGAGCTTCATCCCCGACCGGCGGCCGCGCGTGCCGTTCGGCCAGCGCCATTCGATCCGGCGGCTCGGCCACGGCTTCTATCGCGTCGAGGTCCGCCTCGGCTTCATGCAGACGCCGGACGTGCCGCTCACATTGAAGAACTGCAACATGCTCGGCTTCACCGCCGATCTCGAACACGCGCATTATTACATCGCGCACGAGACGGTGATCCGCGCCCGGCCGAAATCCGCCATGAATCCGATCCTGTTCGCGGTCTTCGCGTTCCTTGCACGTCTGGCGAGCCGCGCGCCCGACTTCTTCCGCATCCCGCCGGACGGATTGTCCGAGGTCGGCTTCCGCGTCGAGATTTGACGGCGCGGGCGCGACGCGCGCACATTCGTCCGCATGACGAGCAACACCGCATCCGGGCTCGACGCGATCGTCGGCGCAGCCAAGCGCGCGGGCGAGCGCGGCCCGCCGCCGTTGCATCTGTGGAACCCGCCGTTCTGCGGCGACCTCGACATGCGCATCGCGGCGGACGGCACCTGGTTCTATCTGAAGACCCCGATCGGTCGGCCCGCGCTGGTGAAGCTGTTTGCCTCCGTGCTCTGGCGCGAGGGCGAGAAGTATTTCCT
>CAYZMR010000447.1:0-3143 GCA_964479515.1 uncultured Hyphomicrobiales bacterium | reverse complement strand
CCGTGATGGTGTTCGCGGTCGTCGGCTTCTCGGTGCCGGTGTTCGTGATGGGCTACTTCCTGATCTACGGCTTCGCGCTTGGCCTGCATTGGTTCCCGGTGCAGGGCTATCGCTCACCGTTCAGCGAGCCGGGGCAGTTCATCAGCCACATCACGCTGCCGACCATCGCGCTGTCGGCAATTTACATTGCGCTGATCGCCCGCATCACGCGCGCGAGCGTGCTCGAGGTTCTTGAAGAGGATTATATCCGGACTGCGCGCGCCAAAGGCCAGGCCGAGATCAAGGTGCTCCTGCGCCACGCGCTCGGCAACGCCGCGGTGCCGATCGTGACGGTGATCGGGCTCGGCGTGGCGTTCCTGATCGGCGGCGTGGTGGTGACGGAGAGCGTGTTCAACATCCCGGGCCTTGGCCGGCTTGTGGTCGACGCGATCCTCAAGCGCGACTATCCGATCATCCAGGGGCTGATCCTGTTCTTCTCGTTCCTCTACATCGCGCTCAATCTCGCCATCGACATCGCCTATACGGTGCTCGACCCGAGGATCCGCTATTGACCGAAGCGAGCGAAGCACCGGTTGAGATCGGCGCCACGCTATTCGGCCACTGGCGTCCACTCGCGGCGCGCTATCCCTTCGTCGTGGTCGCGGCGATCATCATCCTCGTCTTCGTGCTCGCGGCCGCGTTCGCGCCGCTGCTGTGGACCACGGAGCCGCTCGCGCTCAATCCGTTGGGCCGTCTCAAGCCCCCGAGCGCGGCGAACTGGTTCGGCACCGACCAGTTCGGCCGCGACGTGTGGACGCGCACCGTCTACGGGACGCGCGTCTCGCTCATTGTCGGCATCACGGTCGCGGCGCTGTCGATCTCGATCGGCCTGTTCATCGGCATGCTCGCCGGCTACATCCGCCTGCTCGACGGCATCGTGATGCGCGTCATGGACGGCGTGATGGCGATCCCCGGGGTGCTGCTGGCGATCGCGCTGGTGTCGCTGTCCGGCGCGAGCCTGACCACGGTCATCATCGCCATCACGGTGCCGGAGATCCCGCGCGTGGTGCGGCTCGTGCGCGCGGTCGTGCTGACCGTGCGCGAGGAGCCTTACGTGGAAGCCGCGATCGCGGCCGGCACGCGCCTGCCGCAAGTGCTGATCCGCCACGTGCTGCCGAACTGCGTCCCGGCGCTGATCGTGCAAGCGACTTACGTGTGCGCCTCTGCGATGCTGACCGAGGCGATCCTCTCTTTCCTCGGCGCTGGCACGCCACCGGAGATTCCGAGCTGGGGCAACATGATGGCGGAGGGCCGCGCGTTCTTTCCGATTGCTCCGCGGATCATATTATTTCCCGGCGCGGCGCTCGCCCTGATGATCCTCGCGGTCAACGTGCTGGGCGACGGGTTGCGCGACCGGCTCGATCCGAAGCTCGCGAGAAGGGTGTGATGATCAACTCGTTCTCCGTCATGGCCGGGCTTGTCCCGGCCATCCCGATAGCGCGGGCACCGTGCCCTCCTAAGCGGGATGCCCGGCACAAGGCCGGGCATGACGAGCTTAGAGGCTGCCGTACGTGACCGCCCCCGTCCTCGACGTGCAGGGCCTGACCGTCCGCCTCCCCGCGCGGGCCGATCGCGTCAACGCGGTCGAGAATGTGTCTTTTGCCGTGGCGCCTGGCGAGATCGTGTGCGTGGTCGGGGAGTCCGGCTCCGGCAAATCCGTCACCGCGCATGCCGTAATGGGCCTGCTGCCGCCACGCCAGCTCACCGTCGCGGCCGGCCGCGTGCTGCTCGAAGGCGACGACCTGCTGACGAAGTCGGCGGCCGAGATGCGCCGCATCCGCGGCGCGCGGATCGGCATGATCTTCCAGGAGCCGATGACCGCGCTCAATCCGGTCATGCGTGTCGGCGATCAAATTGCCGAAGTGCTCGACATCCACACCGAGCTCTCTGAGCGCGAGCGCCGCCAACGCGCGCTGGACGTCATGGCATCGGTGCATCTGCCCGATCCCGAGCGCATGATCGACGTCTACCCGCATCAGCTTTCCGGCGGCCAGCGCCAGCGCATCATGATCGCCGCCGCGCTCGTGCTCGATCCGGTGCTGCTGATCGCCGACGAGCCGACCACCGCGCTCGACGTCACCACGCAGGCGCAGATCCTGAAACTCATCAAGGAGCTGCGCGAGCGGCGCAACACCGGTGTCCTGTTCATCACGCACGACTTCGGCGTCGTCGCCGAGGTCGCACATCGCGTGGTCGTGATGCAGCACGGCCGCGTGGTGGAGCAGGGCGCGACGCAGGACGTGCTGCGCCGGCCGCGCGACGAGTACACCCGCATGCTCATCCGCGCGGTGCCGAGCCTTTTGCCGCCGGCGCGCGCGGCGGTCGCCGACGCGCCGGTCGTCCTGCAGACCAACGACCTGACCAAGACCTACGTGTCGGGCGGCTTCTTCGAGAAGCGGCGCGAGGTGGCGGCCGCCAAGAACGTCAACCTGACGGTCCGCCGCGGCGAGACGCTCGGCGTCGTCGGCGAATCCGGCTCCGGCAAGTCCACGGTCGCGCGCTGCATCGCGCGGCTGATCGCGCCGAGCGACGGCGAAATCCTGATCGAGGGCGCCGACGTCGCAAAGCTCGGAGCGCGCGCGCTGCGCCCGCATCGCAAGCGCGTGCAGATCGTGTTCCAGGACCCTTATCGCTCGCTCAATCCGCGTCGTACGGTGGGCGACGCGATCACCGAGGGCCCGGTGAATTTCGGCATGAACGACGGCGAGGCGGTTGCGCGCGCACGCAACCTGATGCGCCTGGTCGGGCTCGACCCCGACGCGCTGTCGCGCTTCCCGCATCAGTTCTCTGGCGGCCAGCGCCAGCGCATCTGCATCGCGCGCGCGCTCGCCATGGACCCGGAGATCCTGGTCGCCGACGAACCGGTCTCGGCGCTCGACGTCTCGGTGCAGGCGCAGGTGCTCGAACTGATCGATGACGTGCGCAAGCGCTTCAACCTCGCGGTGCTGTTCATCACCCATGATCTGCGCGTCGCCGCGCAGGTGTGCGACCGCATCGCCGTCATGCACAAGGGCGAGGTGGTGGAGGAAGGCGCGACGGCCGCCGTGTTCGCGGCGCCGCAGCATGCCTACACCAAGACGCTGTTCGACAGTGCGCCGGGGCGC
>CAYZMR010000446.1:0-3146 GCA_964479515.1 uncultured Hyphomicrobiales bacterium | reverse complement strand
CGCGACAGGAAGAACGACGTCGACATGATGTCGAAGTGCAGGCCCTGCTTGCGCGCGACCGCGAGCGCCTTCGGCACGTTCGGCTGCTCCATGAATCCGAAGCGCAGCGCGACGCGGGTGAAGCGCTCGGACAGGGGTTCGATGCGCACGCGCTCCTCGTCGGAGGTGCGCGGGGTATCGGCGGTGACGATGCGCAGGATCACGTTGTGCTCGTGCAGCACCTTGTTGTGCTTGAGGTTGTGCAGCAGCGAGGCCGGCGCGAAGTCGGGATCGCTGGTGAGAAACACCGCCGTGCCCGGCACGATGTGCGGCGGCCGCTTCTCCAGGCTGCGGATCAGGGAATCGAGCGGGACTTCGATGCGGCGCGTCTTCTGGATGAGGATGCGGCTGCCGCGCTGCCAGGTCAGAATGAGGATGACCATGCTGGTGCCGAACAAGAGCGGCAGCCACGCGCCCTCGAACAGCTTGAGCAGATTGGCCGAGAGGAACGTGGCGTCGATCAGGACCAGCGGCACCATCAGCAGCGCCGCTTTCCACCAGTCCCACTTCCACAGCTTCCAGATCACCACGAAACCGAGCAGCCCGTCGACCACCATCGTCGTGGTCACGGCGACGCCGTAGGCGTGGGCGAGCTTGCTCGAGGTCTGGAACATCAGCACGAGCAGGAGCACGCCGACGAGGAGCGCCGTGTTGACGCGCGGAATGTAGATCTGACCGAAATGCGCCCCGGAGGTGTGCAGGATGGCGAGCCGCGGGAGGAGCCCGAGCTGGATCGCCTGATAGGTGAGCGAATAGGCGCCGGTGATGACCGCCTGGCTCGCGATCACGGTCGCGGCGGTCGCGAGTGCCACCATCGGCAGCAGCATCACCTCGGGCACGAGGCGATAGAACGGGTTCGCGATCGTTTCCGGATCGTGCAGCACGAGAGCGCCCTGCCCGAAATAATTGAGCACCAGCGCCGGCAGAACCAGGGCGAACCACGCCGCCTGGATCGGCTTGCGGCCGAAATGCCCGAGATCGGCATAGAGCGCCTCCCCGCCGGTCACCGCCAGGAATACGGCACCGAGCGTCGCAAGGCCGATGTGGCCGTGCTCGGCAACGAAGGCCACGGCGTAATACGGGTTGATGGCCCAGACGATCCGCGGGTCATCGCTAATGTGCAGAATTCCGGTCGCCGCGACCGCCATGAACCACACCACCATCACGGGGCCGAAGAACGCCGCGACCCGTGCGGTGCCGCGCCGCTGCAGCGCGAACAGCGCGATCAGCACCACGATGGTGAGCGGCACCACGTAATGTTCGAGCGCGGGCGCGGCCAGCTTGAGCCCTTCCACGGCCGAGAGCACCGAGATCGCGGGCGTGATCACCGAGTCGCCGAGGAACATCGCCGCCCCGACCACGCCGAGCATCAGCACGATCGGCGTGCGCCGCCCGATCGCCCGGAAGGCGAGCGCGGTGAGCGACAGCGTCCCGCCCTCGCCGTTGTTGTCGGCGCGCAGCAGGATCAGCACGTATTTGACCGTGACGACGATGATCAGCGCCCACAGGATCATCGACAGAACGCCGAGCACGATCTCGCGCGTGATCGGGCCGGAGGCGCTGGCCGCGACCGCGGCCTCGCGGAACGCATAGAGCGGACTCGTGCCGATGTCGCCATAGACGACGCCCACGCTCCCCAGCGTGAGCGCCGCGAAGGTTGCAGGGACGTCAATATTGGCCTTCTCGGCCAATGTCTCGGTCGACACGGCCTTGTCGCGGATCACTTCGCTCATCGGATCGAAGGCGGGGGTTTGCCGCACTGCAAAAGGGGCTGCCTTATATCACCCCGTCACGAGCCCGCATATGGGGGGCGACCGCCGCTTTGCCAGAGGCAGCCGCCGAAGACAACAGCGGGGTCGCCCCGTCCCGGACGGCGTCGCCCGGCTGCCGTCAGGGCTTGAAGCCCGGCGGCAAAGGCGGCTCTTCACGCATCAGCGTAATGGTGACGCGACGGTTTGCGGCGATCTGGGGATCGTCCGGGAACAGCGGTTCGGTGTCGGCCTTGCCGGCGACGAGGAACATGTGCGTTGACGGCACGCCTTCGTCCTCGAGGATCGAACGCACCGCATTGGCACGATCGGCCGAGAGCTCCCAGGCACCGTAGCCCGGGCGGGGCGGCAGCTTGGTCGTCGCGGTGTGGCCCGTGATGGAGAGACGGTTCGGCATGGCCTTCAGCGGGGCGGCCAGCTTCTGGATCAGCCGGCGGGTCCGCTCATAGGGCTCCTTGGCGCCCTCGGGGAACATCGAGCGCCCGTCCTGGTCGACGATCTCGATGTTGAGGCCGGTTTTGCTCTCCTCGATCATGATGTGCTTCGAGAGCTCGGAGATTTCGGGCAGAGCCTGCAGCGCCTGGCGCAGCGAGGCGGCCGCGAGCGCAAAGGCCCGATCATCCTGCTGGCGGATCCCCTCGCGCCGCCGGTCTTCGCTGTCCGGCGTCGGCGTGTTGGAGGCGTCCTCGGGGCGGATGTGATCGGCGTTCTTGAGTTTCGGCCGCGTCGGAAGGCCGTCGGATTCCACGATGCCGGAGAAGCGGACCTGCTGCACCCCGAAGGCTTCGCGCATCGAGCCGGCGACGATCTGGAGCTTCTGCTGGTCCTGGGTCGAGAAGGCGACCAGCATGACGAAGAAGCTCATCATGAGGCCCATGAGGTCCGCGAAGGTCACGAACCAGCCGTGCCCTCCCCCGTGGCCGCCTCTTTTCTTCGCCATGGGTCAACGCCCTCGCGACGCGCCCGCTCAAGCCGGCGCGAGTTCGGCTTCGTCGTGGCGATGCTTCTCGGGCAGGTAGGCGAGCAGCATTTCGCGCACGAGCGTCGGGCTCTTGGAGTCGCGGATCATCAGGATGCCGTCGATGATCAGCGTGCGGTTGATCTCCTCGTCGAGCAGCTTGACGTGCAGCTTGTCGGCGATCGGCAGGCAGAAGATGTTGGCCACCAGCGCGCCATAGAGCGTCGCCAGCAGCGCGGTCGCCATGAACGGACCGAGCTTGGACGGGTCGGTCATGTTGGCGAACATCTGCACCATGCCGATCAGCGTGCCGATCATGCCGAAGGCGGGCGCGCAGTCGCCGATCGCGCGATAGATCTTCTGGCCCTCGTCGAGATGGG
>CAYZMR010000445.1:0-3148 GCA_964479515.1 uncultured Hyphomicrobiales bacterium | reverse complement strand
AGTCGGCGGGACATTCGGAAAGCTCGTCGGGCAGACGCGGCGTCATGGCCCCGCATTGCGGCGATCAGGCATTCCAGACCGCATCGAAGGTGATTGCTTCGATCACGTCGAGCGTGGAGGCAAAGTGACGACGCACGCGCCGTCAGGACGAGGACGGAGCTTGGCCCTTCGCCGTCGTCTGCCGCGGATGCACATAGCCCTTGAACAGGTCGAAGCCCTTCCAGGCCGGCTCGACCGGATCGCAGCCCGCCTGCGGGACGTAGGCCGAGGGCTCGACGAGCGTCATCTTCGGGATATAGCGCGGGCAATTCGGAAAGATCGCGCGCGCCGCGACGCGCACGATCATCTGCGCGCCGATCGTCTCGGCGAGCAACGGATCGTCGCGCGTGACCGTGGCGGTGCCGTTGACGCGCAGCCGGCGCGGCCGTTCGTGCAAGTCAATGAACAGGAGCCCCACATTCGGATTGACCAGCGCGTTGCCGAGACTCTTGAACATGCCGTTGCCGTCATAGTCCGGGAACGCGAGCTCCGAGTCGCCGGTGACGCGCACGAAGCCGGGCGGCCCGCCCTTGAACGAGCAGTCCGGGCGCCCTTCGGCGTCGGCGGTCGCGATGAAGAAATAGATCGCGCTTTCGATGAAGGTCTTGTCGTCGGCGCTGAATGCCGTGCGCGTGAGTTTTTCTTCCAGGCGGTCCGAGATGCGGCGACTGTCGAACGCATCCTGCAGGCGGCGGTTGCCCTCGTGATACATGATCGTCATGGCGCGCTCCGTGCGTAGCCCGGATTGAGCGTAGCGAAATCCGGGACCCGTCTTAAGAGTTTCCTCCCGGCTTTCGCTCCGCTCAAGCCGGGCTACGACGACGCTTCCACCGCCTCGGTCTCCTGTGCGATGCGCTTGCGTCCGCCCATGTAGGCACGTCCGTCATTGACGGCGTCGACGGCGATCAGGCGACCATTGCGGCGGTATTCGACCGAGAAGCGCGCCTGCGCGACATCGCCGACGGTGAGCGCGTCGTCATAGCCGTCGCTGATCCCCGCCATCTGCAGCTTCAACTCATACTGGTCCGACCAGAACCAGGGCACCGGATCGTAAGCCTGCGGCTTGCCGAGGATCGCCGCGGACACCGCCTTGGCCTGATCGATCGCGTTCTGCACGCATTCGAGCCGCAGCGCACGGCCGTAACGCTTGCTCGGAAAGCGCGTGCAGTCGCCGGCCGCGTAGATCGCCGGATCGGCGGTGCGGCCGTGCTCGTCCACCACCACGCCGTCTTGGCACGCAAGGCCGGCGGCGGCGGCGAGATCGTCATTCGGCCGCGCGCCGACCGCCATCAGCACGAGATCGGCGGCAAGCACGGCGCCGTCGGCGAGGCGCACTTGGCGCACGCGCCCCTCGCCCTCGACCGCGGCAAGCCGCGCGCCGAGCCTGACATCGACGCCGCGCCGGCCGTGGAAATTCTGCATGAATGTCGAGATGACCGGCGAGGTGACGCGCTTCATCACGCGCTCCTCGGCTTCGAGCACGGTCACGTCGCGCCCTTCGCCGCGCACCACGGCCGCGACCTCGAGCCCGATATAGCCGCCGCCCACGATGACGACGCGGCGCGCCGCGTCGAGGGGCGCGCGCAGGCGGCGCACGTCGTCGATCTTGCGCAGCGAGAACACGCCGGGAAGCTGCGCGCCCGGTACCGCCAAATCGCGCGCACGCGTGCCGGTCGCCAGCACAAGCGTGTCGTAGGCGGCCTCCCGGCCGTCGGCGAACGTCACGCGATGCGCCGCGCGGTCGATCGCGGCGACTGATGCGCCAAAATCCAGCGTCACGCCCTGCTCGCGCCAAAAATTCTCCGCGCGGAAGTAGAGCGTCTCCGGCGCGGGACGCTCGCTCAAGAATTTCTTCGACAGCGGCGGACGCTGATAGGGCGCGTAAGGCTCGTCGCCGATCATGCGGATCGCGCCCGTAAAGCCGCCCTGGCGCAAACTCGCGACGAGTTGCGCCGCGGCCTGCCCCGCCCCGATGATGACGACACTCATGCCGCCGCCTTCTCCTTGGTCCGGATGTCGATCTCGCCATGGAGTGTCCGATGCACCGGACACTTGTCGGCGATCTCCATCAGCTTGGCGCGCTGGCCGGCATCGAGTGCGCCTTCAAGCGTGATCTCGCGATCGATGCGGTCGATCTTGCCCTCCTTGGTCTCGCAGTTCGCGCAGTCGGAGGCGTGGATCTTGTCGTGCTTCAGGCGCACCGACACGCGCTGCAGCGGAATTTTCTTCAAGTCCGCGTAGAGCCGGATCGTCATCGAGGTGCAGGCGCCAAGGCCGGCGAGCAGGTATTCGTAGGGGCTCGGCCCGCTGCCGTTGCCGCCGACCGATACCGGCTCGTCGGCGAGATAGCGATGCTTGCCTGCGACGATCGCCTGCTCGAACTTGCCGTTGCGGGTCTCGCCGACCAGCACGCCGTCGAGCGGCACCTCGTCGGGCTCTGGCACCATGTCGAGATAACGCTCGGACCAGGCCGCGATCACGTCGGCGACGTAAACGGCATCGCTGCGGCGGCTCAACAGATGGTCGGCGCCGGAGAGCGAGACGAAGCTTTTCGGATGCTTCGCGGCGGTGAAGATCGCGCTCGCGTTCTCGATGCCGACGATGTTGTCGGTCGGGGAGTGCAGCACCAGCAGCGCCTTGCGCAGCCGCGCGAGGCAAGCTTCGAGCTTCTGCTCGGACACGTCGTCGAGGAATTCCTTGCGGATGCGGAACGGCCGCCCCGCGAGCGCGACCTCGACCTCGCCTTGTGCGTGAATCGTCTCGACGTGTTCCTTGAACAGCCCGGTGACGTGGCTCGGATCGACCGGCGCCCCGATGGTCGCGACCGCGCGCGCCTCCGGTATGTCGACGGCCGCCGCCAGGACGGCGGCGCCGCCGAGGCTGTGGCCGATCAGGATCGCGGGCGCCTGATACATGGTGCGCAGGTGGTTCGCGGCGGCGACCAGGTCGGCGACGTTGGACGAAAACGTCGTGTTGGCGAACTCGCCTCCGCTGGCGCCAAGCCCGGTGAAGTCGAAACGCAGCACCGCGATGCCGCGATCGGTCAGGCCTTCGGCGATGCGCTTGGCGGCGAGGATATCCTTGCCGCAGGTAAAGCAGTGCGCGAACA
>CAYZMR010000444.1:0-3149 GCA_964479515.1 uncultured Hyphomicrobiales bacterium | reverse complement strand
TGATCGTTCGCCAGATGCTGCAGAAGGTCGAGATCGACGACGCCGGCGAGACCGAGCTGATCCAGGGCGAGCATCTGGACCGCATCGAGCTCGACGAGCTCAACGTGAAGGCCAAGGAAGAAGGCAAGAAGCCCGCCAAGGGCCACCCGGTGCTGCTCGGCATCACCAAGGCCTCGTTGCAGACCCGCTCGTTCATCTCCGCGGCCTCGTTCCAGGAGACGACGCGCGTGCTCACCGAGGCGGCCGTCAACGGCAAGCACGACACGCTCGAAGGCCTCAAGGAGAACGTCATTGTCGGCCGCCTGATCCCGGCCGGTACAGGCGCCATCATGAACTCGCTGCGCGAGATCGCGACCAAGCGCGACGCCATGATCCTGGAGGAGCGCGAGAAGGAACAGGCGGCAAAGCTCGCCGCCGAGCCGGCCGCGCTGCCGGCGGCGGAATGATCCGCCGTCTGCAAGTCACCGCGTAAACAGCGAAAAGGGCGGCCTCCCCGGCCGCCCTTTTTTGTCTTGAAGCTTTGAGTCGGGCGGTCCGCCTCACTCCGCCGCGACGCTTGCGGCCTCGCGCGCGGTCTGCGTGCGGATCGCGTCGTCGCGGCGCTTGCGTCCGAGCGCCGCTTCGCCGCCGCGGGTCGCGTGGAAGAGGTCGAGTGCTTCGTTCTCGTTCTCGCGCAGCGGCGTGAGCGCGACGTCCATGTAGCTCGCCTTGTTGGGATCGGCCTTGACCTCTTTGAGGATCGAGCGGAACTGCCTGTAGGTCGACCAGTAGCCGAGCAGCTTGCGGACGCCGTCGCGCACGAGCTTGGGATAGAAGACGAACGGGCTTTCGATCGGCAGGCTCGACCGGCGGTCGCGGCGGAACTTCAGCCGGATCATGCCGCCTTCGAGCGGGTGCAGCCCCTCGAGCGGGATCATGGTGTTGAACCAGAGCAGCGTCGAGGTGACCGAGTTGAGCATGATCGGCTTCTTCGCCGCGGTCCGGCGCAGGATCGTGCGGACGTGGTCCGGCTTGTAATAGGTCGCCCAGGCGGCCCGATAGGCGTCCTCCCATTCGGCGTCCGACATCTTCTGGTGATGCGAGACCCGATGGTTGAGGTCGTATTTGTTGAGGTCGCCGTCCATCCACACGTCCTTGGCAACCTGGACCTTGTGGTCCTCGGAGCCGGGCAGGGGGGTGAGGAAGAAGAATTCGAGGATGTCGACCGGTAATTCGCGCTGGATGATCTCGATGTCGCGCAGGATCGATTCCTTGGTGTCGCCCGGGAAGCCGAGAATGTAGCCGGCGCAGGTAATGGCGCCGTGATCGGCCCATTTCTGCAGCATGTCGCGGTAGTCAGTGATCTTGTTCTGCCGTTTCTTGGCGCCGATCAGGTTGTCCGGGTTGATGTTCTCGAGCCCGATGAAAATGCGCCGCGCGCCGCCCTTGGTCGCCTTCTCGATGAAATTCGGGATCTTGTGGCAGAGCGTATCGACCTGGATGGTGAAGCCGATGTCCATCCCCTCGTCGACCTTCATCTTGATCATGCGGTCGAACAGTTCTTCCCACATGCTGTTGCGGGCGAGATTGTCGTCGGTGATGAAGAACCGCTTGATGCCCTGCGCGTAATTCTCGCGCACGGTCCGTTCGAGGTCGTCGGCCGAGCGCACGCGGCTCTTGCGGCCCTGCACGTTGATGATGGTGCAGAAGGAGCACTGGTAGGGGCAGCCGCGCCCGAGATCGATGCTCGAGATCGCGCCGAGGGTGCGCTGCACGATCTTGGGCGGAAGCATCGGGGCCGGCGTGCCTTCCAGGGCCGGCAGGTCGTTCATGAAATTGTAGAGCGGCTTGAGCGCGCCGTTCCAGGCATCTTGCAGCACCTGGTCGAGCCGGCCGTCCTCGGCTTCGCCGGCGAAGAACGAGATGCCAAGCTCCTGCGCGTCGCGGATCTCCTTCGGGGTCTCGGGCAGCATCGCGATGCAGCCGGAGATATGAAAGCCGCCGATGCAGACCTGCAGGCCCGCCGCCAGAAACGGCCGTGCGAGGTCGACGGCGCGGTCGAATTGGTTCGATTGCACCCCGACGAAGCCGATCAGGGCGCGGCCGCCTGCCTTGCGGATGGACTTGATGATCCGATCAGGACGCACCCGGCGATTCGTCTCGTCATACGTGTCGATGCGAATTTGTATATTGGGACCAAGGACTTGGCGACGCTGAGCGTCTTCCGCGAGGCCGTTGAGGCAGGCCAGCGTGTTGGACGGGATGGCCGAACGCCACCATTGGATCGGGTAGCCGTCATCATCGTAATGGGACGGCTTGATGATGACGAAGTGAAACAGCCCCGGATCTGCGCTGCCCGTTGGTTTATCCAGCATCGTTGCACCGCACTCCCAGCGCCAAACGCGCTACCAATGAACACTATCACGCCGCCTCATGACGGCCAATCGCTCTTGGAAGATAGTCTCGGTACTCCTATATCCGGCTTTGTCGAGAGCGCGGCACCGCGTCCCCCGACGAGGCCCTGGCGGATTGCCGAAAACCGCTGTCATTGCGCATCGTTCCGGGCTTGACACCTCGGGGATCGGCTTCTACAACCCGCGCACTTTTCCGGCAGGTCCGTGAGCTTCTTTAAGTCGGTACGGCGCGTCAAAAGCCCCTCGACGAATGAAGCTCAAACGCTGCCTCTGACAGCTCACGCGTCAGACACGGGTGCATGACCGAGGCCGGTTGCCTTGGTCCTCTGTGACAAGGATCAGCGCTCCTCCGCAAAGGAAGCGGACGGCGCGTTTCGCGTTTTCGCGCGGGATCACCGCGCCGAGATCAAGTGCCGGGAGGACCGGCGAGAGGGTGAAGGCAAGCGATGCCGACGATCAATCAGCTGATCCGCTCCCCGCGGGTGCCGCAGAAGTCGCGCAAGAAGGTGCCGGCGCTGCAGCAGTCCCCGCAGAAGCGCGGCGTGTGCACGCGCGTCTATACGACCACGCCGAAGAAGCCGAACTCGGCGCTGCGCAAGGTCGCCAAGGTGCGCCTGACCAACGGCTTCGAGGTGATCGGCTACATCCCGGGCGAGGGGCATAACCTGCAGGAACACTCGGTGGTGATGATCCGCGGCGGGCGCGTGAAGGACCTGCCCGGCGTGCGCTACCACATCCTGCGCGGCGTGCTCGACA
>CAYZMR010000443.1:0-3156 GCA_964479515.1 uncultured Hyphomicrobiales bacterium | reverse complement strand
CGGTCTCGATGAACTTGCCGACCGAGATCGGCTTCGACAGATAGGCCTCGCAGCCGCCCTCGCGGATGCGCTCCTCGTCTCCCTTCATGGCGAACGCCGTCACCGCCACCACGGGGATCGATTTGAGCTCCGGATCGTCCTTCAGCCATTTGGTGACTTCCAGGCCGGACACTTCGGGAAGCTGGATGTCCATGATGATCAAATCGGGGCGATGCTTGCGCGCGAGATCGAGCGCCTCGATGCCGTTGCGCGTGCCGACGGTCGCATAGCCGTGGGCGTCCAACAGGTCGTGGAAGAGCTTCATGTTGAGCTCGTTGTCCTCCACGATCAGGACGGTCTTCCTGGCCATCAGGCCCTCCGGCTGTCCCGCCCCGCGGCCCGTGGTCAAGGGAACCGAGCCGCCGCATCGCCCAAGGGCGCACGAATGGGCAGAATCTTAGTAAAACCCTAGCGGCGATCCGTTACGGAAAGGCAAACGGGCATGGCGAAAACCGGCCCTATCACCCGCGAAATCGCGGAATCCCTAGCAATTGCAGCACTCGGCTTCTTGGCACAGGACCAAGAGCAGCTCGGCCGCTTTCTCGCGGCCTCCGGCATCGGGCCGGAGATGATCCGCAAGGCCGCAGCCGACCCGGCCTTCCTGGCCGGCGTGCTCGACCACATTGTGAGCGACGAATCGCTGCTGATCGCGTTCGCGCAACATGTGCAAATCGATCCGGGCACGGTCGCGCGCGCGCAGGCGCTCCTCGCCGGAGACGATCGGAGGTAGTCTGAGCAGCCATGCTGGGTTTCTGCCGCGATTGTCTCGCCGACGCCGCCGAGCGGCCGCGCTGCCCGGCCTGCGGCTCGCCGAGACTTGTGCGCCACGCGGAAGTGGACTCGCTCGCGATCGCGCATGTGGACTGCGACGCCTTCTACGCGACGATCGAGAAACGCGACGATCCGAGCCTGATCGACAAGCCGCTGATCATCGGCGGCGGCAAGCGCGGCGTGGTGTCGACCGCCTGCTACGTCGCGCGCACCTACGGCATCCATTCGGCGATGCCGATGTTCAAGGCGCTTAAAGCTTGCCCGCACGCGACCGTGATCCCGCCCGACATGGCGAAATACGTCAGCGTCGGACGGCAGGTGCGCGGCCTGATGTTCGAGCTCACCCCGCAGGTCGAGCCGCTCTCGATCGACGAGGCGTTCATGGATCTGACCGGCACCGAGCGGCTGCACGGCATGAACCCGGCGCGCGCGCTCGCGCGCTTTGCCCAGCGCGTCGAGGCCGAGATCGGCATCACGGTCTCGATCGGCCTCTCGGCCAACAAGTTCCTCGCCAAGATCGCGTCCGATCTGGACAAGCCGCGCGGCTTCGCGGTGCTCGGCGCCGGCGAGGCCATCGGCTTTCTGGCGCCCAGACCGGTCGGCTTCATCTGGGGCGTCGGCAAGGTGAGCGAGAAGCGCCTGCAGCGCGACGGATTCTCGACCATCGCCGACCTGCAGCGCGCCGAGGAGACCGACCTGATGCGGCGCTACGGCGTCGAAGGCCGCAGACTCTGGCGGCTTGCGCGCGGCATCGACGCCCGCAACGTCAATCCCGAACGCGAGACCAAAAGCGTCTCGGCCGAGACCACGTTCAACGAGGACATTGGCGGCTTCAAGCCGCTGGAGCGCCGCCTGTGGTCGCTCACCGAGCGCGTCTCGGCGCGGCTCAAGGCCAAGGGCATCGCCGGCGCGACCGTGACGCTGAAGCTCAAATCCTCCGATTTCAAGATCAGGACGCGGGCGCGCTCGCTCGGCGAGCCGACGGCGCTCGCGGCGCGCATCTTTCAGGCCGGACGGGAGCTGCTCGTGCGCGAGACCGACGGCACGCGCTACCGGCTGATCGGGATCGGCGTGTCGCATCTCATCGAGGCCGAGAAGGCGGACGGCGCCGACCTGATCGATATACGCGGCCGACGCACCGCCGCGGCCGAACACGCGGTCGACCGCGTGCGTGAGAAGTTCGGGCGCGCGGCGATGGTCAAGGGGCTGGTGTTCGACGGCGCAAAGCATGCGGACGATGAGGATGATGACGACGATTGATTTGAACTCCGCTCATGCCCGCGCAAGCGGGCATCCATCTTGAAATCTGGGTCCGCGCTTTCGCGGGGACGAGCGGATGAGACGCTACTTACATGCCTTCACGGGCTTGACCTCGAGCGAGGTCATCTCGCCGTCCACGACGAAGTCTCCATAGTCGAGCCGCAGCGAGCGGGAGATGCCGTTCTCGTACATCTCGAACGAGATGACATAGACCGGCGTCTGCTCGCTCGGATCGTCGTCCTCTTTCTTTTTCGACTTGTCGAAATAGCTGATGCTCACCGGCCAGCGCGCGAGCCCGGCAAGCGAGTCCTGGTTCGCCGCAGCCTCGCTCGGCTTCTCGCTCGGCTCGATCTTGCGGCCGATCACGGCGAGCGACTGATAGATCTTCTCGCCATCGTCCGAGCCGTCATAGACCGAGAGCTCGAGCAGCGACTGGCCGGCGCGCGCCGCGTCGATCAGCCGGCGCATGTGTTCGGTCGGAAACACGACGGTGCCGACGTCGAGCTTCTTGTCTTCCGGCTTGGTGAGCTTCACGGCGACGCTCGCGCGCGCTCGCTCGGCGCTGCCGTCGACCGTGCTCACCTGCTTGTCGTCCATGTAATTCTCGGACTTGAAGCGGAAGCTCTTGGCCTGCCCCTCTTCCCAGGTGGTCGTGCGCAGGTCGCTGAGCGCAACCTTGCCCTCGCCGTTGTCGAGCTCGGTCACCTGGCGGAACTTGAGCGCGTAGCCTTCGCAGGCGCTGCCGGAGAAATCGTAGACGATGCGGCCGCGCACGGATTCGAGCGACCGCTTGCCGCGCGAGCTCGCGAGCTTCAGGTCGTAGACCGCGACATGCGGGGCGAGCTGGATTCCGGACGTGGTCTGCGCAACGGCAGGCCGCACAGTCGCGATGCCGCCGGCGGTCAACATTGCGACCAAACCGAGGCGGAACGGGGCCGACAGAATCGGGGCTGGCAGAATCATGAGCAGCTTTATCTCCTCGTCGCCTTGCGGTGCAACATAGGGGCGCGCCGCCTGCGCCGCAACCGCGCAGCCAACGCTCCGCCGCCCGCTTGTCTTGGCGCGCGGGCTGCGCCTTCACGCTTT
>CAYZMR010000442.1:0-3168 GCA_964479515.1 uncultured Hyphomicrobiales bacterium | reverse complement strand
GCACCGCATTGCAGCGCCTCGACGGTGAGGCGGCGCATCTCGGCAATGTCGTCGGGCGTCGCCATCTCGCGCCGCACCGCACGGTCACCCATCACGTAGACGCGCAACGGCAGATGCGCGAGCTGGGCACCGATATCGATCGCGCGCTCGCGCCGGTCGAGTTCGTCCATGTATTGCGGAAAGGTCTCCCACTCCCAGTTCAGCCCGGCGGCGAGCACCGGGTTGGGGATTTCCTCGACGCCCTCCATCAGGTCCATCAGCGCGCCGTGATGCTCCTTCTTCACCGGCGCAAAGCCGACGCCGCAATTGCCGAACATCACCGTGGTGACGCCGTGCCAGCACGACGGCGCCAGCAGCGGGTCCCACATCGCCTGCCCGTCATAATGGGTGTGCACGTCGACCCAGCCGGGCGTGACCAGAAGCCCGTCGGCGTCGATCTCGCGCCGCGCCGGGCCCTGCTTGCCGCCGACCGCGGCGATCCGGCCGCCCGCGATCGCGACGTCTCCGCTGAATGCCGGCTGGCCGGTCCCATCGACGATGGTACCGCCGCGTATGACGATGTCGTGCATGGACGCCTCCCGGATGGTTGCCCCGATGATGCGCCCAACCGGGGGGCGCGGACAATGGGAGAAGCCGGCGCTGGTCCCCGCTTTCGCGGGGACGAGCCGGAACTAAATCACCTCCTGCGGCCGATGAACCAACCCAGCAGGAACAGCACGATGCCGACGCCGCCCGCGATGTAGCCGTGCTTCATGCGCGGCCGCATCAGGCCCGCCTCGTATCCGGGAAAGAACGACGGCAGCGAGTCCGCCGGCACCAGCAGATAGACCGCCGCGACGACGATCAGAATGATGCCGAGCAGATACAGGATGGCTTTCATCAGCAAGGTCCTTTGGCGATGTGTTTGCGGGTGATTCCAGGCGGGAGCCGCAGGCTACACCGCCGCCCTACTTCCCCGCCAGTTGCTTGTCCTTCGCCTCGGCACGCTGCGCGGCCGGGCGCGCGGCGAGCCGCGCAGCGTAGCTCAAGAACTCAGGGCGTTCCGGGATCATCTTGAACATCATGCCCCAGCGGATATTCGCTCCGATCACCACGTCGGCGGCGGTGAACTGCTCGCCCATCAAATACGGGCCTTTCGCGACCGCGGCCGCCACGACATTCATCGTGGTGTCGAAATCCCCATAGCCGAGCATCGCGCGGCGCGGCTCTTCCTTACGCGGCGCGGCGCGGTCGATCACGGCGGCTTCGAGGCAGCCCGGGCCGAAGAACAGCCATTTGAGATAGACGCCGCGCTGCGGCGTACCGATCGGCACGTTGAGCTTGGCGTTGGGAAATTCGTCCGCCAGGTAGGCGCAGATCGCCGCGACCTCGGTGATCACCGTGTCACCATGCCGGAGCGCCGGTACCTTGCCCATCGGGTTGATCGCCAGATACTCGGGCGCGCGGTTCTCGCCCTTCTCGAAGCTCAGGAGATGGACGTCATAGGGCTCGCCGACCTCCTCGAGCATCCACAGCACGATCGAGGAACGCGACGGCGAGGCGTGATAGAACGTGAGCTTGGGCAAGGGCATCTCCTCGTTTCCGATTTGCTGAACCTGTCGCATAGTGCAGGCGACCAAGACAAGAATGCGACGCCACGCCCGAGGAATTCCATGATCACGCGGCGCACGCTTGTCGCTTCCGCCCTGCTGTTGGCCAGCGCGCCCGCGCTCGCCGCGCCGCAGCGCGTCCGCGATCCGTTCGCGCTTCTGGCCGACATCTACCGCCGCGATCAGGCCGGCGACTATGAGGGCGCGTTCGGGCTCGATCCGAGAGAGCGGCGGACGTATCTGTCGAAGGCGCTGATCGATCTCTGGTCCAAGGCGGACGCGAAGGTCCCGCAGGGCGACGCCGGGCCGATCGACTGGGACGTCACGACCAACTCGCAGGGCATGGAAGTCGGAGGCTACCGCGTGACGGTCGCGCGCCAGGACGCGGAGCACGTCGACCTCATCGTGACGTTGACCGCCAAGACCCCGTGGGTGCGGAAATCGCCGGACGAGAACATCATCCGCTATCATTTCATCCGCGAGCGCGGCCGGTGGGTGATCGACGACATCCGCGGTGCCGATGACGCGGCAGACAAGGGACTGAAAAGCCTGCTGACGCGGGCGGCGGCCGATTAGCCGCGACCCTGCCTTTTGCCCAAACTCTTTGCAAAGCATCGCAAACCCCTAGCGCCGCTGCCGCTATCCTGTATCCTTTACCCTCAAGGCTTGAGGCGCGCTCCACGCGCTCGCTGCCCAATAACAACCGATAACAAATCCGAGTTTGGAGGAAATCCCCGATGACCATGACACCGAAAGCACCTCTCAATCGCCGCACGCTGCTGCGCGCGGGCGCAGGCCTCGCCGGCATTCTGGCAACCGGCCGCGCGCCGGCCTTCGCGCAAGCCCAGCCGAAGAAGCTCGTCTTCGCGCACATCAACGCGGTGCCGGAATCGGCCGCGGTCGCGTTCGACTGGATGGCGAAGGCCGTGACCGAGCGCTCCAAGGGCGCGCTCGACATGCAGTTCTTCGGCAAGACGCTGATCCCGCAAGAGCTGGAGATCATGAATGCCGTGAAGTCCGGCTCCATCGCGATGGGCTCGCCCGCGGGCGCCGCCGCGACCGTGTTCCCCGAGATGGGCCTGTTCCTGGTGCCCTATCTCGTGAAGGATTACGCGTCCGCCTACAAGATGTTCAACGGCGCGATCGGCGACAAGCTGAACAAGGAGATCGAGGACAAGTACAAGCTCAAGGTCCTCTGCTACTACGATTACGGCTTCCGCCATTTCTGGACGTCGAAGAAGCCGATCGTGGAGCCGCGCGACCTGCGCGGGGCCAAGATCCGCGTGCAGCAGGCCAAGGTCTTCGGCGACACCATCAACGGGCTCGGCGGCAACGCGGTGCCGATGGCCTGGGGCGAGGTCATCACGGCGGCGAAGTCGGGCGTGATCGACGGCGGCGACCTGCCGATCGTCAACATGAAGGCGCTGAAGATCTACGAGGTCTCGAAATACGCCTCGATGACGTATCACAATTACGGCCCCACCAACGCGGTGATGAATCTGGAAATCTGGAACGGCCTCTCGGCCGAGCACAAGACGCTGATCCAGGACGCTGCGATGGAGGCGCAAGCCAAGATCCG
>CAYZMR010000441.1:0-3174 GCA_964479515.1 uncultured Hyphomicrobiales bacterium | reverse complement strand
TGCATGACGTGGCGATCCAGCGGCTGCCGGTGCGCTTCGCGCTCGACCGCGCCGGACTCGTCGGCGCCGACGGGCCGACGCATGCGGGCTCGTTCGATATCGCATACCTCGGGTGCCTCCCGGGCTTCGTGCTGATGGCGGCCGCCGACGAGGCCGAGCTCGTGCACATGGTCGCGACGCAAGTCGCGATCGACGATCGTCCCTCGGCGCTGCGCTACCCGCGCGGCGACGGCGTCGGCGTCGACATGCCGGAATTCGGCGTGCCGCTCGAGATCGGCAAAGGCAGGATCCTGCGCGAGGGGTCTTCGGTCGCGCTGCTGTCCTATGGCACACGCCTGCAGGAGTGCCTCAAGGCCGCCGACATGCTGGCGGCGCACGGCCTCTCGCCGACGGTCGTCGATGCGCGGTTTGCCAAGCCGCTCGACACCGATCTGGTGGCGCGCCTTGCCAAGGAGCACGAGGTGCTGATCACGATCGAGGAAGGCGCGATCGGCGGATTCGGCGCCTACGTGCTCCAGGCGCTCGCCGAGCAGGGCGCGCTCGACGCCGGATGCAAGGTCCGCTGCATGGTGCTGCCCGACCTGTTCATCGACCAGGATTCGCCGGCCGCCATGTACGCCAAGGCCGGTCTTGACGCGAAGGGAATTGTGGCAAAGGTGTTCGAGGCGCTGGGTAAGAACGTTCGAATCGACGTAGTGCAACACGCATGACGGCGTGATAGTCAGTTCCATCGGGTTGCGCGCGTCTTTCGCGCGCATAAGTCTGTCTGGGGGTCCGAGGATCGGCCCCGTAACGAGGCGAGTTTAATGAAGGTCATTCTGGCCCAGCCCCGCGGCTTCTGCGCCGGCGTCGTGCGCGCGATCGAGATCGTCGAGCGCGCGCTGCAGAAATACGGGCCTCCGGTCTACGTGCGCCACGAGATCGTGCACAACAAGCACGTCGTCGAAAGCCTCAAGGCCAAGGGTGCGGTGTTCGTGGAGGAACTCTCGGAAGTTCCGCCCAACGCCGTGACGGTGTTCTCGGCGCACGGCGTGGCAAAGAGCGTCGAGCAGGAGGCCGCCACCCGCGATCTCCCGGTTCTCAACGCGACCTGTCCGCTGGTCACCAAGGTGCATAACCAGGGCAAGCGCTATGTCGGCCAGGGCCGCACGCTGATCCTGATCGGCCATGCCGGCCATCCGGAGGTCGAAGGTACGATGGGGCAGATCCCGGCGCCGGTGGTGCTGGTGCAGAACGAGAAGGAAGTCGACGAGCTCGACATCTCGCCGGATACGCCGGTCGCCTATGTGACGCAGACGACGCTGTCGGTGGACGACACCAAGGGCATCATCGCGGCGCTGCAGCGCCGATTTTCCGACATCATCGGGCCCGAGACGCGCGACATCTGCTACGCGACGCAGAATCGCCAGTCGGCGGTGCGGGACCTATCGAAGCTTGTCGACGTCATCCTGGTGGTCGGCGCGCAGAATTCTTCCAACTCCAACCGCCTGCGCGAGATCGGCGCCGAGGAAGGCATCCCGAGCTATTTGATCGCGGATGGCAGCGCATTGCAGGCCGAATGGGTCAAGGGCGCCGGAGTCGTGGGCCTGACCGCCGGTGCGTCCGCACCCGAGGTGCTGGTGGAGGACGTGATCGCGGCGCTGCGCCGGATCGGCCCAGTGGAGGTCTCGACGCTGCCGGGGCGCGAGGAGCACATGGAATTCCGCCTGCCAGCCGAACTGACGGAAGGATTTGCCACCAGGACGATCAGCCGGGCGAGTTGACCTTTGCTCGGTCCCGTCTGAGATTGTCGGTCGTACAAGAAAATCAGAAAGTAACAGGATGGCTATACCCTTTTTCAAGGAAATGAAGATTGGCGCGTACCTCATGAAGCAGAAGCTCATGGGGAATAAGCGCTATCCGCTCGTATTGATGCTGGAGCCGCTGTTTCGCTGCAATCTCGCCTGCGCCGGCTGCGGCAAGATCGACTACCCGGATCCGATTCTCAATCGGCGCCTCTCGGTGCAGGAGTGCCTCGACGCGGTCGACGAATGCGGCGCGCCGATGGTCGCCATCCCGGGCGGCGAGCCGCTGATCCACAAGGACATCGGCGCGATCGTCAAGGGCATCGTTGCGCGCAAGAAGTTCGTCTCGCTGTGCACCAACGCGCTGCTGCTCGAGAAGAAGCTCGGCGAGTTCGAGCCGTCGCCCTATCTGTTCTTCTCGGTGCATCTCGACGGCATCAAGAAGCATCACGACAAGTCGGTCTGCATGGACGGCGGCTTCGAGCGCGCGGTCGCGGGCATCAAGGCCGCCAAGGCGAAGGGTTTCGCCGTCAACGTCAACGCCACGATCTTCGACGGTCATCCGGCCGAGGACATCGCGGAATTCCTCGATTTCGCCAAGGAGCTCGGCGTCGGCGTCTCGATCTCGCCCGGCTACGCCTACGAGCGCGCGCCCGACCAGCAGCACTTCCTTGCGCGCAAGAAGACCAAGGAGCTGTTCCGCAAGGTCTTCGCGCTCGGCAAGGGCAAGAAGTGGGAGTTCATGCACTCCGGCATGTTCCTCGATTTCCTCGCCGGCAACCAGGAAGCCCATTGCACGCCGTGGGGCATGCCGACGCGCAACGTCTTCGGCTGGCAGAAGCCCTGCTACCTGCTCGGCGAGGGCTATGTGCAGTCGTTCAAGGAGTTGATGGAAACGACCGAGTGGGAGACGTACGGCACCGGTGCCTACGAGAAGTGCGCGAATTGCATGGCGCATTGCGGCTACGAGCCGACGGCGGCGGACGCGACACTCGCCAATCCGTTCAAGGCGCTCAAGATCGCGCTGTTCGGCGTGAGGACTGAAGGCGAGATGGCGCCTGAGATCTCGCTCGCCAACCAGCGGCCGGCGCAATACGTGTTCGCGCAGCAGGTCGAGAAGACGCTGACCGAGCTCAATGCCGAGAAGGCGCGCAAGGCGGCCGCGAAGCTTGCGGCGCAGCAGGCTGCCGCCGAGCAGGGAACGCAGCACCTCACCGCGGCGGAGTAATCACTCCGCCGTCGTCCCGGCCGAGCACGCTGGCCCAAAGCGCCAGTCGTCGCGGCCGAGATTACCCGTCCGTCTGTGGAGCGAGATCCTCGTCGATCGAAAGCGCGATCGCCGGGCGCCGCCGCGTCTCCGGCTCGATCAAACCGAGGCCGGGCCCCAATA
>CAYZMR010000440.1:0-3184 GCA_964479515.1 uncultured Hyphomicrobiales bacterium | reverse complement strand
CTAGGCCTTCCGCGTCGCCTCCGCGCGCACAGCGGGAAATCCATAGAGCTTGCGTGCATTGTCGACGAGAATCGTCTGGCGCGCCGCCGCATCCTCGATCCATTCCGGAATGAGATCGACGAGGTCGCCGTCGTTCGGCACGTTGCGGCCGTCCATGTTGACGTGCGGCCAGTCGGTGCCGAACACGAGGCGATCGGCGCGATGCGCGACGAGCGCGCGCGCCATCGGCGTCACCGTGGCATAGGGAAAGTCGCCGGGCGCGCAGCGCATTGGGCCGGAGAGCTTGACCCACACCTTGCCGGTGTCGAGCATGCGCAGAAGCGTCTTGAAGCCCGGCTGTTCGAGGCCGGCTTCCGCCTTCACGCTGGCAAAATGATCGAGCACGATCGTGTTTGGCAGCGCCAGCAGCTTGTCGGCGAACTCGGTGACATCGGCGCCATGCGGATAGAACTGGATATGCCAGCCGTGCTCGTGTGCCCGCGCCGAGATTGTCTCCGCGATGGTCGGCAGCACGCCGCCGCGCGACGCGCTGAACACGCGCATGCCGCGCACGCCGAGCTTTGACAGCCGCACGAACTCCGCATCGCTGAGATCGTCCGGGATCAGCGCGACGCCGCGGAAGCGGTCCGGGAAGCGGGTCAGCGTATCGGAGAGATGGGTGTAATTGCGTCCATAGGCGCCGCCCGACACGATGACTGAGCTCGAAAAGCCGAGCTTGTCCTGCAGCGCGATGTTCATCTCGGGCGTGGCGTCGAGCGCCGTGTAATAGGTGTTCGGGTCCCAGACATATTTCTCCGCCGGCCCGAACAGGTGAATGTGCGTGTCGACCGTTCCGGGCGGGCATTTGAACTTCGGCGTCTTGGTGTTCGGGTCAGGGGAGGTCGTGAGGATCGGCGGCATGCGGGTCCCACTTTCTCATTCAGTCGAGGCGAATGTTCGCCGACTTCGCCAGCGCCCGCCACTGCTCGATCTCGCGTCGGATCAGCTCTGCGAATTCCTCAGGGGTGCCGCCGACCGGATCGACGCCGTCGCGTTTGAGCCGCGCGGCGAGCTCCGGCGCACTGACGGCATGCTTCACGGCGGCCGCAAGCGTCTCGATCACGGCCTTTGGCGTGCCGGCCGGCGCGACGAGACCCATCCACAGCACGCCTTCGTATCCCGGCAGACCCATCTCGGCGATCGTCGGCACGTCCGGCATCAGCGGTGAACGCGTGCGGCTGGCAACGCCGAGCGCGCGCAGCTTTCCGCTCGCGACGTATTGGTTCGCCGTCGCATACGTGTCCATCTTGAGCTGCACCTGACCGGCCAGCAGATCGGTCATCGCCGGCGCCGCGCCGCGATACGGAATGTGCGCGACGTCCAGGCTCAAGCCGCGCAGGATCAATTCCATGGTCATATGCGGCAGCGTGCCGTTGCCGGCCGAGGCGTAATTGAGCTTGCCCGGATTGGCTTTGGCATAGGCGACGAAGCCGGCGAAGTCGCGAAACGGCGCGGCGGGATGGCCCACCAGCAGTTCGGGAATCTCCCCGACCATCGCGACTGGCACGAAATCTTTTTCGGTGTCGTATGGCAGCTTGCCCTGCAGCGCCGCGTTGATCGTGTGGTTGGGTGACGTGAACAGGAGCGTGTATCCGTCCGGCGTGGCCTTCGCGACCGCGTCCGCGGCGATCACGCCGCCCGCGCCGCCGCGGTTCTCGATCACGAACGGCTGCCTCAGCTCCTCGCTCATGCGCGCGGTTACGAGCCGGGCCACCAGATCGACGGTGCCGCCGGCCGGAAACGGGACGATGAGGCGGATCGGACGCTCGGGATATTCGGCGCGGGCATGCGCGACGGCACCGGCCAGACACACCGCAGCGAGTATCGCGGAGATGACGCTGCGGCCGATCTGCCGCCGTCGCCACACGGCTAGCTCGCGTCGTACTGGTCCGGCCCCATCGCCCAGAGCGCGTGATCGTGGCCGTTGGCGTAATTCCGGTTGGTCGTTACCGGATTGCGGTTGACCAGCGGCCGCAGGCACATCGGATGGGTGGCGCTGCGCACCTCATGCTCGACCGTGAACAGAAGCTTGTCGCTGTCGAGGTCGACGATGTCCTGGAAGCGATATTGATACTGATTGTCCTCGCGCGACACGAGGCCGCGCTCCTTCAGCCGCCGATAAGGACCGGAGAAGTTCGCGATATAGATCTGCACGTGGTGCCCGTCGAAACCGCCTTGCGGGCGGTCGGTCTCGCGGAAGTGCAGGTGCTGGTCCTTGCCGACCTGGACGCGCGCGATCGTCGCGTCGCCGTTGGTGACCGCGGCCGGCGTCCCCATGATCGGTGGATAGAAGGCAGCGATCCCACGCGCGGTCCCGACCGGCACGTCGAACTCCACATAGGGAATTCCAAGCGCGATGCGCCCGAACCGCGCGGCATCCGGCTCATGCACGCGCATGCGATTGCCCCACGGACACGTCGCCTCGACGTAATCGTTGTGCTCACGGAACGAGAATCGCGTGTCCTCGAGTTTTTTCGCGACCGCGGCGAGCCGGGCGAGCAACGCTTCGCGGCCCGATATCACAAGGCCGGTGGTGCCGCGCAGCACCTGCGGCTCGCCGCTCGGCAGGTGGAACTGGCTGCGCCCGGCATTCACCCACATGTTGGTGTCGGAGACCATCAGATACGGGTCGCGCGTGAGCCCGAGCCCCGCGACATAGAACAGGGTCGCAAGCCGCTGGTCGGGCACCTGCACGTTGACGTGCTCGAGATGGATCGAGTTGCCGAGGTCCTCGGCGGCGCGGTCGAAGGGTTGCATGTGCGTTGTCCCGGCTGCGAATGGCCGGACGAATTCTAGCATAGCGACGGGCTGTGTAACCGGGGTTACTCCGCCGCGACGCTCATCGTGGCGCGCACTTCGGCGCGCAACGCCTCGATCGGCACGAGGCCCTTTTCGGTGTCGACGTGCCAGAACGCCCAACCGTTGCAGGCGTCCAGGCCTTGCGCCAGCGCGCCGATGCGGTGGATCGAGCCGACGGCCTCGCCGAACGCGATCGCGCCGTCGGCGCGCACCAGCGCCTTGTGGCGCCGCTTGGCGTCGGTGAGCCTTGCGCCCGGCGACACGAGGCCGCGCTCGATCAGGGACGCGAAGGCGACGCGCGGCGCCTCGCGCGCCGTCATGAACGGCGCGAGCGTGGCGTCCGCCA
>CAYZMR010000439.1:0-3187 GCA_964479515.1 uncultured Hyphomicrobiales bacterium | reverse complement strand
ATCGGCTACGTGTCGCGCGAGGAATACGAGGTGCAGTTCAGCGACATCTTCGACCAGATTACGGCCTACGCGGCCGGCACGCCGACGAATGTGGTCAATCCCGACGTGCTGCGAAATCCGCGCCCGCGATGACACGTCAGCCGGCGTTCAGTCCCTTCGCGTAGGTCGACGGCTGCACACCCTTCACCGACTGCGCGCGCTTGGCGAGCCAGTAGGCCTGCGGCGAGGGCACCGTGGCAAAATTCCGGTCGATGCCGAGCTTCTGCGCGGCGTCCATCGGCCAGTTCGGATTGTAGAGCAGCTCGCGCGCGAGTGCGATCAGGTCGGCGCGGCCTTCACGCAGGATCTGCTCGGCCTGGTCGCAATGCACGATCAGCCCGACCGCCATGCTCATGATGTCGGCGTCGCGGCGCAGCCGTTCCGCATAGGGCACCTGGTAGCCGTAGGTGACCGGCCCGGCATTCAGCGTCGGCGAGCCGCTGATGCCGCCCGATGAGCAGTCGATCACGTCGACGCCCTTGCGCTTGACCAGCTTTGCGAGCGCGACGCTCTGGTCCGGACCCCAACCCGCACCGTCCTCGACCGAGAGACGCAGAAACAGCGGCTTCTCCGCCGGCCAATGGGCGCGCACGCTTTCGACCACCTCGATGGCGAAGCGCATGCGGTTCAATTCGCCGCCGCCGTACTCGTCGTTGCGCAGGTTTGCGAGCGGCGAGAGGAATTGATGGATCAGGTAGCCGTGCGCTCCGTGGATATCGAGCACGTCGAAGCCGGCCTCGTGCGCGCGCCGCGCCGCCTGACCCCAACGCTCGATCACCTCGGGAATTTCGTCACGCGTCAGCGCGCGCGGCGTCGGGTCGGTCGGCGCGGCGGGGAGCGCGCTGGGTGAGACGAGTTCCCAGGCATCCCAGTCGTCGATCTCGGGCGAGGTGTTGAGGGGCCCGCCGCCTTCCCATGGCCGGAAACGCCGCGCTTTGCGGCCCGAGTGACCGAGCTGGATGCCGGGCACCGCGTTGTGCGCCCGGATGAAATCGACGCAACGCTTCAATCCGGGAATGAACGCGTCGTCCCACAGGCCGAGATCGCCGACGGTCCCGCAGCCGCGTCGTTCGACCTTGGTCGACTCCATGATGACCAAGCCGGCGCCGCCGGCGGCGTAGCGGCCCGCGTTCATCAGGTGCCAGTCGGTGGCGAAGCCCTTGATCGCCGAATACTGGTGCATCGGCGCGACCACGACGCGATTCTTCAGCGTGACGCCGCGGATCGATATGGGCTCAAACAGCATCGGGCCAGCCATGTGTCCACTCCCCGCGCCCATGGCCGGCGCTCCGGCTCTGGGAACCGTCGAAGCTTATCACACGCCCACGCGCCATCCCGCCATCATGGCGTCGATCGGCGCGGCGACTAGTCGATGAGGCGAGAAGGCTGCTAGCCTGACGCCTCACGGCGGAGCAGCACAATGCCCCTGTCGGCGAGGCCCTATGCGCGAAAGAAGTTCGCGACCGTGCGCGGCCGCCGCATGGCCTATATCGACGAGGGCGCGGGCGACGCGATCGTGTTCCAGCACGGCAATCCGACCTCGTCCTACCTCTGGCGCAACGTGATGCCGCATCTTCAAGGGCTCGGGCGCCTGATCGCCTGCGACCTGATCGGCATGGGCGACTCCGACAAGCTGCCGGATTCCGGACCGTCGCGTTATACCTACGCAGAACAGCGCGACCATCTCTTCGCGCTGTGGGACGAGATCGGTCTCGGCAACAACGTCATCTTCGTCATCCATGACTGGGGTTCGGCGCTCGGTTTCGACTGGGCGAACCAGCATTGCGACCGTGTCGCCGGCATCGCCTACATGGAGGCGGTCGTGACGCCGGTCACCTGGGCCGACTGGCCCGAGAACGCACGCCGCGCCTTCCAGGGTTTCCGCTCCGACGGCGGTGAGGACATGATCCTCGCCAAGAACATCTTCGTGGAGCGCGTGTTGCCGGGCTCGGTCATGCGCAAGCTCGCCGACGAGGAGATGGCGGAATACCGCCGGCCGTTCGCGAACGCCGGCGAGGACCGCCGTCCGACACTCTCCTGGCCGCGCCAGATCCCGATCGAGGGCACGCCGGCCGACGTCGTGAAGGTGGTCGAGGACTACTCGGCCTGGCTCGCCAAGTCCGACCTGCCGAAGCTGTTCATCAACGCCGAGCCGGGCTCGATCCTGGTGGGGCGTCAGCGCGAGATCTGCCGCGCTTGGCCCAATCAGACCGAAGTCACCGTGAAGGGGCTGCATTTCCTGCAGGAGGACTCGCCGGACGAGATCGGGCTGGCGGTCGCGGATTTCGTGAGAAGGGTGCGCAGGTAGCAGTGCCCGTAGCCCGGGTTGAGCGCAGCGAAACCCGGGGGCAGGCGTTTCAGTTGCGGCGACCGTCCCGGATTTCGCTGCGCTCAATCCGGGCTACATGCGCTACACGGGCTTCAGCACATGGACGGCGCGGCTCGCCAACAGGTCCTTGTTCTTCGCCCCATAGGCTTTCATGTGCGGCGCGGCCGCGTGCGCCTTGAGGTGATCCTCGCTCGCCCATTTCTCGATCACCACGAAGGTGTCCGGCCCGTAGGCGGCGGTGCCCATGTTCTCGACGTCGACCGCCGCGCCGTATTCGATGCAGCCGGCCTCGGCCAGCACGGCCGGTCGGTTCGCCGCGAAGTTGGCGAGCACGGTCGCGCGTTGGCCGGGCTTCGCGGTGATGATGGCGACGACGTGGATCACGGGGTTCCTCCAGACTTTTTTGAGCTGAAGCCCAAGACTATCCCATTCCGATCGTCGCCGCGCTAGGATGACTTCGGAACCACATGCGGGAATCGTGATGGCGGAACGCTCGTTTGCGAAGGAAGTGGAAGCCTTGAAGCTCGGCGCGGGCGAGACCTTCCGCGGCGAGGGCATTCTCGCGGTCACCAAGGCGCTGTTGCAGTCGGGCGTCGCGTACGTCGGCGGCTACCAGGGCGCGCCGGTCTCCCACCTGCTCGACGTGCTGGTCGACGCCGAAGACATGATGGCCGACCTCGGCGTGCATCTGGAGACGTGCACGAACGAAGCCTCCGCCGCCGCCATGCTCGGCGCCTCGATCAATTATCCCTTGCGCGGCGCCGTCACCTGGAAGTCGATCGTCGGCACCAACGTCGCGGCCGATGCGCTCTCGAACCT
>CAYZMR010000438.1:0-3190 GCA_964479515.1 uncultured Hyphomicrobiales bacterium | reverse complement strand
GGACATTGCCGCCGCGCCGCCGCCGCGCGTTTCGAACGGAGGCGGCGCCGACACGCGCTCGTTGCGGAGCGCGGGGCGGATCGTCACCGCGGCGGTCGCCGCCGCTTTCACCATTCCAATCGGAGAGCTTCGCGCCGGTAGCAGGCGTTCGGCGCGAACAGCGTTCGCCCGCCAGAACGCGATGTATCTCGCCCATGTGGCACTCGGCCTCAATTACAGCGATGTCGGCCGCGCCTTCGGCCGCGACCGCACCACCGCGGCGCATGCGTGCCGCATCGTCGAGGACCGCCGCACCGATCCCGGCCTCGATGCCCGGCTCGCCTCGCTCGAGCATCTGCTCAGCCGTGGCGGTGGCCTGCGCGAGCGGGTGGCGTCGTGATGAAGGGTGATGATCTGCCGAAGTCGGCCCTTGCGCTCCTCGCCACGCTCGTCGAGGGGCGAGGCAACGGCGGCAACGCGCGGCCCGCTTCGTCGCGGCGTTGCGACGCCGACACGGAGCTGCTTGTCGCCCATGATCTTGCGCATCGCGGCCCGGACGGACTCGTGATCACGGCCGCCGGCCGCGCGCGGCTTGCGCGGGCTGCGGCGCAGGTCGGGTCGATCGATCCGTTCCGCGCGCAGCATTTGAGTGTCGCGCGCCGGCTTGTGCCGACGCCGGAAGGTTGCGCCGACGTTGTCGTCGACGACGCCGAGAGCCCGCTCGCCTGGCTCGCGCGCCGCAAGGGTCGCAACGGCGCGCCGCTGATCGAAGCCGTGCAGTTGCAGGCCGGCGAGCGGCTGCGCGGCGACTTCACGCGCGCGCAATTGACCCCTCGCGTCACATCGAGCTGGGATGCCTCGCTCGCGCACGGCCGGCGCGGCGGCGGGGGCGGGCACGCGAGCTTTGCCGACACGGTTGTGGCGTCGCGCGAGCGCGTTTCCCGCGCGCTCGACGCGGTCGGCCCCGAATTCTCCGGGCTCCTGCTCGACGTGTGCTGCTTCCTGAAGGGTCTGGAGGACGTGGAGCGCGAGCGCCGCTGGCCGGCGCGCTCCGCCAAGGTGGTGGTGCAGCTTGGCCTTGATCGGCTGGCGCGCCATTACGGCTTGGCGCGCGAAGCGCGCGGCCCGAGCCGGTCTGCGATCCGCACCTGGCTCGATCCGGACAGCGCGTTCGTGGTCGAGAGCGGGTGAGGCGATGGCGCTCAAATCGAGGAGGTCAGGCCGCCCGCGCCAAGGCGGCGTGGGCATCGCTGCGGATGCGCTCGACCATGGAGCGAAAGCCGTTGGAGCGCTGCGGCGTCAGATGCTCGCGCAGCCCCAGCCGGTCGAACAGCGCCACCGCGTCGGTGGATAGAATCTCGCGCGCGGCCTTGCCCGAATAGAGCGCGAACAGGATCGCGATCAGTCCGCGTACGATGTGGGCGTCGCTGTCGCCGACGAACGTCAGCGTCGGGCCGCCGGCGCCGTTCGCCTCGACGGCGGTCGCGAGCCAGACTTGGCTGGCGCAACCTTGGACCTTGTTCGCCTGTATGCGCTGTGCCTCCGGCAGCGGCGCCAGCGTCCGGCCGAGTTCGATGACATAGCGATAGCGGTCGTCCCAATCGTCGAGCAGGGCGAAGTTGTCGGTGATGTCTTCGATGGTCATGGGCCGTTCTGTCGGGGCCGCCGTGTAGGCTCGGCTCCGATATAGGCCATGGGGAGACGAAAAGCAGCCGTCCAATGACGAATGTTGCCGCAGCGATGTCTGCGCAAGCGCGCGAGACCCAAGAGAGACCTAAGAGTAAGAGTAGACGTAGCCCAGGACCATCATCGCCACGATCGCCGCGGCGACGCTGATGACTAACACGTAGCGCACATTATGGCCGGTAACGCCTTGGCGCGCCTCTGTGGTGCTCTCAACAACGCGATCGCCGGACTTCGTGGGCATCGGGTCCTCGCAACAGTGTTACCCCGGCCGGCTTCGGGAGGAAGGCCGGCCGGGGCCAAAACAGGGCGGCGTCGGGGACGGGGGGGCACGGGGTCGCCGCCCGGCAGATCAACGCGCAACCAGGGCGCTGGTTCCTGAGTTCGGAATTGTTTGTTGGGAAAGCCGGCGCTCCAGGCGGGCGGCGGAAATCCACGAGCCCGTTACGGGGCGGTCTTGCGCCGGGCCGACTTCGGCAGCTTGAGCGGCCAAGTGACGATGTGTTGCTCGATCGCGCTCTCGGGGACTGTGTCCTCGTCCGCGAACACACGGTTGCGCACCGAGATGCCGGCCGCGTGCACGCTGTCGGGATCGCCCGAGACGAGCGGATGCCACCAATAAAGATCGCGGCCTTCGGCGAGCAGCCGGTAGGCGCAGCTCGGCGGCAGCCAGTTGAGCGTGCCGACGTTCTGCGGCGTGAGCTGCACGCAGTCTTCGACGCGAGCGGTGCGGTGCGCGTAGTCGCCGCAGCGGCACGTCGTGCCGTCGAGCAGGCGGCAGCCGACATCGGTGAAATAGATCGTGCCGTCGTCCTCGTCCTCGAGCTTGACCAGGCAGCAGCGGCCGCAGCCGTCGCACAAGCTTTCCCACTCGCCCTGCGTCATCTCGGCGAGGGATTTGCGGCGCCAGAACGGATCATCGGTCGCGGACAGGGGAACCTCATCGGCGGCATGCGCCGCCGCCGTCACCAGCGGCTCAAATATCGCGTTGTCAAGCGCTAGCTGAAGATGAAGTCGCCCGCGTGGAGGGCGGCGGGCGCGACGCCATTGAGCGTCACCGTCCCGCCATTGTAGCTAATGACGGTCGCGCCGGTCGCCGAGACGCTCGCGTGCGCCTGCACGTCGGCGAACGAGTGCAGGCTGGTGCCGGTGAACCAGACGTGGTCCTGCCCCGGCGCAAAGTCGAGAATGGTGTCGTTGCCGTCGCCGGCCGTGAAAGCGAAGGTGTCGCTGCCCGCACCCCCGATCAGCAGGTCGTCGCCAGTCCCGCTGTTGAGCGTGTCGTTGCCGTCCTCGCCCCACAATACGTCGTTGCCGTTGCCGCCGAGGATCTGGTCGTCGCCGCTGCCGCCGCCGAGCTGATCGTCGCCGTCACCGCCGAGGATGATGTCGTTGCCGGCGCCGCCGTTCATCTTGTCGTTGCCGGCCTCGCCGAAGAGGACATCGTTGCCGTCGTCGCCGACCACGATGTCGTCGCCGGCACCGCCGCCGAGCTGGTCGTCGCCCGCGCCGCCATCGACCGCGTCGT
>CAYZMR010000437.1:0-3191 GCA_964479515.1 uncultured Hyphomicrobiales bacterium | reverse complement strand
ACGCGCGAGCACCACATCGAGGACACCGCGCTCAAGACCAACCTCGAGGCTTCCGAGGAAATCTCGCGCCAGCTCCGCCTGCGCGATCTCGCCGGGCTGATCGTCATCGATTTCATCGACATGGAAGAGAACCGCAACAACCGTGCGGTCGAGCGGCGGCTCAAGGAGTGCCTCAAGCACGACCGCGCCCGCATCCAGGTCGGGCGCATCTCGCATTTCGGCCTGATGGAGATGTCGCGCCAACGCATCCGCTCGAGCGTGCTGGAGAGCTCGACCGACAAGTGCCCGCATTGCGGCGGCACCGGGCATGTGCGCTCGGTCTCCTCCGTCGCGCTACATCTCCTGCGCATGCTGGAGGAAATGCTGCTCAAGGGAGCGACCCACAATCTCATCGTGCGCACCCGCGCCGAGGTCGCGCTCTATGTGCTCAACCACAAGCGCGCGCATCTGCGCGAGCTCGAGAGCCGTTTTCAGATCACCCTCACGGTCAATGCCGACGACAGCGTCGCCGCCGCGCAGCCCTTCGTGATCGAGAAGGGCGAGCAGGTGCATTCCCTAGAGGCGGCGCGCGCGCTCGCCGCGCAGGCCCAGTCGGCGATGGTGGCGGCCGAAGAGACGCGGGAACCCGAGCTCGACGAGCCGATCGAGGACGAGGCCGCGGAGACGGAAGACGAAGCCGAGCACGAGACCGAGAGCGAGACCCCTGGCGAGACGTCGGGCGAGACCGCGGTTGTCGAACGGTCCGAGGACGGCAATCGCGGCCGGCGCAGACGCCGGCGCGGCCGTGGGCGCGGCGGCGAAGGGCGCGAGCCGCGCGAAGGGGCCGAGTTCACGCACGAGACTGTCGCCGAGCACGCAGTGGCGCACGAGAGCGACGACGAGGAAGCCGGCGAGCCGGTCGCGGCCGATCGCCCCGCCGGGCAACCGGAGACCGAGGAGCAGCGTGCCGAGGGCGAACGCCGCAGACGCCGGCGCGGCCGCCGCGGCGGTCGACGCAACCGGCGCGAACGCGACGGCGAAGCTCCCTATGCGGGCCAGAACGGCGGCCAGCAAGGTCCGCAAGATCATCACGACGCGCCCCAGCACGGAATCGAACCGGAAGTCGCCGACGCGGCCGCCGATCTCGGCGGGCCACCGCGCGTCGAAGCACCGGCCGCGCCCGAGCCGCACGCGCCGCAGCCGTTCGAGCCGGTCGCACGTGAGGTCGCGCCCCCTCCGCCCGAGCCGGCAGCGCGCGAGGCAGCGCCCCCACCCCCCGAGCCGCCGAAACGGCGTTCGACGATCCGCGAGCCGGCGCCGGCGTTCGGGAGCTTCGAAGCACCGGCCGCGCCACCACCTCCGCCCGCGCCCGTAGCTCAGCCCGCGGCGGTACCCGAGCCCGTGGCGAGTCCCGAGCCTGCGGCTGCGGCCGACGAGGCGAAGCCTCGCCGCTTCGGCTGGTGGTCGCGACGCGGATAGGCGGCCGATGAAGAGCGCATGGGTCGATCGCGAGGCGCAAGCCGCGGTCGCCCGTTATACGGATTTGCCGCGTGACCTCGCGCTGCGCGTCTACACGACACGCCTGCTCGGCGCCGATCCCAAGCTGGTTTTGCACGGCGGCGGCAACACCTCGGTGAAGACGCAAGTCACCGACCTCAACGGCGAGCGCGTCGACGTGCTGTGCGTGAAAGGTTCCGGATGGGACATGGGCACGATCGAGCCGGCGGGATTGCCCGCGGTCCGGCTCGATCCGCTCAAGAAGCTGCGCGCGCGCGACGCGCTCTCGGACGAAGACATGGTGCGCGTACAGCGCGCGAATCTGATCGACCCTTCCGCGCCGAATCCGTCGGTCGAGACGCTGCTGCACGCCTTCCTGCCGCACAAATTCGTCGACCACACGCACTCGACCGCCGTGCTGAGCCTGACCGATCAGCCGGACGGCGAGCGGCTCTGCGAGGAGGTCTACGGCGCAAGCGTCGGCTACCTGCCCTACATCATGCCCGGCTTCGCGCTCGCCAAGGCGGCGGCGGTAGCATTCGAGCGCGATCCCACGGTCGAGGGGCTGATCCTGCACAAGCACGGCATCTTCACCTTCGGCGCCGACGCGCGCGAATCCTACGAACGCATGATCGCGTTCGTGACGCGCGCCGAAGAGCGGCTGCGCCGCGGCCGCAGGGCGGTCTTTGCGACCACGCAATTGCCGCAACAGGTCGCGCCCGGCGCGGACGTCGCGCCGATCCTGCGCGGCGCCTGCGCGCTGAAAGATGAAAAGACCGAAGGCGCCTGGAAGCGCTTCATCCTCGAATTCCGCCACGATGACGCGATCGCCAATTTCGTCAACGGCGCCGAGCTTGCGCGCTACAGCCAGGCCGGCGTGGTGACGCCCGACCACACGATCCGCACGAAAAACTGGCCGCTGATCGTGCCGGCGCCGCGAGCAGGCTCGCTCGCCGATTTCAAGCAAGGCGCGAGCGCGGCGGTCGCGGCGTTCGTGGCGAAATACCAAGCGTATTTCGCGTCGAACAATGCGCGCTGCGGCGGCATCAAGAAGAGCCTCGACCCGATGCCGCGCGTCGTGCTCGTGCCGGGGCTCGGCCTCTACGGGCTCGGCCGCTCGGCCAAGGACGCGCGTGTCGCCGCCGACCTCGCGCAGGCCGCGATCGAGACCATCACGGACGCGGAAGCCGTCGGCCGCTTTTCGGCGCTCGACGACGCCAACCTGTTCGATATGGAATACTGGTCGCTCGAACAGGCAAAGCTCGGGACCGCGGCCGAGAAACCGCTCGCCGGGCAGATCGTGGCGGTGACCGGCGCCGGCGGCACGATCGGCGCCGCGACCGCGAAGGCCTTCGCGGCGGCGGGCGCCGAAGTGGCGCTGCTCGACGTGAACGAAGCCGCCGCGCAACAGAAAGCCAGGGCGATCGGCGGCGCCGCCATCGGCATCGCGTGCGACGTGACCGATGCGGCGTCCGTGAAGGCGGCGTTCGCGCGGGTCGTTGCGGCCTTCGGCGGCGTCGACATCGTGGTGTCGAACGCGGGCGCGGCCTGGCAGGGCCGCATCGGCGAGGTCGAGGAAAGCGTGCTGCGCGAGAGCTTCGAATTGAACTTCTACGGCCACCAGCGCGTCGCGCAGGCGGCGGTGAAGATCATGCTCGCTCAAGGCACCGGCGGCTGCCTGCTGTTCAACGTCTCGAAGCAGGCCGTGAACCCGG
>CAYZMR010000436.1:0-3197 GCA_964479515.1 uncultured Hyphomicrobiales bacterium | reverse complement strand
TTGCCGAACACCATGGCCTGGACGTTCACCGCGGTGCCCCAGCTTTCCGGGATGTGATGCAGGCGGCGATAGGTGATCGCGCGCTGGTTCATCCAGGATCCGAACACCGCGCTGATCGCGCCCCATAGCTGCTGATGCGGATCCTGCGGGAAGTCGGCGCCGGTCTCCTCCCGGACGCGCTGCTTGTAGCGCCCGACCAGCTTCTCCCAGTCCTGCGCCGAAAGCTCCGTATCCAGCGAATAGCCGTGGCGCTCCTTATGCTCCTCCAGCAGCTCCTCGAAGTGGTCGTGCCCGACACCGAGCACCACGTCGGAATACATCGTGATGAAGCGGCGATAGCTGTCGTAGGCAAAACGCGGGTCGCCCGAGGACTTCGCGAGCGCCGCGACCGTCACGTCGTTGAGGCCGAGGTTGAGCACCGTGTCCATCATGCCGGGCATGGACGCGCGCGCCCCCGATCGCACCGAGACGAGCAGCGGGTCGGCGGCGTCGCCAAAGGTCTTGCCGGTGATGCGCGCGACCTGGCCGAGCGCCTTCTCGACCTGTGCTTTGAGCTCGGCCGGATAGGTCTCGCGGTTAGCGTAGTAATAGGTGCAGACCTCGCTCGTGATGGTGAAGCCCGGGGGCACCGGCAGGCCAAGATTCGCCATCTCGGCGAGGTTCGCGCCCTTGCCGCCGAGCAGGTTGCGCATGCTCGATCGCCCCTCGGCGGTTCCGCCGCCGAAGGCGTAGACCCATTTGTGGGCGCGCGCCTTCGCCGGCGCCTTCACGGAGGCCGCCTTCTTTGTCTGCGATTTCGCGGCCGACGCCTTCGGCCGCGGCTTCAACTTGCCGTTCTTCATGCTGCGTCTCTTGGCGGGTTTTTGCCGGCAATTCAACCGGATAGACCGAATCGCCGCGGGCGGGATGCTCGCCCACGCGGTTCCGCAACGCGATAGATCAGGTCAGGTTCCCGCGCGCAACACCGTCATGCGGGAGAAGCCTTCAGTGGATGACGCCAAGCCCGATGATGCCGATCACGATCAGGTAGATCGCCACGATGTAATTGAGGAGCCGCGGCATGATCAGAATGAGGATGCCGGCGAGAATCGACACAATGGGTGTCAGGTGGACGGCGCTGAGGGTCATAATGCACTCCAAGGGCCCCGACGTGTCCCGGCGGACCGGCCGAGGCCACGCCCGGTCCGGCGCCATGATGGCGGATCGCGGGCGACGCGGCGAGGGGTGTGGACAGCCGTCACCCTGAGGTGCGAGCGAAGCGAGCCTCGAAGGGCGACGGCGCTTGTTCGGAGCGCGCGGCCATCCTTCGAGGGCCGCCGTCGGCGGCCACCTCAGGATGACGTCCATCATCCCTCGATCTTGGAGAAATCCGCCACCGCGCGCGTCGCCTCGCGGATTTCGTTCAAAAGCTTCAGCCGGTTCTCGCGCCGGTCCGAGATCGCGACGTTGACCGTCACCTTCTCGAAGAACGCATCGACATGCGGGCGCAGCGTCGCGATCGCGCGCATCGCACCCTCGAAGTCCTCACGCGCGACGGCCGCCCCTGCCTCGGTCTTGACCGTCATGATGCTGACCGCAAGCTCGCGCTCCTCGGGCTGCATGTAGAGATGCGGGTCGGGCTTGCCGTGATAGCTGCGGCCGTCTTTCTTCTCCTCGATGCGTACGATGTTGGTCGCGCGCTTATATCCGGCGAGCAGGCTCTTGCCGTCGTCGGTTGCGAGGAACTTTCCGAGCGCCTCGACGCGGCGGACGATGAGGAGGAGGTCATCATTGCCCTCGCCCTCAAGGGCGAGCACGGCGTCGACCAGATCGTGGCGGGCACCTTGCTCGCGAAGCTGAACCTTGAGGCGGTCTGCGAAGAAGGAGAGAAGCTCGCTCCCGAGCTGCTGACGCGCTTCCGTTGACATGATGGTGCCTGCGTTGCTTGAACCCCGCCACGCATCATGGATCGCCCGATGAAGCTTTAGCTTTAATTCGTTCGATAGAATTATCCGGATGATTCCGAGCGCCGCCCTGCGCAGCGCATACGGGTCCTTGCTTCCCGTCGGCTTCTCGTCGATCGCCCAGAACCCGACCAGCGTGTCGATCTTGTCGGCGAGCGCGACCGCGATCGACACCGGGTCGGTCGGTACGCGGTCGTTCGGGCCGGCCGGCTTGTAGTGCTCTTCGATGGCGGCGGCGACGCTTTCGTCTTCGCCCTGTGCCAGCGCGTAATATTTCCCCATGGTGCCCTGCACTTCGGGGAATTCGCCGACGACTTCGGTGAGCAGGTCGGCCTTGGCGAGCCGCGCGGCGCGCTTGGCCTTCTCGACATCGGCGCCGACCAGCGGCGCAAGCTCGGCCGCCAGTCGCTCAATCCGCTCAATGCGTTCGGCCTGCGACCCGAGCTTCTCGTGGAAGACGATGTCCTTGAACTTCGCCAGCCGGTCTTCAAGCCGGATCTTCAGATCGGTCTCGTAGAAGAACTTCGCATCCGAGAGCCGCGCGCGGATCACGCGCTCGTTGCCGGCGATGATCGCCTTTCCGCCGTCAACGGCTTCCGTGTTGGCGGTGAGGATGAAACGCGCCGCGAGCTTGCCCGTTTTCGGATCGCTCACCACGAAGCATTTCTGGTTGTTGCGGATCGTCGCGCGGATCACTTCGCCCGGAATCTTCAGGAACGCTTCGTCGAACGAGCCCATCAGCACGACCGGCCATTCGACCAGCCCCGCGACCTCGTTCAACAGGCCCTCGTCCTCGACCAGCTCGTAGCCCTGCGCGAAGGCGAGGTTCTTGGCGTCGGCGAGGATGATCTCGCGCCGGCGCGCCGGATCGAGCACGACCTTCGCCTTCTCGAGCTTGCTCACATAATCGGCAAAGCGGCGCACCGTGAATGCGTCAGGGGCGAGGAAACGATGGCCGTAGGTCGTGCCGGCGGCAGCGACGCCGTCGACCGTGACCGGTACGATCGCGGGCTCCTCGGTCTCGGGCCCGAAGGTCGCGACGATCGCGTGCAGCGGCCGCACCCATTCGAGGCTGCCGCCTTTCGCCGAGGCCGCGCCCCAGCGCATCGACTTCGGCCAGGGAAACGTGCGCACCACGACCTGGATGATCTCGGTGACGACATCGAGCGCATCGCGCCCGGGCTTCTCGGTCAGCGCGATGTAGAAGTCGCCCTTCTTGGGATCGCGCTGGATCTTCGCTTCGTCGATCGAGGC